>NZ_AP022590.1:0-309277 GCF_010731775.1 Mycobacterium mantenii | reverse complement strand
ATCACCGGCAGCCCAAACGATTCGCACAGGGCGAGGAAGTCGCCGGTCTTGTCCGCCGCCTCGGCATCGATGGCGCCACCGAGGTGGTGAGTGCTGTTGGCGATCAGCCCGTATGGCACTCCCTCGACGCGCACCAGCGCGGTGACGATCCCCACGCCGTAGTCTCCCCGCAGCTCCAGCACCGAGCCGACGTCGACGATCGCCTCGATCGCACGGTGCACATCGTAGGCGCGTAACCTGTTCTGCGGCACCACATGCCGGGCCAGCCGCGGGTCGGGCGCCGTCCAGTCGCTCAGGGCGCCCTGGAAGTACGACAGGTATTGCTTAGCTAGTGCGACCGCGTGCGCCTCGTCCCGGGCGATAAGGCTGACCACGCCGTTGCGCCGCTGCACCCCGATCGGCCCGATCGCCTCCGGCGGGTAGGCGCCCAGCCCGCCGCCCTCGATCATCGCCGGCCCGCCCATCCCGATGTTGGCGTCCGGTGTCGCGATGATGACGTCGCACACGCCGGCCAGCGCGGCGTTGCCGGCGAAGCAACGCCCCGAGACCACCGACACCAGCGGCACTTCCCCGCTCAGTCCGGCCAGCATCCGGAAGGTCGGGACGTCCAGCCCGGCGGCGCCGCCGACGTCGGTGTCCCCCGGCCGGCCCCCGCCGCCCTCGGCGAACAGCACCACGGGCAACCGTTTTCGCGCGGCCAGATCGAACACCCGGTCGGTCTTGGCGTGGTTGCGCATGCCCTGCGTACCCGCCAGCACGGTGTAGTCGTAGGACACCACGACGGCCTGCGCCGCGGCCCGGCCGAACCGGTCCGCGCCGATGGCGGCCAGGCCGGCGACCAGTCCATCGGCGGGCGTGTTGGCGATCAAGTCCTCTTCCGAGCGACGGCTGCGCTGCGCCGCGATCGCCAGCGCGCCGTATTCGACGAAGCTGCCGGGATCGACGAGATCGTCGATATTCTCCCGCGCGGTGCGGCGATTTTGCTTGTGCCGCTTGGCAACCGCGGCCTCGCGGCCCTCGTCGAGGGTCAGGGAATGCCGGTGCATCACCTCGTCGAGATCGGCCCGCGGTCGGTCGAGATCCGTTGCGGCCAGAACGGACTCGCCGTCACCGGCCGCCGCCGTGCGAACGAAGACCAGCAACGGATCCCCGGTCCCGACCACCTGCCCGGGCGTCACCAGAATCCGGACGGTCCGCAGCGCGTCCGGCGCGACGAGCACGTGCTGCATCTTCATCGCTTCCAGGACCACCAGTTGGCCGCCCGCTGCGTACTCGGCGCCCTCGGGCGCGACCTCGACCACGGTGCCAGCCAGCTGCGCGCGCAGCGCATCCTCGCCCGGATAGAGCTCGACCGCCGCCGTCCGTGGCTCTTGCTGGTGAGACAGCGCCGCCCGGGCCAACTCGGGAAGCCGCTCATCGAGGAAACCGGTGCTCACCCAACCGGACTCGACCCGGTCGTCGGACAACAGCTCGCGCAGGAATTCGATGTTCGTCGAGACGCCCTTGATGCTGAACTCGGCCAAAGCGGTGCGCGCCTTGCGCACCGCCGCCTGCCACGACGACCCGTGCACATGCGCGATGACCTTCGCCAGCAGCGAGTCGTACTGGGGGCTGATCACCAGTCCCGCCCGGCCATAGGTGTCGACGCGCACGCCGGGGCCGCTGGGCGGGGAGAACACCGTGAGCGTGCCCGCGGAGGGCACGACGGCGAAGTCGGGCCCAAAGGTCTCCATGTTGACCCTGAGCTGAATCGCGATGCCGCGGCGCGCGGCCGGCTCGCCGATGACTTCCATGCCGTCGGAGGCGATTCCGGATGCCAGCCCCAGCTGGTAAATGGATGCGCCGCCGGCGATGGCCAGCTGGACGGCCACCAGGTCGAGCCCGGTGGTTTCCTCGGTGACGGTGTGCTCGACCTGGATTCGCGGGTTGACCTCGAGGAAGACGAATTCCTCTCCGGTAACCAGGAATTCGACGGTGGCCAGCCCGCGCAGTCCCACCCGGGCGCACAACCGCACCGCCGCCTGGTGCAGGGCCCGGCGCAGGCCATCCGAAATCCCTTGGGCGGGGCTGATTTCGACCAGCTTCTGATACCGTCGCTGGATGCTGCAGTCGCGGTCGCCGACCGCGTGCGCGTGTGTTTGGTGCCCGGCCGGTGCGGCCACGACCTGGACCTCGATGTGGCGGGCGTCAGTGAGCAGCGCCTCGGCGAACAGCGCGGAATCACCGAAGCCCAGCCGCGCTTCGGCGGCACAGCGCTGGTAGGCCTCGTCGATCTGATCGGCGCTGTGCACCTTGCGCATTCCTCGCCCGCCGCCGCCGGCCAGGGCCTTGATCATGATGGCGCCGTGTGCCGCAAAGAACTCCTTGACGTCCTCGATGCTGCTCGGTCCATCGGTGGCGGGCAGCACCGCAACCCCGGCGGTGATCGCGGCGCCGCGGGCCGCCGTCTTATTGCCGAGCAACTCGATCACCCCGGGGTCGGGACCCACGAAGCTGTGGCCGCCAGCCGCGCAGGCGCGAGCGAATTCGGCGTTCTCGCTGAGGAAGCCGTAACCGGGGTGAACCAGATCGGCGCCGGAGCTTTTGGCCGTTGCCAGCACGGAGGCCTGGTCGAGGTAGGCCCGCGGGCCGGTGCCCGGCAGCCCGATAGCCTCGTCGGCCGCGTGCACATGCGGGCTGTCCGCATCGTCTTCGGCGTAGACCGCGATCGTTCGTATGCCCAATTCGGTTGCGGTGCGGATGATTCGAAGGGCGATCTCGCCGCGGTTGGCGACCAGCAGGCTCGCGCTCATCGCAGCGGCTCGCCCCACCGGACCTGCTCGCGCAGCCTGGCCTTGAGCAGCTTGCCGCCGGCGTTGCGCGGCAGTGCGTCAGCGACCACCGTGACATATTGCGGCACTTTGAAGTCGGCCAGCTGGCTGCGGCAGTGGTCGAGCACCGCCGGCACGTTGATCTCGTCGTCACTGCCGAACAACACCGCACCCACCTTCTCACCCATGACGTCGTCGGGAACGGCCAGCACGCAGGCGTCCGCGACGTGAGGCGCCGCCAGCAGCACGGCCTCCACCTCGACGCTGGAGACGTTCTCGCCACCGCGGTTGATGATGTCCTTGAGCCGATCGACGATGTGCACCCGGCCCGCGTCGTCGACGCGCACCACGTCACCGGTGTGCAGCCAGCCGTCCACGATGGTGGCCGCGGTCACCTCCGGCCGGTTCCAGTACCCGGCGGTCACGTTGGCGCCGCGCACCACCAACTCACCGACGCCTTGCTCGTCGCTACCGAACGGGATCAGACCCAGGTCGACCGACGGCACCGCGTAACCGACGGAGTCGGCGTGCTCGACGGCCTCGCGGTCGGGAAGCACGGTCATCAGCGACGCCGTCTCGGTCATGCCGTAGCCGTTGAACACCGTGGCGTGCGGGAACGCGTCCTTCACCGACCGCACCAGCGATGGGGCGATCGGCGCCCCGCCGTAGCCCACCCAGCGCACGTTCGACACATCGACCGCGGCAAACCCGCTGTACCGCAACAACAGCGAGTAGATCGCCGGGACCGTGACCATGACCGAGATCCGCTCGGCGGTGAGCGCGGCGAGCAACGTGTCCAGGTTGAGTGCGGGCATGATCACCGATGCTCCCCCGAGCCGGGACGCGGCCAGAAGCTGTGTGTTGCAACCGGTCACGTGGAACAGCGGAACCGAGATGAGGGTGCGCATCGCCTCTCCGAGATCCCGCGGCTGCTGCAGACAGCGGATCGCGTTCTCGGTGTTGGTCAGGAATGCCTCGTGCGTGGTGGGCACGCCCTTGGGGTGGCCGGTGGTGCCCGAGGTGTAGAACAGGGCGGCCGTGTCGGCGGCGCCGAGTTGCTCGGTGACGTACGGCCGCCCGTCGGGCAGCGGCGAATCCGGCGCCAGGTCGACCCGCGCGCCGGAGTCGGACAGAACGAATTCGACCTCCGGTTGCGCCGATCGCGTATTGACCGCCACCGCAACGCCACCGGCCATCACGGTGCCCCAGAACGCCAGCGCCCAGTCGATCCCCGCGTGCTTGCGCACCGCCACCCGGTCACCGGGTTGCAGGCCGGCGTCGCGCAGCCCGCCGGCCACCCGTGCGGCGCGGTCCCACAGCTGCCGGTAGGTGAGCCGGCCGGCTCCCAGCTCAACCAGAGCTTCCGCGTCCGGACGGGCGTCGACCTGTTCGGCGAGCATGTCCAGCAGGGTGGCGGGCAGCTCGTCATAGCGCGGGATGCCGTCGCGGCCCTGGGACACGCCGGTCACCGGGAACGGGTTGTGGCCGCGCGGAATTCTAATCACTGGAGGCATGCCCGGTCCTTACTATCCGGTGTCCTATCGTGATAGCGGTGACGATCGAGGATCCCGCCATCATGCCCGAGGCGTTTTTCACTGTAGACGGCGACTCCTATGTTCCGGGCAAGATCACGCAGGGGCCGTGGGGCGCGGCGATGGGCGGCCAGATCGTCGGGGGCCTGTTGGGTTGGGGCATAGAGCAATCCGGCATCGATCCGGACCTGCAGCCCGCCCGCTTCACGGTGGACCTGTTGCGCCCGGCCCTGATGGAGCCGGTGCAGATCCAGACCTCGGTGCAGCGCGAGGGCCGGCGCATCAAGCTGGTCGACGGCAACCTGGTCCAGAACGGCACGGTCGTCGCGCGGGCCAGCGCGCTGTTCCTGCGCCGCGGTGATCATCCCGACGGGCAGGTATGGTCGTCCCCCGCGCAGATGCCGCCGCTCCCGACGTCCTCGGACGGCTTTACGGCGGAGATGCCGTTTCTCATCTGGGGGTACGGCGCCACGTCGGAAGGCAGTCCCGGCATTGCCGCCGGCGAATGGGAACAGACCCACTCCCAGAAGTTCGCCTGGGCCCGGCTGTTTCGCCCGATGGTGCACGGCCACCCGCTCACGCCGTTCACCCGCCTGGCGTTCGTCGGTGACATCACCAGTTCGCTCACCCATTGGGGCACCCGCGGATTGCGCTACATCAACGCCGACTACACCGTCACCGCGACCCGGCTGCCCGACGGCGAATTCCTTGGACTCGCCGCCCAGAGCCACTACGCCACGGCCGGGGTCGCCACCGGCGCCGCGACCCTGTTCGATCGGCACGGACCGCTCGGCACCAGCTCGGCGCTGGCGCTGGCCCAACCGGCCGACGCCTTCAGGCTGACCCACACCTAGGCGGGCGTCACTCCATCAGCTGGGCGGCGACGGTCGCCCCGAGCTCCCAGCACGCTTGTAACTCGTCCTTACCGGGTTTGCCCGAAACCACCACGGTCGCTGCGGCTTTCGTCCACCCCAGCCCGGTGGTGATGGTGTCGACGGCACGCTCGGCACCCTCGGTGCCCTCGTTGCCGTGCAGGTAAAGCCCGAACGGTCGCCCGCGAGTGGAGTCGAGCAGTTGGTAGTAGGCGCAGTCGAACGCGTGCTTGAGCGCGCCCGAGATGTAGCCGAGGTTCGCGGTGCTGCCCAGCAGGTACCCGTCGGCGGCCAGCATCTCCGCCGGCGAGACCGTCAGCGCCGGGCGTCGCAGCACCTCCACGCCCTCGATGTCGGGATCGGTGGCGCCGGAGACCACCGCCTCGAACATCTCGTGGGTGTGCGGCGACGGCGTGTGGTGCACGATCAGCAGCGTCTTGCTCATGGGCGCCTCTGCAGGTCTCGGTGTAAGTCCAAGGCGGTCTTCATGGCCTCGCGGGCGCGGCGGCGATCCCCCGCGTAGTCGTAGGCACGGGCCAGTCGGTACCAGCGCCGCCAATCGTCGGGGTGGTCCTGCACTTCGGTGCGCACCGTGGCGAACAGTTCGTCGGCCGCGTCGCGCTGGATGCGGCCCGACGGCCGGCGCGGCAGCGCGCTGGTGTCCAGTTCCATCCCGTCGGCAGCGATCAGCCGGGCCAGCTTCTGGTGCGCGAATCCGGCGCGCAAGGTGGCGATCATCGCCCACAGCCCGATCACGGGCAGGACCAACACCGCGAGTCCGAGGCCGACGGCGGCGGCGCGTCCGGAGCCGATCATCGCGACGGCCACGCGCCCCAACAGCACGAAGTACACCAACAGCGCGACGCACATGAAGGCGACGAGCAGTTGGGTGCGCAGCGCTTTCGTCATGGCAGATCGAGGGTCATTGCAGGTTCAGCTCATTGCAGATTGAGCAGGGACTCGAGACCCACCGTCAGGCCGGGGCGTTCCTTGATCCGCCGCACCGCCAGCAGCACACCGGGCACGAACGAGGTCCGGTCGATGCTGTCGTGACGGATGGTCAGCGTCTCCCCCTCGGTGCCGAACAGGATCTCCTGATGGGCGACCAGCCCGGCCAGTCGCACCGAGTGCACCGGGATGCCGTCGACGTCGGCGCCGCGCGCGCCCGGCAGGCTGGTGCTGGTGGCATCGGGGTTGGGCGGCAAGCCTTTTCGCGACTCGGCGATCAGCTTCGCGGTGCGCGTCGCGGTGCCCGAGGGCGCGTCGGCCTTGTGCGGATGATGCAGCTCGATCACCTCGGCCGAGTCGAAGAAGGGCGCGGCCTGCTTGGCGAAGTGCATCGACAGCACCGCCCCGATCGCGAAGTTCGGCGCGATCAGCACCGAGGTGTTCGGGCTGTCGGCGAGCCAATCCTGCACCTGCTGCAGCCTCTCGGCGGTGAAGCCGGTGGTCCCCACGACGGCGTGAATTCCGTTGCCGATGACGAACTTCAAGTTGTCCATCACCACGTCGGGGTGGGTGAAGTCGATGACGACCTCGGTATCGCCCTCGGTGAGGAGGCTCAGCGAATCGCCGGCGTCCACTTCGGCGGACAGGCTCAGATCCTCGGCGGCCTGCACACCCGCCACCATCGCCGATCCGACCTTGCCCTTGGCTCCCAGCACTCCTACCCGCATGGCCTTCACCCTAGACGGAGGCGTGAAGCGGGTTTCGGCTCGGCGTTGTCCACAGTCGGGCGCTCATCCACAGGTGGAGGCTTTCGCGTGGCCACGGGCGAGTGGTCCGCCATATTATTCGAACGTGTATGCGATCGAGATTCCGGCTGAGGTGGCCGCCGCCCTGGACGGCAACCAGCAACCGCGGTTCATTGTCGCTGCTATTCCAGGACGAATGTGACCAGCATGTTGACGCGGTAAGCGACAATCCCCCCGTTTTCCACATCCACCACCTGTTCCTTGATCCAAGCCGACCTGACACCACGCAGCGTCTGTTCGGCCCGAGCAATGCCAGTCTTCACCGCATCTTCGAAACTGGTGTCGGACCTCGCGCTGATCTCGGTGACGCGAGCGACGGTGCCTCCTGCCATGATGACCTCCCGGAATCGATGTGGATTGATGACCAGGGACGATGACCATCTAATTGCGGCGCGACCACAGCAGGTAGGGACGAAATGCCCGGTGCTGTGGGTCTTTTGGCCACAGTCTCTACAGCGCACGAACCTCTAGCCTCAAGATTCATGGCAATCGAACCGATTATCGAACGCGACCCCGGCCATAAGTGCCCGATCTGCGGCGACGATACCGAGCTCTACACCATCGGATTAACGCATTGGGACGGCGAGAAGCACCAGATGCAGGTTTCGTCGCCGCCACGGCGGCGGTGTACCAACCTGAAGTGCAAGGGCCACGACGACGGCCTGCACAAATATGACTTCGGCGATCGCTAGCCGGTGCCGATCAAGGTCGGTTCGGGAGGACAGCGTGATCGAAGCGCCTGTTTGCGTGCCGTGAACAAGCCGGTCATCTGCACCGCACGGGAACGTAAGAGCGTTGCATTTGAGCCCGAAGGGATCGCCGCCGAGCGCGAGGGCATTACGGCTGTGCGCGAACATCTTGCGCGTGAGCGAGAGAGGCTCACGGCTAGGCGAGAGAAACTGACCGAAGGAGTGGAGCGCCTGGCGCGCAATCGCGCGTTGCGAGCCACTGTCGCTGATCGCCGTGAAGCGTTGGCGGGAAGTCGTGGGAGCTGAGCACGATGCCGAAAAGGCTAGTGAGCTGGATCGTCGCGCAGAGCAACTTGATCGGCGGGCGGCGGAGCTTGATGAGCGCAAGCGGGCTCTGGCGCGACGGGAGGTCGAGCTGACACGACACGAGTGTTTCGCAGATGAGCGAGAACGGATTGCTTCCGAGCGGGAAAGCATCGCCAACCACCGCGAGCAGGCGGCAAACCAACGAGAAATGCGCGCAGACAAACGCGAGGGGACCGACGCCGAGCGTGAACGCAAGCGACTGCAGCGCGCCGAAGACAGCGAGGAACGCGCACGAGCCAGTGCTGGGCGCGAAGAGGCCGACATCCGTCGTGAAATGGCTGAAAGCGAACGTCATAACACCGATGAGCGATCCCAGCTCCCCTGATGCCACCTAAGCCGACTTCAGGTATGTCTCGTACTGGCACGTGGCCCGCAACCTGTAAAGCCCGCGGCCGAAACGGAAGAACCGATCATTCCCCGTGCGCCGCTAGAGTCAATCCGACTGTCAACCAAAGGCGCCCGCTATGTCTGAGAACGATAACCCCGCCGAGACCGAATGGGGTGATCCCCAATCGCTCGTCGAGGAAGCATCTCGCGCCGGTCAACGAGCGGAGCAAGCGCGGCGAGCAGCGCAGGCAGCCCAGCGATCTGCGGCCGACAGCTTGGTCGCATCCGCAGATGGTCACGACCGAGCTGCCAAGGCATACGAAGAAGCAGCCGGACAGAACGAACATCGTAGGGATGAATATCGGCAACACGCGGCTCAACACCGCAAGTACGCACAAGAAGACCGCTGCATAGCTCAGCGGCTACGGCAAATGGCAGAAAGTGCGGCGATGGACCGCCGTCCCCCTGCGCAGTCGAGCGGTGGGAAATCGTTCACGTAAGTCCGCCGGCGGAGTCAGCGCTCCGGCTCACCGCGCATGAGTTCCTTACCCGTGAACGGCGTTCTGGGCGCGTCAGACGCGCCGCGCCAAACGTCTTTGATATATCGGTGCCAGGTCCGGCGCAACCACTTTTGCTGAACGTATACAACCGATACATCAATTCACATGACCGCGGCCACCCGGCCTGTGACACACTCGGCTATCGGAGCGAGGTGCGTCATCTCGATGAGTGGGCGGTCGGCAGTGCCGGACAAGAAAACCGCTAGCGGCGGCACCGAGTGGATACGCCCCCGCGGCTAGACCGCGGAGCGCGGCAAATAACTCGCCATGACCGGTCTACTTCTTGAACCGCCCGGCGAATCCCCGCAGCGGCAGGTCGGCGCTGGTGATGAGCCCCGGCGGCGCAGCGACCACCGACTTGATCGACGCCAGCGCGGGCATGCCGGTGACGGTCATGCCGATGGAGGCGAAGTTGTCCGGGTTGGACAGGTCGACGCCGGGCTTGGGGAAGATCATGTGCTTGTTGTAGATGCAGGGGTCGCCCTTGATCTGAGTGATGTAGCAGCCCTTGATGTTCCAGCTGGGATCGGTGTGCGGGGTCATCTGCCATTCCAGGTGTGTCTCGACCCGCGGCACGCCGTCGACCATGCCCTGGTACTTGATGTAGTTGCCGCCCAGCGAACCCTTGGGCAGCGTGTACCAGCCCAGGTCGACGTCCTTGGTGCACGCGCCCAGCTCATAGCTGAACTTGACTTCGTCGAGCGGCAGGTCGAAGCAGTCGGCCATCATGTACACACTGTCGGCGAACACGCGGGTGTACTTCTCGAGCTTCGAGGGGATTTCGGGGTCGCCGACCGGCTGGCCGTAACCCACCTCGATCCAGGTGTCCTTGGAATGGTGGCACGACACGTCGACCGATTCGATGGTGGTGACGTTCTCGATGTCGGCGACGTCGGCCGAGCACACCACGCCCAGGATCTGGTTCAGCCCCGGGTTCATCCCGGTGCCGTAGAACGTCGCGCCGCCCTTCTCGCACGCCTCGGCCAACAGCCGGGTCACCGGCTTGCCCGACGGGTGCGGGTGGTTCTTGTCGCGGTGCCAGCCGGTGATCCAGTCGGCGGTGGTGACGATATTGATGCCCGCCTCAAGCACTTTGACGTAGAGGTCCTCGTCGGGGAACACGCCGTGGAACGTCAGCACGTCCGGCTTGGCGGCGATGATCTCCTCGATCGTCCCGGTGAACGCCACCCCGTTGGGCGCCAGGCCGGCGAACTCTCCGGTGTCCTTGCCGACCTTCTCCGGCGAATAGCAGTGCACGCCAATCAGTTCGATGTCCGGCTGGGTGACGATCCGCCTGATCATCTCCGAGCCGACGTTGCCGCTCCCGACCTGAAAGACGCGAACCGGTGCTGTACTCATTGCCTTTTAGCCTTCCTGCGATGCGAACGCGTCGGGATAGAACTGCTTGGCCCACTGGCGAATTGCGGTGAAGCCTTCGTACTCGTCGGTGGCCAGCGCGGGTGGATCCGAATAGCGCTGATGGCACCAGATCTCGATGTCCTGCTCGAACTGGCGGATCACCTCGCGCCCGAATTCGTCGGCCTTGGCTCGAGCTTTTTCGAGGCCCGCGACGGGATCTTTGTGCGGCGTCCGGCCGATGTAGACCATGAAGCGCACGTCGGAGGTGGACTCGTCGACGGGCGTGATCGCCGAGATGGTGCGGTTGTCGATCATGCCCCAGCTCTTGGTCACGGCGATGCCCAGACCGCCGTTGATGGCCTGCACGCCGCTGTTGACGTCCTCGATCTTCTGCCCATCATCGCCCTCGAAGGTGATGGTGAAGTCGACGTAGGACACCGGCTCGGCGAAGTCGTGCCGGGTGAACACGGGCACGATCGGGGTGTTGTGCACGTACTTGAAGTGCGCGAAGTCCACCCCGTTCTCCAGTACGTATTGCGGGTGCAGTTCCAGGGTCTCGCGGTACAGCCGCTGCTGCGGGTAGTAGTCGTCGGCGCTGCTGCCGTCGTCGAACGCGGCGAACACGTCCGGCGCGTCGAAGTAGGGCTCGCGACGGTCCAGGTCGTGCCAGATGTACACCGACGCGTTGCGCTCCACCACCGGGTAGGTGCGAATGCGGCGGCCACGGTTGGGCCGGTCCTGGTACGGGATGCAGACGTTGCGGCCTTCCCGACTCCACTGCCACCCGTGGAACGGGCACTGCAACACCTCGCCGACGACCTTGCCGCCGTACCCCAGGTGCGCGCCCAGGTGCTCGCAGTAGGCGTTCATGACCGTGAGCTCGCCGGATTCGGCGCGCCAGGCGACCATCTCCTGGTCGAAGTACTTCATTTTGTGCACGTCGCCGACGCCGATCTCGTCGGACCAGGCGACCTGGAACCAGCCGGTCGGTTTCATCGACAACGGTGGCTTAGCCATCGAGCCCTGCCATGCTGCCCTCCCTCGCGTACGAATGATAGGCCGCGCCGCAACAAAATCAAAGTACCCTCTATGAAAACCCGTGTCCGGGCCGTCGGCTGTGGATAGGATCGGCGAATGACCCCTCAGAGCGGCGCGCCAGGAGTCGCGGGCCGGCGCCCGAACCGGCGGGGCCATGCGACTCGCGAAAGCATGCTCGAAGCGGCATTGCGCTCGCTGGCCTCCGGCGAGCCGGGCTCGGTGTCGGCCAACCGCATCGCCAAGGACATCGGCGCGACCTGGGGCGCGGTGCAGTATCAGTTCGGCGACACCGACGGGTTCTGGGCCGCGGTCCTGCACCGCACCGCCGAGCGGCGCGCCGCGACGTTCTCCACCCTGTCGGCACCCGTCTCGGCGGAGGCGCCGCTGCGCGAGCGCGTCGGCGCCATCATCGAGACCCTCTACCGTGGCCTGGCGTCGGCGGATTCGCGTGCGATCGAAAATCTGCGGGCCGCGCTGCCGCGTGATCCCGACGAGCTCGAGCGGCTCTACCCGCACACCGCCGCCGAGCTGTTCTCCTGGGGCAAGAGCTGGCTGGAGACCTGCCAGCAGGCGTTCGCCGGTTTGGCCGTCGACCCGGATCGGGTTCGCGAGGTGGCCGCCCTGATCCCCGGCGCGATGCGCGGCCTGGTGTCGGAACGCCAACTCGGGTCCTACGCCGACCTCGACATGGCGCGCCGGGGTCTGACCAACGCGCTGGCCGCCTACCTCGAGCAGTCCCGGCCGTAATGGCCGACGTCACGATCCGCGAGGCCACGCCCACCGATTTCGCTGATGTGGCCGCGATGCACTATCCGGTCTGGCGGCAATCCTGGTCCGGCGTACTGCCCGCGGACGTACTCGACACGCTGACCTCGCCGAAGCGGTGGGCCGTGCTGCTCTATCCGCGCGACCTCGGCCGCCCGGGGTGGCGCATGTGGGTCGCCGAGGCCGGCGGTCAGCTCCTCGGCATGACGATCTTCGGGCCGGACCCGGATGACGCCGAGCGACTCGAACTCGATGCTCTCTACATCGCGCAGGCAAGTCAACGGCATGGCGTCGGCCGCCTGCTGCTCGACAAGGCCCTGACCTCCGAACCCGGCGGTGACGTCGTGTTGTGGTGCGCGGAAGCCAATCGCGTGGCGCGCAGCTTCTATGAGAAGAATGACTTTCGCCTCGACGGCCGCACCCTGGATTGGGAGCCGGCGCCCGGCGTCAAGGTGCCCCACCTGGGCTACCGCCTCACGCGTCGATGACGACTCGCTCACCGACGGCCCGCGAGACACACACCAGCATGCCGTCCTGCATATCTCTCGAGCCCGCCGCGACGCGGCTACGGTGATCCACTTGCCCGGCAAGCACTTTGACCTTACACGTCCCGCAGAATCCCTGCCGGCACGAGTACGGCGTCGTCGGATCCCGATCGAGCATGACGTCCAGTGCGGTCCGATTCGCCGGTATCGCGAGCACCTGCCCCGATCGCGCGAGCTCCAACTCGAACGGAACCCCGTCGACGACGGGCGCCGGGCTGAACCGCTCGTAATGCAGTGGTGCACCGGCATGTTCGTTGCGGGCGATGCGGACGGCCTCGAGCATCGCGCTCGGCCCGCACACGTAGACAGCGGTCGCCGGCCCCGCCCCGGCCAGCAGCTCCGCCACGGTGGCGAAGCGGCCGTGCTCGTCGTCGGCCCACACCGTCACCCGGTCCGGCCCCGCCAACACGACCTCGTCGAGCAGCGGCATGTACTCGCGGCTTCGGCCGGTATAGATTGCGCGCCAATCGATTCCGCGCTGCGCGGCCGCCTGTATCATCGGCAGGATGGGCGTCACCCCGATGCCTCCGATGACGAACAACGCGTCCCGCTCGGCGGTGCCGAGGTAGAACGCGTTGCGCGGACCTTCGAATGAAAGCGTGTCGCCCACGCCGAAAGCCTCATGCATCTCGATCGATCCGCCCCCGCCGTCGGCGATCCGGCGGACGGCGATGCGGTAGTCGGTTCGCCGCCCGGGCGGACCGCACAACGAGTACTGCCGTCGCCGGCCGGAGGGCAACAGGACGTCGATGTGCCCGCCGGGCGTCCAGGACGGGAGCAACCCACCCGCGGGGTCGGCCAGGGTCAACGCGACGACGTCCGGCGCGGCGAGCTCGCGCTTGGTCACTACCGCACTCAGCTTGCGCTGCACCGGCTTCACCCGCGCGGGCGACCACCGCGACACCGCCGCGAAGCCCTCGAACACTGCCCGCACGCCCCACAGCAGCGACCCAAAGCGGTCGTGGTCGCGCCGTCCGTACAGGTCGGCGGGCCTGCTGGCCCACATGCTCTCCGGCACCGAAGCCCCCTACGTCTGCCGAATGTCCAACCGCGCGAACAGCCGGATCATGCCCGGGCTGATGCGCCGCATCGCGTAGCCGATCCGCGACTCCGCGGCGATGGGCAACACGGCCGGACCGGTCCTGACGGCCTTGACGATCGCCTTGGCGGTGGCTTCGGGGGTGAAGTTGCGGCGCCGGTAGGCGGCATCGGCCTTTCCCCGCGCCCGCTCCTGATGCTCCGCGCTCATCCCGGCGTAGATCGTGTTCCTGGCGATGTTGGTGTTGACGAATCCTGGGCACACCGCCGTGACGCTGATGCCCTCGTCGGCGAAGTCGGCCCGCAGGGATTCGCTGAGCGCCAGCACGGCCGCCTTCGTCGTGCTGTAGGCGACCATGGATTTCGACGGCAGGTACGCCGACGCCGACGCCACGTTGATGATGGTTCCGCCCTCGCCGCGCTCGACCATCTGCGCGCCGAACGCCCTGCTGCCCGAGATCACACCGCCGACGTTGACGCCCATGATGTCTTCCCAGTTCGCCGAGCTCGTCTCCAAGAACCGGCCCGCCATCCCGATGCCGGCGTTGTTCACCAGGATGTCGACCACGCCGTGCTCGTTGCGCACTTGCGCCGCGAAGGCGTTCATGGCGCCCTCGTCGCTGACGTCGACCTGGTATACCGCGGCCTCGGCGCAGGCGGCGCGGACGGCGTCGGCGGTTTCGTTGGTGGCGGCCACATCACGGTCGGCGAGCACGATCATGCGGGCGCCGTGCCGGGCCAGCTCCACCGCCGTGGCCCGGCCGATTCCGGCGCCGGCCCCGGTGACCAGCGCGAGTTTGCCGCGCACCTCGCGCCGCTCGCCGCGAACCTCGGCCGGGCCGACGCTGCGCAGCTCGGCCGAGCCTGAGCCGCCGACGTTGCGGTCGACCCACTCGACGGTCAGCCGGGCAATGACATCGGGACGCGACGTCACCACCCAGTGGCCGCCCTCGATCTCAATCACCCTGGCGCCGAACGGAATTGCGCCGGTGAACCGTTGCAGCGCGGGGGTGACGAAGATGTCCCGGCGCGGAACCACGGTCTGGACGGGCACGGTGGTCTCGGGCAGCCGGCGTCCCGGCGCCACCATCGGGGCCGGCATGTTCTGCCGGTACAGGTTGAGCCCGTGCACATAGTCGGTGACCGAACGCAGGGTGTCGTGGCGCTGGCTGCGGGTGCTCGACCGGCCGATGCGTTCCAGGGCCTCAACGACTTTCACGCCGATCCTGGAGCGGAACGACAGTTCCGGCACGATCGGGCACAAGAAGAAGCCGATGTAGCCCGACGAAATGAGCTGCCTGATGACCTGGGCCACGGCCCGCGGCGTGCGAGCCGACCGTATAAATGCGCCGGCATAGTTCAGGTGCGGGCCCGAGATCGAGGTGAAAGATGCGACTTTGCCCATCACCGAGTCGTCGGTGACCGCCGCCCACGCCTGAATCGAGCCCCAGTCGTGGGCCAGCAGGTGCACCCGCCCGACGCCCAAACTGTCGATCACCGCAGCGATGTCGGAGACCAGCTGCGGGAAGAGGTATCCGGATCTCTTTGCGGGGCGGGTGGATTCACCGGCTCCCCGCACGTCGTAGGCCACGACGTTGTAGGGCTGGCCGGCCAGCTCCTGGGCCACGCCGTCCCAGACATGGTGGTTGTCCGGAAAACCGTGAATTGCCAAGATGGTTGGGCGCGCCGGGTCGATGTCGGTGTACCGGTGTACGGCCAGTGTGACGCCGTCGCTGGCGATGATGGTCGAGGTCATGGTCGAGGTCATGGTCATCGGATCAGTGCGAGGCTCGCGCGGCGGGCGAGATGGCCAGGTAGTCGACGGCCAGCCCCACCCCGCCGAGCTGCGAGGGGTGAAAGCCTGGCCGGTAGTAGTCGCCGATCGCCCGGATGAAGCGCAGCGGCCCGGGCACCAAACCGCGGCGCGCCGCGGAGAAGTAGTCCCGCCAGCGCGGCTTGGTGCGCGCCGGCAGCTGGGGATCCAGCGAGTACATGAACCGCACGCCGCGAATCCACAACAGCAGCATGGCGGGCGTCACGACGAGCTGGGCGCGCGCCTGCCGCCAGTAGCCGGCCTGCAGGTGCTTCATGGTGTCGAAGGCCACCGCCTTGTGTTCGACCTCTTCGGCGCCGTGCCAGCGCAGCATGTCCAGCATCACCGGGTCGGTGCCGATCCGGTCGTGGGCCGGCGAGTCGAGGATCCACTCTCCCAGGATGGCGGTGTAGTGCTCGATGGCCGAGACGATGCAAACCTGCTCGAGGAGCCAGCTCTGCCGGCGGCGCGGGCTCCAGCCGGGTCGGGGCCCGAGCAGCTTGTCGAACAGCCACTTGATCTGGCCGGTATAGGGGGTCAGGTCGATGTCGCGCGCGGCGAAGTGGGCGAGCACGTTGGCGTGCGCCTGCGAATGCACGGCCTCCTGGCCGATGAAGCCCTGGACATCCAGCCGCAGCTGGTCGTCTTTGATCAGGGGCAGCGTCTGCTTGAACACCTCGACGAAGAACTCTTCGCCGGCGGGCAGCAGCAGGTGCAGCACGTTGAGGACGTGGGTGGTGAACGGCTCACCGGGCACGTAGTGGAACGGCAGCTGCGCCCAGTCGAAGTTCACATCGCGGGCCTCGAGCACCAGTCGCTCGTGGTCCAGCGAGGCGTCGTGCGGACCCGCCGCTTGGTTATCGACAGTCAGCATCGTGCCCCCTAGCTCGGCGTTTAGCCCTCGATCACACTGTGCGGCGGACGTCGCGCGTCCCAAGTATAGGGACGCGACCCAGATATGCGAAACCGCCGGTACTGGGTTCTTTGGCGGGCGTCCTCAGCCGCTTTCGCCGGCCGGCGTCCTCAACCGCCGTGCTCAACCGGCCGCGACGTACCGCCGCAGGTCGTACTGGCCGGGTTCGGGGTTGGCGAGCATCCGGCGGTGTTCAGCGGGGGTCAGGGGCCACACCTCGGGCACGCCGTCCTTGTTGAGGTACCAGCTGTTGCAGCCGGTGGTCCACACGGTGTCCGGCATCGCGGCGCGGAGCTTCGCGTTGAAACGCTCTGTCGCCGCGGCGGTCGGCTCGATCGTGTCGAATTCGCGGCGGCGCCAGCATTCGATCCAGCCCACGATGTGGTCGGCCTGCGACTCGGCCACGGTCGTCAGCGCGAGGTTTCCCACCGGGCTGTGCGGCCCCAGCATCATGAAGAAGTTGGGAAAACCGGACAGCGCCACGGTTTGGTAGGCCCGGGGCCCGTCGCGCCAGACGTCGTTGGCACGAATGCCGTCCCGGCCGATCAGCTCCATCGGCCGGAAGAACGCGTGCGTGTCGAATCCGGTGGCGAGCACGATGATGTCCACCTCGTGTAGGACGCCGTCGGCGGTGACGATGCCGCGCCGTTCCACATGATCGATGCCCTCCGTGACCAGTTCGACGTCGTCGCGCTGCATCGCCCGGTAGAAACCGTTCGACATCACCAGTCGTTTGCAAGCCGGCGTGTAGTCGGGAGTCAACGCCCGCCGCAACTCGGGGTCGCGGATTTCCCAGAGGCTGGCGCGGCACAGCGCCGCCATGATCTTTCGGCGCAGGCCCGGCTTGGTCAGTCCGACCGCGAAGTAGTCGAATCCGAGGCTGTAGAGGCGGTAGGCCAGCCCATCCAGCCACGGCATCCTTCGTCGGGTAATCGCGGTGAAGCCGCTGTAGCGGGGGTTCGCCAGGCGCAGCACCCATTGCGCGGTCCGCTGGAACAGCGCGACGTGGCCGGCCACCCCGGCCATACCGCACACCAGCTGCACGCCCGTCGACCCGTTGCCGACGACCGCGACGCGCCGGCCTCGAACGTCGACGCTGTGATCCCAGCGCGCCGAATGAAACACGTTGCCGCCGAAGTCATCCAATCCGGCGATCGATGGCATGCGCGGGTGATGCAGCACGCCGGTGGCCGAGATCAGAAAGTCGACCGTCTGTTCCTCTCCGGCGTCGGTACGCAGCACCCAGCGGCCGTCGTCGAACCGCGCGTGGCAGATCTCGGTGCCGAAGCGGATCCGTTCCCGCAACGCGTAACGGTCGGCGATGTCGCGAAAATAGGCCTGGATTTCGCCGCCGGGTGAGAACAGGTGCGACCAGTTGGGGTTCCTGGCGAAGCTGTACTGGTAGACACGCGAGGGGATGTCACAGACCAGACCCGGGTAGGTGTTGTCGCGCCAGGTTCCGCCCACCTCGTCGGCCTTCTCGTAGATGGTGACGTCGGTAATCCCGTTGCGCAGCAAGGCGATTGCGACGCACAGTCCCGACATGCCGGCTCCGATGACGGCTACGGTGGGATCGCGTCGCGTCATGTCGGACTCCGTGGTGTCGTCGGGCTACTCGGTCTCGGCGCGCCGCTTGAGGCGCTGCAGGGTGAGCCGGATGTGCTCGGTGTTGGCGGCCGCCCGATCGCTGACGCCGGTGGCCTTGCCGGCGACCTTGCGGAACCATCCGGGTCTGCGGTCCCAGGTGCTTTCGGTGACCTCGCACCCGCCGTCGGCCGCGACGATGTCGTATTGCCAGCGGGCGATCGGAAGCATCGTGTGGCTGACGTCGAACGCGAAGCGACGGCCCGGTTCCGCGTCGGTGACCGTGCACTTGGTGCTCCAGCGCCGGCTGCCGCTCCTGTTGTGGCCGGTGAACACCGCGCCCGGGCTCACCGCGTCGCCCTTGCGCCACTCCATCGCCACCGCCTCCTCGGCCAGCTCGGCCAGCGTGGGCAGGTCGGTGATGAGCCGGTACACCACGTCGGGCCGGGCGTCGATCCGCACGGTGGCCTTCACGGATGGGTCGGTCATTGGCCGATCATAGCCAGCAAACACCAAGCTTTTGCGCCCCTCGCGAACTTTCTTCACACTTGAACGTGAACCGGCAACCAAGGGGCGATCATGCGAGTCGGCGTACCGACCGAGACCAAGACCAATGAGTTTCGGGTGGCCATCACCCCCGCCGGCGTCGCCGAGCTGACCCGCCGCGGCCATGACGTGCTCGTGCAGGCCGGCGCCGGGGAAGGATCGGCGATCCCCGATGCCGAGTTCAAAGCCGCAGGCGCCCAGCTGGCCGATACGGCCGAACAGGTCTGGGCCGAAGCCGACCTGCTGCTCAAGGTCAAAGAGCCGGTGCCGGCCGAGTATGACCTGTTGCGGCGCAACCAGATCCTGTTCACCTATCTGCATCTGGCCGCGTCGCGCGCGTGCACCGAAGCGCTGTTGGCGTCCGGAACGACGTCGATCGCCTACGAGACGGTGCAAACCGCCGACGGCACACTGCCGTTGCTGGCGCCGATGAGCGAGGTCGCCGGCCGGCTGTCCGCTCAGGTGGGCGCCTATCACCTGATGCGCACCCACGGCGGGCGCGGGGTGCTGATGGGCGGCGTGCCGGGCGTCAAACCCGCCGACGTCGTGGTGATCGGGGCGGGCACGGCCGGCTACAACGCCGCCCGGGTCACGGGCGGCATGGGCGCGACGGTCATGGTCTTCGACGTCAACGTCGCCAAGCTGCGGCTGCTCGACGCCGAGTTCGCCGGCCGCATCGGCACCCGCTACTCGTCGGCGTACGAGCTCGAGGGTGCCGTCAAGCGCGCCGACCTGGTCATCGGTGCGGTGTTGCTGCCCGGCGCCAAGGCGCCCAAATTGATCTCGAATTCCCTTGTCTCACAGATGAAATCGGGTGCGGTGCTGGTCGACATCTCGATCGACCAGGGCGGCTGCCTCGAGGACTCCCGTCCGACCACGCACGATGACCCCACCTTCGCGGTGCACGACACGGTGTTCTACTGCGTGGCGAACATGCCCAGCGCGGTGCCCAAGACGTCGACGGTGGCGCTGACCAACGCGACCATGCCGTACGTGCTGGCGCTGGCCGACCGCGGCTGGCAGGCGGCGTGCCGGTCGGATCATGCTCTGGCCAAAGGCCTTTCGACGCATGACGGCAGGCTGCTGTCCGAACAGGTGGCCACCGACCTCGGCCTGCCGTTCGCCGACCCGGCCGACCTGCTGGGCTGACCGGTGTTCGCGGGGCTAACTGGTTGCCGCGAGACTGGCGATGATGTCGGCCGCGGGCCCCGCGCAGGCATGCTTGAACGACGTCCCGGCCCATAGTGGCATCCCGTTGGGATCATCGATGGCGGCGGCCGCCTCCCGGATCGGTGAGGTCATCTGGTTCACCTCGGGATAGCCCAGCGGCGCGACGTGATCGAGCGTGCGGGTGAAGTCGTTTTCCAGACCGCGCGCGTAGCGACCCGAGAAAGCCCGTGTCACAACGGTGGTGGCGAACAGCGGGTTTTTCAGGGCGACCCGGTACGCCGAGTTGGTGCCCGCCTCGTCGGCGAGCAGTAGCGCGGTGCCGACCTGGGCCGCCACCGCTCCCCTGCGCAGCACGGCCCCGACTTCGTCGGCGGTGCCCAGTCCGCCCGCCGCAATGATCGGGACGTCGTGGGCGTTGCGGATGCGGTCGATCAGCTGGTGCAGCGATTCGCTGGCGGGTTCCATGTCCGGAGCGAAGGTGCCGCGGTGCCCGCCGGCCGCGGGGCCCTGGACCACCAGGCTGTCCGCGCCGGCCGCGACGGCCACCCCGGCCTCGTAGGCCGATGTCACGGTGACCATCACCAGCAGACCCAGCGCGCCCAACCGCCGGATCACGTCGGGCGGTGGCACGCCGAAAGTGAAAGACACCAGCTCGGGCCGCACGTCGGCCACCACCTCAAGCTTCTGTTCCCACTCGTCGTCGTCGCCGTGCTGCGGGTGACCGACCTCCACTTGGTAGTGCTCGGCAATCTCTTCGAGCTCTGCCGCGTAGTAGTGCAGCGCCACCCAGTCGGCGACGCTGGGTTGGGGCACAAACAAGTTCACGCCGAGCGGGCCGGTGGTGGCCTTGCGCGCCGCGGCGATGTCCTCGGCGAACTGCTCGGCGCTGCGATGCCCGCCGGGGACGAAACCGAGCCCGCCCGCATTGGACACCGCCGCGGCCAACGCCGGAGTCCCGGGCCCGCCGGCCATGGGCGCACCCACGATGGGCACCATGATGTCCCAGAAGCCCAGTACCATTCGGCTAACTTACCATCGCCCGAAGTCGTTGGGGCAGTGACCGTTTGGTGGTGTAGGGACCCAGAACCGCGGCACCGTAGCGCTGGTTGAGCAGCCGGCGGGCCACCGCGTTGACCTCCTCGACGGTCACCTGATCGATTTGCTGCAGGGTGTACTCGATGCTGCGGTGTTTGCCGTAGTTGAGCTCGCTCCGACCGAGCCGGCTCATCCGCGAGCTGGAATCCTCCAGACCGAGCACCAGGCCGCCGCGCAGCGATCCCTTGGCGATGCGGCATTCCGACTCGGTGATGCCGTCGCGGGCTACCGAATCGAGCACGTCGCCGGTCACCGCCATCACGTCGGCAAACCGTTCGGGCTGGCAGGCGGCATACACGGACAGCACGCCGCTGTCGGCGAAGACGTCCACCGTCGAGTACACCGAATAGGCCAGCCCGCGCAGCTCTCGAACCTGCTGGAACAACCGGGAGCTCAGGCCGCCGCCCAGCGCGGTGTTGAGCACCGATAGCGCCCAGCGGTGCTCCCAGCCGCGCCCGGGCGTTCGGACGCCCAACGACACGTGAGCCTGCTCGGCGTCCCGGTTGCCCAGCAACAGAGCGGGGCGGCCGCTGACCCGTCCGGCACCCTTGCGCGGCGCGATGGGGTCGCGCCCGCGGACCAGATGCGGCCCAAAGTGCTCGCGCACCAACGCGACCACCTCGTCGTGGTCGACGTTGCCGGCCACCGCCACCACCATCCGCTCCGGCGTGTAGCGCCGGACGTGAAACGAGTGCAGCTGGTTTCGCGTCATCGACGCCACCGACCGTGCGGTGCCGATGACCGGACGGCCCACCGGGTGCTCACCGAAGAGCGCGCTCAGGAACATGTCGCCGAGTGCGTCCTCGGGGTCGTCGTCGCGCATCGCGATCTCTTCGAGGACGACGTCGCGTTCCAGCTCAACATCGTCGGCCGCACAGCGCCCGTTGAGCACCACGTCGGCGACCAGGTCGACGGCCAGCGCCAGATCGCTGTCCAGCACATGCGCGTAGTAACAGGTGTGTTCCTTGGCGGTGAACGCGTTCAGCTCTCCCCCGACGGCGTCCATCGCCTGTGCGATGTCCACCGCGGTGCGGCTGGGGGTCGACTTGAACAGCAGGTGCTCGAGGAAGTGCGCGGCGCCGGCGACAGTGGCACCCTCGTCGCGCGAGCCGACGCCGACCCAGACCCCCACCGATGCGGAACGCACCGAGGGCAGGTACTCGGTGACCACCCGCAGGCCGCCCGGCAGCGTGGTGCGCCGCAGTGCGGCCTGGGGTGCCGATTCCACCTCATCGGCGGTGCTCCGGTGCAGCGCGCCGGCCCGACCGGGACGCGTCCCGGTCGAGGAGTCAGCTGCTCGCCGTCGCGGCATCGGCAGGAGCGGCCGCCGGAGCATCGGCAGGAGCCGAGCTGTCTTCCTCCACCAGAACCAGCGAGATCTTGCCGCGCTTGTCGATGTCGGCGATTTCGACGCGCAGCTTGTCGCCGACGTTCACCACGTCTTCGACCTTGGCGATCCGCTTGCCCCTACCGAGTTTGGAGATGTGCACCAGGCCGTCACGCCCGGGCAGCAGCGACACGAACGCACCGAAGTCCGTTGTCTTGACCACGGTTCCGAGGAACCGCTCGCCGACCGTGGGCAGCTGCGGGTTGGCGATGGCGTTGATCCGGTCGATCGCGGCCTGCGCCGACAGTCCGTCGGTGGCGCCGACGAACACGGTGCCGTCGTCCTCGATGGAGATCTGCGCGCCGGTCTCCTCGGTGATGGCGTTGATCACCTTGCCCTTGGGCCCGATCACCTCACCGATCTTGTCGACCGGAACCTTGATGGTGGTCACCCGCGGCGCGTAGGGGCTCATCTCGTCGGGTGCGTCGATGGCCTCGGCCATGACCTCGAGGATCGTCACGCGCGCATCTTTGGCCTGTGCCAGCGCGCCCGCCAGCACCTGCGACGGGATGCCGTCGAGCTTGGTGTCCAGCTGCAGCGCGGTGACGAAGTCCTTGGTACCGGCGCACTTGAAGTCCATGTCGCCGAACGCGTCCTCGGCGCCCAGGATGTCGGTCAGGGTGACGAAGCGGCGCTCGGTCTTGCCGTCCACCTCCACGTCGTCGGAGACCAGGCCCATCGCGATGCCGGCCACCGGCGCCTTGAGCGGCACACCGGCGTTCAGCAACGACAGGGTGGACGCGCAGACCGAACCCATCGACGTCGAGCCGTTGGAGCCCAGCGCCTCGGACACCTGCCGGATGGCGTACGGGAACTCCTCGACGCCGGGCAGCACCGGAATCAGGGCGCGCTCCGCGAGCGCGCCGTGCCCGATCTCACGCCGCTTGGGCGAACCCACGCGACCGGTCTCGCCGGTGGAGAACGGCGGGAAGTTGTAGTGGTGCATGTATCGCTTGGAGGTTTCCGGTCCCAGCGAGTCGATCTGCTGGGCCATCTTGACCATGTCCAGCGTGGTCACACCCAGGATCTGGGTCTCACCGCGCTGGAACAGCGCGCTGCCGTGCGCCCGCGGCACCACGGCGACCTCGGCCGACAACGCGCGAATGTCGGTGATGCCGCGGCCGTCGATGCGGAAATGGTCGGTGAGGATGCGCTGGCGGACCAGCTTCTTGGTCAGTGACCGGTACGCGGCGCTGACCTCCTTCTCGCGGCCCTCGTAGGTCCCAGAGTCCCCCGTGAGCCGCGCCAGCACCTCGGCCTTGAGCTCGTCGGTGCGCGCGTCGCGCTCGGCCTTGCTGCCGATGGTCAGCGCCTTGGCCAGCTCGTCGGTGGCCACCGAGGCCACCGAGTAGTACACGTCCTCCTGGTAGTCGGGGAACGTCGGGTAGTCAGCGGTCGGCTTGGCGGCCGCCCCGGCCAGCTCCTCCTGCGCGGTGCACAGCGCCGCGATGAACGGCTTGGCGGCCTCAAGTCCTTCGGCCACAACGGTTTCCGTCGGCGCCTGGGCGCCGCCCTCGACGAGCTCGATGACGTTTTCGGTGGCCTCGGCCTCGACCATCATGATGGCGACGTCACCATCGACCTTGCGGCCGGCCACGACCATGTCGAACACGGCCCGCTCGAGCTGCTCGACGGTCGGGAACGCAACCCAGGTGCCGTCGATCAGCGCCACCCGCACGCCCCCGATGGGGCCGGAGAACGGCAGGCCGCTCAGCTGGGTGGAGGCCGACGCGGCGTTGATCGCCAGCACGTCGTACAGGTCGTTGGGGTCCAGGCTCAGGATCGTCACCACGACCTGGATCTCGTTGCGCAGCCCGGAGACGAACGACGGGCGCAGCGGCCGGTCGATGAGCCGGCAGGTCAGGATCGCGTCGGTGGACGGACGGCCCTCCCGGCGGAAGAACGAACCGGGGATGCGACCGGCGGCATACATCCGCTCCTCGACATCGACGGTCAGCGGGAAGAAGTCGAAGTGCTCCTTGGGGCTCTTGCTGGCGGTGGTCGCCGACAACAGCATGTTCTCGTCGTCGAGGTACGCGACCACGGCGCCAGCTGCCTGCTGGGCCAACCGGCCGACCTCGAAACGGATGGTGCGGGTGCCGAAGCTCCCGTTGTCGATAGTGGCGGTCGCCTCGAACACGCCCTCTTCAATTTCAGCGACAGACATAGACGTCCGTACGGCCTCTCTTGTATTCAGCTTTTTCGCGTGGCCACGCGCGAACCGCAGGCCTGACGGCCGCGGGTCACCCGCGGGAGGCGCTGAGTCTGAATACGGCTACGGCCATCGATCGAAGCGGCCGACCTGCCCCAGATCCGGAGAGCCCGGCAGCCACTACCGAAGACCGCCCGATGCAGACTGGCTGCTCCCTCGAACGTGCGTAGTGACACGCTGGAACGGCGCACGCGGATCTGCGTGACCGCACCGTTTGCTCGGGCCGAACCGGCCCAGAACGTCCTTACTCTACACGGGCGACCTCCGCCCGCCATATCGCTCGGAACTTGCGGGGCCGCCAACGCCGCGATGAGGCGTGCGTCAGCGACGCAGGCCCAGCCGCTCGACCAGCGACCGGTACCGCTCGACATCGATCTGCGCGACGTACTTGAGCAGCCGCCGGCGGCGTCCGACCAGCAGCAGCAGCCCGCGCCGCGAGTGGTGGTCGTGCTTGTGCACCTTCAGGTGCTCGGTCAGGTCAGCGATCCGCTTGGTCAGCAGCGCGACCTGCGCCTCGGGGGAACCGGTGTCGGTGCCATGCAGGCCGTAAGTGCCCAGGATTTCTTTTTTCTGCTCGGCTGTCAGCGCCACGAAACTATCTCCATCAATCGGTTCGCGAAAGGTAACTATTGAGGGCGCGGCCACCGCGAACCGCAGCACGCGCCGATGTCGTCCGGGAGTTTAGCAGCCGGAAGGTACCGGACCAGAATCGTCGGACCCGGCTAGGACTACGGCCGATGGTGGCGACCCGCCGTGCCCGGTCACGCCGCGCTTGCGATCACAGCTAGTCAGTCGGTGAGCAGCTGACGCGCCTTGTCGGTGTCCGTGCCCATCGCGTCGATCAGCTCCCTCACCGAATCGAACCTGTGTTGCCCCCGGATGCGCGCGACGAAATCCAGCGCCACGTATTGGCCGTAGAGGTCGGCGGTGGTGTCCAAGACGAAGGCCTCGACGGTGCGCGTGCGCCCGGAGAACGTCGGGTTGGTGCCGACGGACACCGCGGCCTGGTAGCGCTCGCCAGGAACGACGGTGCCCGTCACCGGTCCGTGGCCGAGCAGCGTGAACCAGGCGGCATAGACGCCGTCGGCCGGGATGGCCGAATACATCGGCGGCGCCACGTTGGCGGTCGGGAACCCCAGCTCCATACCCCGCCCCTCGCCCCGGACCACCACGCCCTCGACGCGATGGGGACGGCCCAGGGCCTCCATGGCCGCCACCACGTCACCCGCGTCCACGCAGGACCGGATGTAGGTGGACGAGAACGTGACGGTCTCGTTGCTGTGGTGCTCGGACAGCAGCGACATCGACTCCACGGCGAACCCGAAGCGGTCCCCCGCGCGCCGCAGCGTCTCGACGTTGCCGCTGGCCTTCTTGCCGAAGGTGAAGTTCTCCCCCACCACGACCTCGACCACGTGCAGGTTCTCCACCAGCAGTTCGTGCACGTAGCGCTCCGGCGTGAGTTTCATGAAATCGGTGGTGAACGGCATCACCAGGAAGACGTCGATGCCCAGCTCCTCGACCAGCTCGGCGCGCCGGGTCAGCGTCGTCAACTGCGCGGGATGGCTGCCGGGGTAGACCACTTCCATCGGATGCGGGTCGAACGTCATCAATACCGTCGGGACGTTGCGGGCCCGCGCCGCCTTCACCGCATGCGCGATCAGCTCGGCGTGGCCGCGGTGCACACCATCGAACACACCGATGGTGAGCACACACCTGCCCCAGTCCGTGGGTATCTCGTCTTGGCCGCGCCACCGCTGCACGACCGCAAGCCTACGGCGCCGAGTGGTCCGCCGGGAGGTCCGCATGCGCGAGGGTGTCGAGGAGCACACGATCAGGCTTGGGTTGCCTAAACTTGCTCGATGTGAGGGCTGACGAAGAGCGTGGCGGTATCACCGCGGTCGCCCAGGATTACCTGAAGGTCATCTGGAACGCCCAGGAGTGGTCACTGGAAAAGGTCAGCACCAAGATGCTGGCCGAGAAGATCGGGGTGTCGGCCAGCACGGCCTCGGAGTCCATCCGCAAACTCGCCGAGCAGGGCCTGGTCGATCACGAAAAGTACGGTGCGGTGACGCTGACCGAGGCGGGGCGCCGGGCGGCGCTGGAGATGGTGCGCCGGCATCGGCTGCTGGAGACCTTCCTAGTCAACGAGCTCGGCTACGCCTGGGACGAGGTGCACGACGAGGCCGAGGTGCTCGAGCACGCGGTGTCGGATCGCCTGGTGGCCCGCATCGACGCCAAGCTGGGCTTCCCGCAGCGCGACCCGCACGGTGACCCGATCCCGGCCTCGGACGGGCAGGTGCCCACCCCGCCGGCCCGCCAGCTGTGGGCGTGCGACGACGGCGACACCGGGACGGTGGCGCGCATTTCCGACTCCGACCCCGAGATGCTGCGCTACTTCACGGACGTCGGGATCAACCTCGACTCCCGGCTGCGGGTCCTGACTCGGCGCGAATTCGCCGGCATGATCTCGGTGGCCATCGACTCCGGCGACGGCGCGGAGACGACGGTCGAGCTGGGCAGCCCCGCCGCCCGGGCGATCTGGGTGGTCGCCTAGGTCAGCAGGCCCTTGGCGATGTGGGTGACCTGAACCTCGTTGCTGCCCGCGTAGATCATCAACGACTTGGCGTCGCGGGCCAGCTGCTCCACCCGGTACTCGGCCATGTATCCGTTGCCGCCGAACAGCTGCACGGCCTCCATCGCCACGTCGGTGGCCGCCTCCGACGAGTACAGCTTGATCGCCGACGCCTCGGCCAGGGTCAGCGGTTTGCCGGCCTGCTGGCGTTCGATGGTGTGAAAGACCATGTTCTGCACGTTCATCCGGGCGATCTCCATCTTGGCCAGCTTGAGCTGGATCAGCTGGAATTGCCCAATGTTCTTGCCCCACAACGTCCGGCTCTTGGCGTAGTCCACACACAGCCGGTGGCATTCGTCGATGATGCCCAGCGCCATCATCGCGATCCCGATCCGCTCGGCGGCAAAGTTGGCGCGGGCGCTGTCGCGGCCGTCGCCGTCGCCGGGCTGCTCGCTCTCGCCGAGCAGCCGGTCCGGGCTCAGCCGCACGTTGTCGAAGAACAGTTCGCCGGTCGGCGAGGACATCATGCCCATCTTCTTGAACGGCTTGCCCTGCGTGAGGCCCGGCATGCCCGCGTCGAGCACGAAGACCAGCACCGGCCGGTTCCGCTTGTCTTGTTTGTCCGGGCTCACGTCGCCCTCGTCGAGCTTCGCGTACACGACCAGGACGTCGGCGCAGGGCCCGTTGGTGATGAACGTCTTCTGACCGTTGAGGATGTAGTCCTGCCCGTCGCGCTTGACGTAGGTCTTCATGCCGCCGAACGCATCCGAGCCGGAGTCCGGCTCCGTGATCGCCCACGCCGCAATCTTTTCCAGCGTCATCAGCCCGGGCAGCCAGCGCTCCTTCTGCGCCAGCGTCCCGCGGCTCATGATGGTCGCCGCGCCCAGGCCGAGGCTCACCGAGGCGGTGCTGAGCAGCCCGATGCTGACCCGGGCGATTTCGGACACCAGCACCGCGATCATCGACCCCTGCGCGCCGCCACCGAAACCGCCTGACTCATCAGGCTTTTCGTCGCGCTCTTCGGTCGCGGCGGCGCCGTCCAGCTTGGCCCGCTCGCGGTCCAGCATCTTCTTGACCGACTCGGCGGCCATCACGTCGAGGCCGAACTGGCTGAACAGCTTGCGCGCGATCGGATACGGCGACATTTCGCCGGTCTCCAGTTCGTCGACGTGCGGACGGATCTCCTTGTCGACGAACTGCCGAACGGCGTCCCGGACCATCAGGTCGGTGTCGGACCACTCGATCATGGCGGCCTTAGCGCTCGGCGCGCTGATAGGCGGTGACGACGGCGGCGCCACCCAATCCGATGTTGTGTTGCAGTGCGGCGCTGACGTTGTCGACCTGACGCTTGTCGGCCGTCCCGCGCAGCTGCCAGGTCAGCTCCGCGCACTGCGCCAGCCCGGTCGCACCCAGCGGATGCCCTTTGGAGATCAGGCCGCCGGACGGGTTGACCACCCAGCGCCCGCCGTAGGTGGTGTCGTTGTCGTCGATCAGCTTGGGCGCCTCACCGGGCCCGCACAAGCCGAGGGCCTCGTAGAGCAGCAGTTCGTTGGCGGAGAAGCAGTCGTGCAGTTCGATCACCTGGAAGTCGGCCGGACCGAGCCCAGACTGGTCGTAAACCTGTTGCGCGGCTTGGACATTCATGTCGTAGCCGATGAGGTTTTTCGCGCTGCCGTCGAACGTCGACGCGAAGTCGGTGGTCATCGCCTGACCGACGATCTCCACGGCCTGGCTGGCCAGCCCGTGGCTGTCGACAAAGCTTTCCGAGGCCAGGATGGCCGCGCCCGAGCCGTCCGACGTGGGCGAGCACTGCAGCTTGGTCAGCGGATCGGAAATCATCCGCGCCGCCAGGATGTCGTCGAGCGTGTAGGACTCCTGGAACTGCGCGAAGGGGTTGTTGACCGAGTGCTTGTGGTTCTTGTAGCCGATCTTGGCGAAATGCTCTGCGGTGCTGCCGTATTGCTTCATGTGCTCGCGTCCGGCGGCGCCGAACATCCACGGCGCGACGGGCATCGCGAACTCGTCGATGTCGGCCATCGCCTTGACGTGCTTGGCCATCGGCGATTCGCGGTCCTGGGCGCCGCCGCCCAGCGAGCCGGGCTGCATCTTCTCGAAGCCGAGCGCGATCGCGCAGTCGACGATGCCGCCGCGGATGGCCTGCGCCGCCAGGAAGAGCGCCGTCGAGCCGGTGGAACAGTTGTTGTTGACGTTGACGACCGGGATGCCGGTCATGCCCAGCTCGTAGAGCGCCCGCTGCCCGGACGTCGAATCACCGGCGACGTAGCCGACGTAACCCTGCTGCACCTCGCCGTACTCGATGCCGGCGTCGGCCAGGGCGTTGGTTCCCGACTCCCGGGCCATGTCGGGGTAATCCCAGCCCTCGCGGCGGCCCGGCTTCTCGAACTTCGTCATGCCGACGCCGACGACATAAACCTTGTTGGACGTTGTGCTCGACATTTCAGCCCCTTCCCTAGACCGCCTTGATAACCCAGTGTGCAACCTAGCCCAACCAACCGTTCGGCCGGGGCGGTTACAGCGCTCAGTCCGTTTCGGACTGCAGCGTCGCCGGGCGGATCACCACCACCGACTTGGTGCGCGACCCCTCGTCGCGCAGCAACGCCATCACCCGGCCGTCGGGGTCGCAGGCGGCGTAGACACCGTCGATGCCGGCCGGCGTCAGGGTCCGGCCGTTGCCCGTCGCCTCGGCCTCCTCGGCGGACAGGTCGCGGCGCGGGAAGATCAGCAGGCAGGCCTCGTCCAGGCTGTAACTGAGCCGCGGCCGCTCGGCCAGGTCGTCGAGAAGGTAGGCCTGGTCGAGCCCGAATCGCCCCACCCGGGTGCGACGCAACGCCGTCAGGTGCCCGCCCACCCCCAGGGCCGCGCCGAGATCACGGGCCAGGGCGCGGATGTAGGTTCCCGACGAGCAGTCGACCTCGACATCGACGTCCACGACGTCGTCGCCGGATCGGGACCGGATCTCGCACACCTCGAACCGGTCGATGCGCACCGGGCGGGCCTTGAGCTCGACGGCCTGCCCCTCGCGGGCCAGCCGGTAGGCGCGCCTGCCGTCCACCTTGATGGCGCTGACCGTCGACGGCACCTGTTCGATGTGGCCGCGCAGGCCGCCCACCGCGGATTCGATCTCGTCGCTCGTCAGGTGCCGAGCCGAGACGCTGTGCACCAGTTCGCCCTCGGCGTCGTCAGTGGACGTGCTCTGGCCCAAGCGGATGGTGGCCGTGTACGACTTGGCGGTCGCGGTCAGCAGTCCGAGGATCTTGGTGGCGCGCTCGACGCCGATCACCAGCACGCCGGTGGCCATCGGGTCCAGCGTCCCCGCATGCCCCACCCGGCGGGTGGAAAAGATCCGGCGGCACCGCCCGACCACGTCGTGACTGGTCATCCCGGCCGGCTTGTCGACGACGACTATGCCGGGGCCGCTGGGGCTTTGGCTCATAGCACGATGGCGGTCAACACCAGCCCACGGTCAACCGACCAGCGGCCCCGCAGCTCGATCAGCGGCGGCCCGGACAGCGCTTGCGGATCGATCAGGATCCGCGACAGGAAACCGCCCGTCGCCGCCCCGGGTCCGTCGGCCTCGAACACGATGTGGGCGTCCTCGAAACCCAGCCACCTTTTGGTCAGCGGAAACCAGGCCTTGTACGTTGCCTCCTTGGCGCAGAACAGGATTCGATCCCAATGCAGATCGCCCGACAGGCTGGCCGGGATCTCGGTGCGTTCGGCCGGCAGGCTGATCGCGTTCAGCACGCCGTCGGGCAGCACATCGTGCGGTTCGGCGTCGATGCCCACCGAGCGCACCGCGCCGGTGCGGCCCACCACCGCACCCCGATAGCCGGTGCAGTGGGTGAGGCTGCCCACCACGCCGTCGGGCCAGCAGGGTTCTCCCTTCTCGCCCTTGAGGATCGGCACCGGCGGCAGGCCGAGCTCGCCCAGCGCGATCCGGGCGCAATGCCGGACGGTGATGAACTCGTTGCGGCGCTTGGCAACCGACCTGGCGATCAGCGGCTCCTCTTCGGGCAGCGGCGCAAGATCGGGTGGATCGGAATACACCTCCGAGTAGGCCAGGCCGTCGGTTACCGGCAGCACCGAGGAAACCAGTGTGTCCCCCGTCATCGTGATTGCCGCTGCCGCAACCGTTCCCGGAACTGCGCCGCCTGCCGCGCCATCTCGGGAGTGATCTTGAAGTGACCGCCGAAGTCGTTGAGCTCCCCCGGCGCGTACTGCGGATCCGGCAGCACCTGGCGCAGCCAGCGAGGCGGCTTGCGGCGACGCCACTCCCGCGGATAACCAACCGACACTTCTTCGAAGCGCACGTCGTCATACCAGGTGGTCCGCGGGATGTGCAGGTGACCGTAGACCGAGCAGACGGCGTTGTAGCGGGTGTGCCAGTCGGCGGTCTTGGTGGTTCCGCACCACAGCGAGAATTCGGGGTAGAACAGCGCGTCGCAGGGGTCGCGGACCAACGGGAAGTGGTTCACCAGAACTGTCGGTGTCATCCAGTCCAGCTCTTCGAGGCGGGCCCGGGTGATCTCCAGGCGCTCGCGGCACCACGCCTCGCGGGTGGGGTACGGCTCCGAGGAGAGCAGGAATTCGTCGGTGGCCACCACGTTGCGCTCGCGCGCGATGGTCAGGCCTTCGGCTTTGCTCGTGGCGCCGTCGGGCAAGAAGCTGTAGTCGTAGAGCAGGAACATCGGCACGATCGTCGCCGGACCGCCGCGCTCGTTCCAGACCGGGAACGGATGCTCGGGGGTGAGGACACCCATCTCGTCGCACATGTTGACCAGGTACTCGTAACGCGCCTTGCCGAAGACCTGCACGGGGTCGCGGGTGGTGGTCCACAGCTCGTGGTTGCCCGGCACCCAGATCACCTTGGCGAAGCGCCGTCGCAGCAGGTCAAGCGCCCACCGAATGTCATCGGTGCGTTCGGCGACATCGCCGGCGACGATCAGCCAGTCGTCCGGATGCGACGGATGCAGCGACTCGGTGACCGGCTTGTTGCCGAGATGCCCGGTGTGCAGGTCGGACACCGCCCACAGTGTCGGTTGCCCACTGTTGGTCGATCCCTGCCCCGAGTTATGCCCAGCCACGATTAACCACCCTAACGACCCGACCGCGGCAAGCCCCTTTCGCGGGCGCCATTTCGGCCCGCGAGCGGGTGAGTTAGAACAAGTTCAGGTTTGCCTGTGACGTCGCGCGCGGGACTTGTACACTCCCCCAAAAGACCGCTGAGGCGTCAGGGGGGTGTCGTGTTCGCCAATGTTCGTCTGATGGGAGCGCTGGGTGCGCTGCTCACAGCGGCCATCGGGGGCACGGTGGGCTTGGTGACCGCCCCGGCCACGCCGGGTGGCGACGACCGGTCCGTCGAGCTGCGGTCGACCGCCCAGCCGATGGAAACCACCATGAAGAGCCCGATCGTGGCGACCACCGATCCGCGCCCATTCGACGCGTGCGAGGACATTCCGTTCGATGTCATCCAGCGGCTCGGGCTGGGCTTCTCACCGCCCGAACACGAAGACGGGTTGCGCTGCCACTTCGACGCCGGGAACTATCAGGTGGCCGTCGAGCCGATCATCTGGCGCACCTACGATCAGTCGCTGCCCGCCGACGCCGTCGAGACGACGATCGCGGGTCACCGCGCCGCGCAGTACTGGGTGCTCAAGCCGACCTACCACAACAGCTACTGGTTCTACTCCTGCATGGTCGTGTTCAAGACCAGCTACGGCGTGCTGCAGCAGGCGCTGTACTACTCGACCGTGTACTCCAATCCCGAGGTCGATTGCATGCAGACCAACCTGCAACGCGCCAACGACCTCGCGCCGTATTACAAGTTCTGATTTCGGCCGGGGCGCAGTCGCCGCCGGCCGGCCGGGTCTTAATGTGAGACCGTGAGCACGACCTCGATCCGACCCGCCCAGCCGGCGCTGCACACCCTGCGACACCTGGGCGGCAAGGCCGCCGGCCGGCTGCTCGGTCTCCCGCCGGCGATCACCGACTACACCGTGGAGCGCGTCCGCGTGCCGATGCGCGACGGGGTGCCGCTGGTGGCCGATCACTATGCACCTACCACCGCATCGGCCGTCGGCACCTTGCTGGTCCGCAGCCCCTACGGACGCGCATTCCCCTTCACGCTGATCTTCGGCGCGTTGTACGCGGCGCGCGGCTACCACGTCGTACTGCAAAGCGTGCGCGGGACATTCGGGTCGGGCGGCGTCTTCGAGCCGATGGCCAACGAGGTCGCCGACGGCGCCGACACCGTCGCCTGGCTGCGCGAACAACCATGGTTCACCGGCCGGTTCGCGACCGTCGGAATGTCGTACCTCGGATTCACCCAGTGGGCCCTGTTGCAGGATCCCCCGCCGGAACTGGCCACCGCCGTCATCATGGTCGGACCGCACGATTTCAACGAATCAACTTGGGGAACAGGAACATTCGCTGTCAACGACTTCCTGGGCTGGAGCGACATGGTGGCGCACCAGGAGGACCCGGTGCGGGTCCGGGCCGCCCTGCGCCAGCTCCAGACCCACCGCAGGGTGGCGCGGGCGGCGGCCTCGGTGCCACTGGGCGACGCCGCGCGCGGGCTGCTCGGCACCGGTGCACCGTGGTTCGAATCCTGGGTCGAACACAGCGAACCCGACGATCCGTTCTGGAATGCGTTGCGCTGCACCGAAGCCCTGGACCGCGTGCGGGTGCCGGTGCTGTTGGTGGGCGGCTGGCAGGACATCTTCATCAGGCAGACGCTGCAGCAGTACGCGCATCTGCGCGGCCGGGATATCGACGTCGCGCTCACCGTCGGCCCCTGGACGCACACCCGGTTGCTCACCACGGGGTTTTCCACTTGCGCCCGGGAGGCACTGGATTGGCTGGGCACGCATCTGGGCGGGGCGGCCGTTTCGCGCCGGCCCAGCCGGGTGCGGGTCTATGTCACCGGCGGGGGCTGGCGCAACCTGCCCGACTGGCCGCCCGTCACCACCGAACGCGCGCTGTACCTGCGCCCCGGTGGCTACCTTGGTGAGACCGCGCCCACCCTGAAAGGTTTGCGCCCGGCCACATTTCGTTACGATCCGGCCGATCCGACACCCACCATCGGTGGCCCGTTGCTGTCCTCCAGCGGAGGTTACCGCGACGACAGCCGGCTCGCATCGCGTGACGACGTGCTGGCCTTCACCAGCGCGACACTCACCGAGGATCTGTATGTCTACGGCAGCCCGGTCGTCGAACTCGCCCATGGCGCGGACAACCCGCACGCGGACCTGTTCGTGCGGGTGAGCGAGGTCGACGCCAACGGCCGGTCACGCAATGTCAGCGAGACGTACCGCCGGTTGCGGACCGCGGCAAAACCCAAGTCGGAGAAGATCGTTCGTCTCGACCTCGACGGCATCGCCCACCGCTTCCGGGCCGGCTCACACATCCGGGTGCTGATCGCCGGCAGCTGGTCTCCGCGCTACGCGCACAACCTCGGCTCCGGCGAACCGGTGCTCACCGGCCGGCGGCCGACGCCGGTCACCCACACGGTGCGCTACGGGCGCTCGCGGCTGCGGTTGCCGGTCGGCCCGGCCGAGTTGTCAGCCAACGGCGTCGCGGACCCGGGCGGCGGTCGCGGCTAGCGCCGCTTCGTCGTGAACGGGGTCGGCGCACGGGGCCTGTACCGGCAGTTCCACCCAGCTCTTGCAGCCGCCAAACTCCGGTGTCCGGATCAGGTGCACCGGCTCGGCCAGCGGCATCACCGACACCACCAGCACCGCTAGCTTGTGCTTGGGACGAAAGTCGAGCCGGTCGGCGCGCACCGACTCGGCGGTCCAGATATGCAGGTCCTCGATGGCCGAGAGGCCGTCCGGCCGCTCAACCGGCACCGCCGCAACAACTTTCGCAGCGGCACGGATCACCAGCTCCTCGTCGGTGCTGTCGGCCGCCGCGGGTGTCAGCAGGTCTTGATGCTCGGCGCGCACCCGCTCGGCGTGGCTGTGCGCGACCGTGGGGAACAGCAGGAATTCTTTGGCGGCCAGTTCGAACCGCTTCTCCCCGACGCCGCCCTTGCGCAGCAACACCCGCTGGCGACCGTCCAGCAGGGCGTGCACCGCGGCGCTCCACTCCTTGAGCGCGGGCGTCGTCGTAATGACGCTCATGTCGCACCCGCCATCCGCGCCATCACCTCGGGCCGACGCAACGGCGGGACCGTCCTGGGCGGCTGGCGCCGCGGCGGCAGCTGACCCAGCAACCGCGTCGTCGCCTCGGTGACTTCGGCAACGGCCGCCTCGAAGGCTTCGGCATTGTTCGCCGACAGGTGGGTGATGCCGCTGACCTTGCGCACATACTGCCGGGCCGCCGCCGCGATTTCCTCGGTGGTGGCCGCTGGCTGCAGACCGCGCAGTTCGGTGATATTCCGGCACATCTTTCCCACGATAAGCGCTGCTCGGCGGCGCCGCTTGTCGGCGGCCCGGCGGGCGTAAGGCGGCCAACCGGTCGTTGGGGGCGACTGGCTACGGTGAAACACATGACCGACGAGATCCTGCTGATCGACACCGACGAGCGCGTCCGCACCCTGACCCTCAACCGCCCGCAGTCGCGCAACGCGCTGTCCTCGGCACTGCGGGACCGCTTTTTCTCGGCGCTCGCCGCCGCGGAAACCGACGACGACGTCGACGTCATCATCGTCACCGGCGCCGACCCGGTGTTCTGCGCGGGGCTTGATCTCAAGGAACTGGGTGGCTCCTCGGCGCTTCCGGACATCTCGCCGCGGTGGCCGGCGCTGACCAAGCCGGTGATCGGCGCGATCAACGGGGCCGCGGTGACCGGGGGGCTGGAGCTGGCGCTGTACTGCGACATCCTGATCGCCTCCGAGAACGCCCGGTTCGCCGACACGCACGCCCGGGTGGGCCTGCTGCCCACCTGGGGCCTGAGCGTGCGGTTGCCGCAGAAGGTGGGAGTCGGCCTGGCCCGGCGCATGAGCATGACCGGCGATTACCTGTCCGCCGCCGACGCGCTGCGCGCCGGGCTGGTGACCGAGGTGGTGCCGCACGACCAGCTGCTGGGTGCCGCCCGCGGGGTGGCGGCGTCGATCGTCGGGAACAACCAGGACGCGGTGCGGGCGCTGCTGGCGTCGTATCACCGCATCGACGACGCGCAGACCAGCGCGGGACTGTGGCAGGAGGCGACGGCGGCCCGGCAATTCCGGACCAGCGGCGATGACATCGCCGCCAACCGGGAGGCCGTGCTGCAACGCGGGCGCTCGCAGGTGCGCTGACCGGGCAATTCGCACCGGTTCGTTCCCGCCGGGCCTACCCACGCCATACGATCAGCTGATGCGTGCGGTCGTCGGTGTCACCTTGAGGATGCTCGGCGGCCTGACGCTGGCGACGGCCTCGGCGATCGCGGTGTCCGCGCCGCACGCCGCGGCGCTGCCGCCGCCGGGATTTCCCAACCTCGACGCGTTCACCGCGGTCCCGGCCGACGGCTACGTCAGCACGGGCACGCCGGGAAGCTCGCCGCGGATCAGTTTCTCCGCCGGTCCCGCCCTGGTCTGCGATTTCTACGGCGGCCCGGCGCCCGCGCCGCAGCCGTCGCAGGACATCAAGTGCAAGGGCGACATGCCGGGAATGGATGACGTCCCCATTCCCGGGGGGCGTTCACGACCGGGCGACTGCGTGGTCGGTTCGGTGGATTTCAAGGGACCCGGCTACCAATTGAGCCGCATGTCCTACAGCGGATGCGACGGGAACCAGCCGACGCTGCCGGCCGGCGGCAAATTGCTGGGGTCGGGTCAGAAGTTGACCTACCTCAACGTCACGTGCGCGGTCGGCGCCGATAACCTCGTCGCCTGCCTGGACGCCACCAGTGGCGACCACGGATTCGTCGTGCAGCGCTCGGGAAGCTGGGCGTTCTAGGCGTTCTAGTCCAGATGGTGGCGACCCACTACACCCGCCTCCGCCGCGCTCGCCACTAGTCGAGCGCGGTGCGCAGCGACGCCACCGCGTCATCGATCGAGCCGGTGGTCGAGTAGCCGGCCGCCAGCCGGTGCCCGCCGCCGCCGAACCCGGAGGCGACCGCCGCCAGGTCCACCACGGCCTTGGCCCGCATGGACACCGACCACTGCTGCGGCGCGATCTCCTTGAACACGGCGGCCACCTCGGCCTGCTGCGTGGTGCGCACGATGTCGACGATGCTTTCGACTTCCTCCGCGCGTGAACCGACCCAATCCTGGTTGCCGACAACGGCATACACCAGCCCCCGGCCGCCCGCGGCGTCCGGCAGCAGCTGGGCCGAGGCCAGCACCCGCGACAGCAGCGGCAGCCAGGCGAACGGATGGCTGTCCATCAGGGTTCGGCTGATCGCGGCGTTGTCCACACCGCCGTCGACCAACCGGGCCGCCAGCCGCAGAGCCCGCGCACTGGCCCAGCGGAACGACCCGGTGTCTGTCGTCAGGCCGGCGTAAATGCAGTGCGCGACTTCGGGATCGATGGGCGTGCCCCAGGCGTCGAGAATGTCGGCGATCATCATCGTGGTCGAATCGGCCGACACGTCAACGAAGTTGGCGGTGCCGAACAGGTCATTAGAGGCGTGGTGGTCGACGACCAGCACCTCGTCGGCAGCGACGGCCAAGTCGCTCAACACGCCCAGCCGCTTGACGCTCGGAACGTCAACGGTGACAACCAGATCGACGTCACGGCGCATCGCGTCCGGGCCGACCAGCAACCGGCAGCCGGGCAGCGACGCCAGCGACTCCGGCAGCGTCGCCGGTTCGGCAAAACTGACCTCGACCTGCTTGCCGCACGCGTCCAGCACCAACCCCAGCGCCAGCCCGGCACCGATCGTATCGGCGTCGGGATGCACGTGTGCGATCACCGCGACAGAGCCGGCGTCCGACAGCAACTCGACCGCACCCGCGGCGTCGACGCGCGCCCCCACCCTGGGAGCGCCCAGTTCAGTATTTGTGTTGGTCGTCGTCACCGATACTCCCGTCGAAGCCGAGCTCCGCGCCCGATCCGCCATCCCGGTATGGTTCGGCCTCCCCAGCCGGCGTGGCGCCCGAACGAACCCGCGCCAGATCAGCATCCGCGGCGCGGGCGCGCGCCAGCAACTCGTCCATCCGCTGCACGTTGTCCGACGTGGTGTCACGGGTGAACGTGAGAGTGGGGGTGAACCGCACACCGGTGCCGGCCCCGACCATGGTGCGCAACGCGCCCTTGGCCCGTTCCAGGGCGGCCGCGGCTGCCCCGTAGTCCGGCTCGTCGTTCAGGGTGCGTCCCATCACCGTGTAGAACACCGTCGCATCGTGCAGATCGGCGGTCACCTTCGCGTCGACGATGGTGACCCCCTCCAGCCCGGGATCCTTGATCTCGAACTCGATCGCCGAGGCGACGATCGTGTTGATCCGCTTGGCCAAACGGCGCGCCCGGGCCGGGTCAGCCATATCGATTCACCGCCTCCTCCTCATCACTTTGTTCTGCATCGTCGGCGGTGGTCGATTCACCGCCTCCTCCTCATCACTTTGTTCTGCATCGTCGGCGGTGGTCGATTCACCGCCTCCGCATCAGTTCGTTCTGCCTGGTCGGCGGTGGTCGATTCACCGCCTCCGCATCAGTTCGTTCTGCCTCGGCGGCCGTGGTCAGGTGCGCTCCTTCTGGACCAACTCGTAGGACTCGATGATGTCGCCTTCCTTGAGGTCGGAGTACCCCAGCGTCATACCGCACTCGAAGCCCTCGCGGACCTCGGTCACGTCGTCCTTCTCCCGTCGCAGCGAGGTGATCGAGAGGTTCTCGGTGACCACGATGTTGTCCCGCAGCAACCGCGCCTTGGCGTTGCGGCGCACGATGCCGCTGCTGATCATGCAGCCGGCGATGATCCCGACCTTGGAGGACCGGAAGATCGCCCGGATCTCGGCGCGACCCAGCGTGTTCTCCTCGTAGATCGGCTTGAGCATGCCGCGCAGGGCCTTCTCGATCTCGTCGATCGCCTGGTAGATCACCGAGTAGTAGCGGATCTCCACGCCCTCGCGGTTGGCCAGCTCGGTGGCCTTGCCTTCGGCACGCACGTTGAAGCCGATGATCACCGCGTCCGAGGCCGACGCCAGGTTGACGTTGGTTTCGGTGATGCCACCGACACCGCGGTCGATGACGCGCAGCGCCACCTCGTCGTCGATCTCGATGCCCATCAGGGCCTCTTCCAGCGCCTCGACCGTACCGGCGTTGTCGCCCTTGAGGATCAGGTTCAGCTGGCTGGTTTCCTTCAGCGCCGAGTCCAGGTCCTCCAGGCTGATCCGCTTGCGGGTACGCGCCGCCAGCGCGTTGCGCTTGCGCGCGCTGCGCTTGTCGGCGATCTGACGGGCGATGCGGTCCTCGTCGACCACGAGCAGGTTGTCCCCGGCACCGGGCACCGAGGTGAAACCGATGACCTGCACCGGCCGCGACGGCAGCGCCTCCTCGACGTCGTCGCCGTGCTCGTCGACCATGCGGCGAACCCGGCCGTAGGCGTCGCCCGCCACCACCGAGTCGCCGACGCGCAGCGTGCCGCGCTGCACCAGGACGGTGGCGACCGGTCCGCGACCACGGTCCAGGTGCGCCTCGATCGCCACACCCTGGGCTTCCATGTCGGGGTTGGCCCGCAGGTCCAGGGCCGCGTCAGCGGTCAGCAGCACCGCCTCGAGCAGCTGCTCGATGTTGGTGCCCTGCTTGGCGGAGATGTCGACGAACATGGTGTCGCCACCGAAATCCTCGGCCACCAAACCGTATTCGGTGAGCTGCCCGCGGATCTTGGCCGGGTCGGCACCCTCGACGTCAATCTTGTTGACCGCCACCACAATCGGCACGTCGGCCGCCTGAGCGTGGTTGATGGCCTCCACCGTCTGCGGCATGACGCCGTCATCGGCCGCCACCACCAGGATCGCGATGTCGGTGGCCTTGGCACCACGGGCACGCATGGCGGTGAACGCCTCGTGACCCGGGGTGTCGATGAAGGTGATCGGCCGTTCGACACCGTCGTGCTCGACGGTCACCTGGTAGGCACCGATGTGCTGGGTGATGCCGCCGGCCTCGGCCTCGCGGACGCTGGCATTCCGGATGGTGTCCAGCAGTCGGGTCTTACCGTGGTCGACGTGACCCATCACGGTCACCACCGGCGGCCGGGTCTGCAGGTCTTCCTCGCCGCCCTCGTCCTCGCCGTAGGTCAGATCGAACGACTCCAGCAGCTCGCGGTCCTCGTCCTCGGGGCTGACGACCTGGACGACGTAGTTCATCTCGCTGCCCAGCAGCTCGAGCGTCTCGTCGCCGACCGACTGAGTGGCCGTGACCATCTCGCCGAGGTTGAACAGCGCCTGCACCAGCGAGGCCGGGTTGGCGTTGATCTTGTCGGCGAAGTCGCTCAGCGACGCGCCGCGGGCCAGCCGGATCGTCTCGCCGTTGCCGTGCGGCAACCGCACACCGCCGACGACGGGCGCCTGCATGTTCTCGTATTCGGCGCGTTTCGCCCGCTTCGACTTGCGGCCGCGTCGCGGCGCACCACCGGGACGGCCGAACGCGCCGGCGGCACCGCCGCGCTGGCCCGGACGGCCGCCACCACCGGGGCGGCCACGGAAACCGCCGCCACCCCCGGGCGGGGCGCCGACTCCGCCGCCACCGCCGCCGCGGTAATTGCCGCCGCCGCCGTCACGACCGCCGGGACCGCCGGGACCGCCGGGACGGCCACCGCCCGGACGCGGGGCGCCGGGCCGGGCCGGGCGGCCCTGCCCACCGGCACCACCGGGCCGAGGCGGCATGTTGCCCGGCGAAGCGCCGCCGGGCCGCGGCGCACCCGGCCGGGGCGCTCCGGGACGGGGCGCCTGCGGTCGCGGGATCGGCCGGTCGACGGGTTGCGCCGACGAAAACGGGTTGTTGCCGACGCGCGGGGCGCGGGGCTTGGGCATCGGGCCCGGACGCGGGCCCGGCGTCATGCCGGGGTGCGGCGCCTGGCCGGGCGGCTGACCGGGCGCGGGGGCCTTCGGCTGCCCGGGAGCGGGCGCGGCCGGCTGGGCGGGAGCCGGGCCGGGACGGGCCGGAGCCTCGGTGGGCGGGGCGGCGGAGGCCGGGGGGGCGGCGGGCTTGGCGGGCGTCGCCACCGCTTCGCCGTTGCCGCCCGCGCCGCCGATGGCGTTGTCGAGGGCCTGGTCGAGCGAGCTGCCGTCGGCCTTGGCGGGTGCCTTGGCCTCCCCTCTTGCGGCGGGCTTCGCGGCCGCCTTCTGGGGTGCGGGCTTGCCGCCCCCGAAGGACTCGCGCAGCCGGCGAGCCACCGGCGCTTCAACCGTCGACGATGCGGATTTTACGAATTCGCCCTGTTCATTCAGCCGGGCGAGAACTTGCTTGCTGGTGACACCGAGTTCCTTAGCCAACTCGTGTACGCGGGCCTTACCTGCCACTACATCTCCTGTCTATGAGGCGACAGTCGTGGGGCCGCGCCTCGGGTTTAGCTATGACGCATTGTCATCGGGACTTCACGGTGTGCTCATGTTCTTTGCTACCTGTTCTGTTGCCGGGCGATCGGGCGCACTGAGGAACTCTATGTGCCCGACCACCGCGGATGTGTCCGGTGAACCGGCGATCCGCAGCGCTTTGGTGAAAGCCCGCCGCCGGATTGCCTGTTGCGCGCACTGCGGCTCGGGGTGCAGCCATGCACCCCGCCCCGGCAGGCTATTGCCTGTGTCAACGATCACGGCGAATTCGCCGTTCCCGTCCGGCACAGCCACCACTCGAAGCAGCTCGACGGCCAACTCTCGCTTTCGGCATCCGACACACGTCCGTACGGGTCCACCCGTATGACGGTGCGCCATCGCCGAAGGCTCACGCTGGATCACGGCTAAGTCTAGCGTCACCGAATCGATGCTCAGAACCGCCCGAGGATGTGCCGGGGCGGCCGGCCGCGCCGACTAGCGGTCGTGGGCCATTCCGTGGTTGGCGCCGTGTTCGGACTGGCTCTCCGAAGGCCCCCCGGAACCGGGCGAGTCCCCGCGGATGTCGATGCGCCAGCCGGTGAGCCGGGCGGCCAGCCGCGCGTTCTGGCCCTCCTTGCCGATGGCCAGCGACAGCTGAAAGTCGGGCACCACCACGCGGGCGGCGCGGGCGGCCGCATCGATGATCGACACCGATACCACCTTGGCCGGCGACAGCGCGTTGGCGACGAAGCGGGCTGGGTCCTCGTCGTAGTCGATGATGTCGATCTTCTCGCCGGAGAGCTCGCTCATCACATTGCGGACCCGCTGCCCCATCGGACCGATGCAGGCGCCTTTGGCGTTCAGGCCGGGCAGGTTGGACTTCACCGCGATCTTGGATCGGTGGCCGGCCTCCCGAGCCACGGCGACGATTTCGACCGACCCGTCGGCGATCTCCGGGACTTCCAGGGAGAACAACTTGCGGACCAGGTTGGGGTGGGTCCGGGACAGGGTGATCAGCGGCTCGCGGGCCCCGCGGGTCACCCCGATCACGTAGCACCGCACGCGGTTGCCGTGCTCGTAGCTCTCGCCGGGGACCTGCTCGGCCGCCGGGATCACCCCCTCGGAGGCCTTCGTCTCGGTGCCCATCCGGACCACGACCAGGCCGCGTGCGTTGGCCCGGCTGTCGCGCTGGATCACTCCCGCGACGATCTCCCCCTCACGGGTGGAGAATTCGCCGTAGGTCCGCTCGTTTTCCGCGTCCCGGAAGCGCTGCAGCATGACCTGGCGGGCGGTGGTGGCGGCGATGCGGCCGAAACCCTCGGGGGTGTCGTCCCATTCGCTGATGACGTTGTCGTCTTCGTCGGTCTCCCGGGCCATCACCCGCACGACGCCCGTCTTGCGGTCGATCTCGATCCGCGCGTCGTTCTGGTGACCCTCGGTGTGCCGATAGGCGGTGAGCAACGCGGACTTGATGGTCTCGAGGAGCTCGTTGACCGAGATGCCCCGATCCACCTCGATGGCGTGCAGTGCGGCCATGTCGATGTTCATCAGCGCCGCTCCTCCGTCCTCTTGGCCTGACCCATACTCGCCAGTTCCAGCTCCGCTTGGTTAGGGGGCGAAAACTCCACCTGGACAACAGCTTTGACGATGTCACCGAGCGAGACCTCGCGCACCGCCCAGTCCCGGCCCGCGCGGACCACCAGCGCGACCGAGTCGTCGTTCGTCTCGCCAACCCGACCGGTCAGTGTCGATCCGTCCGAAAGGACGACGTCGACCCTGCGGCCGCGGGCCCGGCGGAAGTGCTTCGCGCTGGTCAGCGGGCGGTCCACGCCGGGCGAGGAGACCTCGAGCACGTACTGGTCCGCAATGGTGTCCACGCCGTCGAGCAATGCCGACGCCGAGCGGGACAGCGCGGCCGCCGTGTCCAGGTCGAGGGAGTTGTCGCCGTCGGCGATCACCATGATCCGCGGTGGGCGGGTCCGGGCGTCGATGACCACGTCTTCGATTTCGAATCCGGCGCGCGCAAACTCTTCACCGAGTAGCTCGATCACCTGCGTCTGCGACGGTAGCCCGGTGGTCACGGCGAGCTCCTCATCTTGAGTTGTCCGGTCATCTGGCGGATGTCGGCGCCCCGATGGTTTCGCAGGCGACTTCCGACGTCCCGGCAGAGGAGCACCCGTGCCGTTGCTGTCGGTGGTTGCCCTCTGCGAGAACCAGCTATCCACGATACGCCAGGAATTGCGGTTGACGGCGTGATCGCGTCCTGGCATCTCGGCCGCCTTCGCGCCGATGGCAGGATGTCCTTGTGCCTAGCGCAGTTCCGTTCGTCAACAGGCGAGACGTCCTCGCCGGTGGTGTGGCTTTGGTCGCGCTCGGGGCGGTGGTCTCCGCCTGCAGCAAGTCCGCGCCCAAGCCCCCGGCCGTCGAGCAACTCCTGGGACCGTTGGATCAGGCCCGCCACGACAGCGCGCTGGCGGGTGCCGCCGCGGCGGCCGTCGGGAACCCTCCGCAGGTCGCCGCCGCGCTGACGGTGGTGGCGAGCCAGCGTGCCGCGCATGCCCGCGCGTTGTCCTCGGAGATTTCGCGCGCGGCCGGCAAGCTCGCCACGTCCCCCACGAGCGAAACGCCGACCCCGAGCCAGGCCGGGCCGGCCGGGCCGCCACCGCCCCCGCCGCCGGTGTCCGACGTGATCGACGCGCTGCGCGCCTCGGCCGACAGCGCGAGTCGCCTGGTGGGCACGGAATCGGGCTACCGGGCGGGGCTGCTCGCCTCGATCGCCGCGTCCTGCACGGCGTCGTACACGGTTGCGCTGGTGCCCGGGGGGCCGTCGATATGACCTCCGGTAAGGACGCCGACAACACGGCCCTGTGCGACGCGCTGGCCATCGAGCATTCGACGATCTACGGCTACGGCATCGTGTCCGCGCTGTCACCGCCCAGCGTGAACGACATGGTGGTGGAGGCCCTCGCCCAACACCGCCAGCGCCGCGACGACGTCATCGCGATGTTGAACGCCCGCAAAGTGACCGCGCCGATCGCCGCGGCCGGCTACCAGCTGCCCATGGTGGTCGGCGGCCCGGCCGACGCCGCGCGGCTGGCCGCGCGGATGGAGAACGACGGCGCGGGGGCCTGGCGCGTGGTCGCCGAGCACGCGGAGACTGGCGCGGACCGCGCGTTCGCCGCGACGGCGTTGGTGCAGAGCGCGGTCATGGCCGCCCGGTGGAGTCGCGTGCTGGGCGCCTGGCCGATCACGACGAGCTTCCCCGGCGGCAACGACTAGCGCTGCTGGTCGCGCAGGGCCGCGGCGATATCGGTGGCCAGCGACGGCCCGGTCGCCAATTCGCGGGTTTGGCCGCCGAAGCGGTCGCGCAGCTCCACCATGCCGTCGGCCCAGCCCCGGCCCACCACGACGATCCAGGGCACGCCGAGCAGCTCGGCGTCCTTGAACTTCACCCCGGGTGAGGCCTGGCGGTCGTCGAGCAGCACCTCGACGCCCAACCGGTCCAGCTCGGCGGCCAGGTCGGTGGCTCCGGTGCGGGCCTCCGCGTCTTTGTTGGCGATCACCAGGTGCACGTCGAACGGCGCGACCGCCGACGGCCAGCGCAACCCGAGCTCGTCGTGGTGTTGTTCGGCGATGACGGCCACCATCCGCGACACCCCGAGGCCGTAGGAGCCCATGGTCAGGCGGACCGGCTTGCCGTCCTCGCCGAGCACATCGACGGTGAAGGCGTCGGTGTACTTGCGGCCCAACTGGAAGATGTGGGCGACCTCGATGCCGCGCGCCGAGACCAGCGGGCCCGCGCCATCCGGTGAGGGGTCACCGTCGCGCACCTCGGCGGCCTCGATGGTGCCGTCGGCCGTGAAATCCCGGCCGGCCACCAGGCCGACGACGTGCCGGCCGGGCTCGTCGGCCCCGGTGATCCATCTGGTGCCGTCCACCACCCGCGGATCGACCAGGTAGCGGACACCGTTGTCCTGCAATGCTTTCGGGCCGATGTATCCCTTCACCAGGAAGGGGTACTTGGCGAAGTCGGCGTCATCGAGCATCGCGTATTCGGCCGGTTCCAGCGCCGCGCCCAGCCTTTTGTCATCGACCTCGCGGTCGCCCGGTAACCCGATGGCCAACAGCTCCCAGTCCCCGCCGGGCTGGCGCACCTTGAGCAGAACGTTCTTCAACGTGTCGGCCGCGGTGACCGTGCGGCCGAGGTTCGCCTGGTTGGCCCAGTCGACCAAAGTGACGATGGTCGGGGTATCGCCGGTGTCGTGCACCACGGCCTCGGGCAGCCCGTCGATGGGTTGGGCCTCCGGGCGGGCGGTGACGACGGCCTCGACGTTGGCCGCGTAGCCGGACTCCAGGCACCGCACGAAGGTGTCCTCACCGACCGCGCTCTCGGCCAGGAACTCCTCGGAGGCGCTGCCGCCCATGGCGCCCGACACCGCGGAGACGATGACGTAACGCACCTGTAGACGCGAGAAGATGCGTTGATAGGCCTCCCGATGCGCGTGATAGGCGGCCTTGAGCCCGGCCTCGTCGATGTCGAACGAATAGGAGTCCTTCATCACGAACTCCCGGACCCGCAGGATCCCGGCGCGGGGCCGGGCCTCGTCGCGGTATTTGTTCTGAATCTGGAACAGCAGGACCGGAAAGTCTTTGTAAGAGCTGTATTCGCCCTTGACCGTCAGGGTGAACAGCTCTTCGTGCGTGGGGCCCAGCAGGTAGTCGTTGCCGCGCCGGTCCTTCAGCCGAAAGACGCCGTCGCCGTACTCGGTCCAGCGGTTGGTCGTCTCGTACGGTGCGCGCGGCAGCAAGGCGGGGAACAAGATCTCTTGCCCGCCAATGGCGTTCATTTCCTCGCGGACGATGCGCTCAATGTTGCGCAGTACCCGCAAGCCCAGCGGCAGCCAGCTGTACAGCCCGGGCGCGACGGGCCGGATGTAGCCGGCCCGGATCAGCAGCTTGTGGCTGGGGACTTCGGCGTCGGCGGGATCGTCGCGCAAGGTGCGCAAGAACAATTGGGACATCCGGGTGATCACAGCGGGCCAGCCTAACTTGTCGGGTAAGCAGCGACGCCAAGCCCAGCGGTGAGCGCAAGGGCCCAGCGGTGAGCGCCAGCGCCAGCGGCCATGCGAGGCTTCAGGATGTTGATATCGCCGGCGCTACCGGATCCGGCGAGCACCACTTGGTCCTTGGCCCGGCACGCGTGCGGAACGAAACCCGGTGAGCTACAGCTCCCCGGCGTCCATCGCTTCCTTGACCTCTTGCGCGTGCGCAACCTGGTCGGGCGTGTAGCCAATCAACAGCGCCGCGCCGCCGACGATGACGGCCACGCCGGCCACCCACAACAGCCCGTACGTGTAGCCGTGGTCCAGCGCGCCCAACTGCGCGTCACTCATGAATTTCACCGGGCCGGTGGTGCCGCCCAGATACAGGGTTCGCGAAGTGATCACCGCCTGGATGACGGCCAGCACTAGCGGCCCACCCAGGCTCTGCAGCATCAGCGTGACCGCCGAGACCGGGCCGATCTGATCGAAGCCCACGCCGGCGATGGCCGACAGCGTCAGGGGAACGACGGCCATGCCGATGCCGATCCCGCCGACCACGATGGGCAGCACCAGGTTGGGGAAGTAGGCGACCCCGCGGTGCATGAACTGCCAGCCGTACAGCATCGCCCAGAACAGCAGGATGCCGCCGCCGATGGTCAGTACCCGCGGCGAGAACCGCGACACCAGCTGCGAGGAAACGCCGAGACCGATTCCCATCGCGATGACGAACGGGATGAAGCCGACACCGGCGCGCAGCGCGCTGTACCCGAGGATGTCCTGCACGTACAGGCCGATGCACACGGTCAGGCTGAACATGAGTCCGCCGGCCAGGAAGATTGCCATGAAGGTGACCAGCCGGTTGCGGTCACGGAACAGGTCGAACGGGACGACGGGATTCTCGGCGGTGCGCTCCACGATGATGAAGGCCAGCGCGGCACCCATCGCGACCACGCCCGATCCGATGGTGGTGATCGACATCCAGCCCTTCTCCGGCCCCATCGAGAAGGCGAACACGGCCGCGGTGCAAGTCAGGGTGGCCAGCATGGCCCCGGTGGCGTCGAGCTTCATCCGCTCGCGGTTGGTCTCGCGCAGCGCGGTGCGGGCCAGGTACATCATCACCAGGCCGATCGGCACGTTCACCAGGAACGCCAGCCGCCACGACACCTCGGTGAGCGCTCCGCCCACCACCAGGCCCATCACCGAGCCGATCGCCGTCATCGCGGCGAATACCGCCGTGGCGAAGTTACGCGCCGGTCCCTTGGGGAAGGTGGTCGCCACCAGAGCCAGGCCGGTCGGCGACGCGATGGCCGACCCGACGCCCTGGGACAGCCGCGCGATGACCATGGTCGCCTCGTCCCAGGCGACCGCGCACAGCACCGACGAGATGGTGAACAGCGCGACACCGACGATGAAGGTGCGTTTGCGCCCGATGGTGTCGCCGAGGCGGCCGCCCAGCAGCATCAGGCCGCCGAAGGTGAGCACGTAGGCGGTGATCACCCAGCTGCGCCCGGCGTCGGACAGGCTGAGCTCGTTTTGGATCTTGGGGAGCGCGACGATGGCGACGGTGCTGTCCATCGTCGCGAGCAGCTGCATACCACCGATGGCGATAACGGCCGCGATGAAGCGTCGAGAGGGCAGCCACGCCGGGTAGTACTTGCTGATGCGCTTGGAGGCGGTCTCCGCCGGGAGCGCAGCGCTCACCGGGGCCGGACGATCGGGGCGCGCCGAGGCCAGTTTCTGCACCGCGCGCTCTGCATCGTTGAGAGCCGTCATAAAGGGTTACCTTACAGTAATCTTAAGAACCGTTTAAAGCCCGAAAGCTGCCACAGCCCCGATCACGATGATCGCGGGAGGTCGGATACCCTCGGCGCGGATCTTTTCGGGCGTGTCGGCGAGGGTGGCCCGCAAAGTGTGTTGGGCTGCGGTCGTTCCATGCTGAACGACCAATACCGGCGTATCCGCAGGTCGACCCCCTCTGAGGAGGGCCTCGGCGAAAAGTTCGATGCGTTCGACGGCCATCAGCAAAACAATCGTGCCTGACATCGCGGCCAGAGCATCCCAATTTACTAACGATTCGGGATGACCGGGTGGGAGATGGCCGCTGACCACCACGAACTCGTGATTTATGGCCCGATGAGTGACGGGAACGCCCGCCAAAGCCGGCACTCCTATGGCACTTGTCACACCTGGCACCACCGTCACCGGGATGCCGGCCTCGACGCACGCCAGCACCTCCTCGTAACCGCGGGCGAACACGAAGGGGTCTCCGCCTTTGAGGCGCACCACGAAGCTGCCGGAGCGGGCGCGCTCGATCATGACGCCGTTGATCGCGTCCTGGGCCATGGCCCTCCCGTAGGGGATCTTGGCGGCATCGATGACTTCGACGTGCGGGGGCAACTCGGCCAGCAGTTCCGGCGGTGCGAGTCGGTCGGCGACCACGACATCGGCCTGGGCCAGCAGGCGGCGGCCGCGCACGGTGATCAGTTCGGGGTCACCGGGGCCGCCGCCGACCAGCGCGACGCCGCCCTTGACGACGTCGGAGCTCACCGGGCTGTCGGGCGTGATGAGCCCGGTCTGCAGCGCCTCGCGGATGGCCGAGCGGATCGCCGCCGACCGTCGGTGCTCGCCGCCGGCCAGGACTCCGACGGACAGCCCCGCGTAGTCGAAAGACGCTGGTGTTACTGCGGTCCCCTCGACGGCGATGTCGGCCCGGACGCAGAAGATGCGGCGGCTTTCGGCCTCGGCGACCACGGCAGCGTTCACCTCGGGGTCATCGGTGGCCGCGATCGCGTACCAGGCTCCGTCGAGGTCGCCGTCGCGGTATGCGCGCAATGCCAGGGTGATTCCCGTCATCGCCTCGACGGACCTGGTGGCGCTGCGGGAGATGACGTGGACGTCGGCGCCGCTGGCGATGAGCAGGGGCAGCCGGCGCTGGGCAACGGTGCCGCCGCCGACCACGACGACCTTTTTGCCGGTCAGCCGCAGCCCAACGAGGTAGGCGCTCTCGGTCACCCGGCAAGCCTAGTGGCGATCGCCGGCGCGGCGGAGCCGGGCGCCCGCGTGTGCGACGAACCGCGCCACGGCCTCCGGCGCGGCGGCCGGATGGGTGTGCAGATACGACGCGTGCACACCGGCGTGCACGGCGCCGTCACGCATGGGGCCGTCGTTGCGGTGCGCGTCGTGGACCTGGTACATCCATGCGGGCTGATAGTCGTCGTTGAATGTGACTGTGGTGCGGTGGAATTCATGCCCCACCGTCCGCTGGCCGGCGGTATACATCGACGAGTCGGCGACGGCGACGGCATCGCGGTACGCCAGGGTCAGGTGCGAGGTGAACCGCGCCTCCCCCGCCAGCACACCGCACATCGGGTGGCCGTCGAGCTCGGAGACCAGATAGATCAGCCCGGCGCACTCGGCGTGGATCGGTGCCCCCGCGGCGGCCAGTTCGTTGATCTGCCGGCGCACGATGTCGTTGGCCGACAGCTCCGCTGTGAACTGTTCGGGAAAGCCGCCGGGCAGCAGCACCGCGTCGGTGCCGTCGGGCAACGCGTCCATGAGCGGATCGAATTCGACGACGTCGGCGCCGGCGGCCGCCAGCAGCTCCGCGTGTTCCGCGTAGCCGAAACTGAACGCCTTCCCGGCCGCCACCGCCACGGTGGCGCTCCCCCCGGGCGTCTGCCCCACTGCCGCAACGGGATCCCAGGGCGGCTGCGCGGCCCGGCCTCCAGCGACCGCGACGACCGCCGCCAAATCGACGTGGCGAGCGACCAAAGCGGTCATCGCCTGGACCGCGAGCCGCGCCCGCTGCCCGTACTCCACCGCGGTGACCAGACCCAAATGCCTTGACGGCAGCTCTAATTCGGCGGTGCGCGGAATGGCGCCCAGCACCGGGACACCGGCCTGCTCGCAGGCCTGCCGCAGCACCTGCTCATGCCGGGCCGACCCGACCTGGTTCAGGATCACGCCGCCGACGCGGGTCGCGGTGTCGAAGGTCGAAAAGCCGTGCAGCAGTGCGGCGATGCTCTGGCCTTGCCCGCGAGCATCGACGACCAGGACGACAGGCGCACCCAGCAGGCCCGCGACGTGGGCGGTCGATCCCGGCGCGGGGGTCGCGGCGGCGGGCCCGATCCGGCCGTCGAACAGCCCCATCACCCCTTCGACCACGGCGATGTCCGCGCCACGCGCGCCGTGGGCGTACAGCGGTCCGATCAGGCCCTCCCCCACCAACACCGGGTCGAGGTTGCGGCCGGGACGCCCGGCGGCCAGACCGTGGTAGCCGGGATCGATGAAGTCCGGGCCGACCTTGAACGGCGCCACGGTGCGCCCCGCCCGCCGCAGGGCACCGATCAAACCCGTTGCCACCGTGGTCTTTCCGCTGCCCGACGCGGGAGCGGCGATGACCACCGCGGGAACACTCACCATTCGATGCCCTTCTGGCCCTTACGCCCGGCGTCCATCGGATGCTTGACCTTGGCCATCTCGGTCACCAGGTCGGCCGCGTCGATCAGGCGCTGCGGGGCGTCGCGCCCGGTGATGACCACGTGCTGGTGACCGGGTCGGGCCGTCAACACCTCCACCACCTCGTCGACGTCGACCCAGCCCCACTTCAGGGGGTAGGTGAACTCGTCCAGCACATAGAAGTCGTGACGGCGATCGGCCAGCCGGCGTGCGATCTCCGCCCAGCCGTCGGCCGCTGCCGCCGCGTGATCAACCTCGTTGCCCGCCTTGCGGGTCCAGGACCAGCCCGCACCCATCTTGTGCCATTCGACGGGTCCGCCGATCTGGTGCTGGTCGTGTACCTGACCCAGCTGGGCGAAGACCGCCTCCTCGCCCACCTTCCACTTGGCACTTTTGACGAACTGGAACACCGCGACCGACAGCCCGGCATTCCAGGCCCGCAACGCCATTCCGAATGCGGCCGTGGACTTTCCCTTGCCGGCGCCGGTGTGCACGGCCAGCACAGGCGTGTGGCGGCGCGCCCGCGTGGTCAGGCCGTCATCGGGGACTTGCAGTGGAACGCCTTGTGGCATCAGCTCTTGTCCTTTCCGCTCAGGCCGCGTCGCGCACCGCACGCGTCAGGGAATCCGCGTGCAGCTGCTCGAGCCGGATGGCCGGAGCGCCGAGCTGGCGGGCGAGTTGCCCGGCGAGGCCCAGCCGTACAAAGGACGTCTCGCAGTCGACGACCACCGCGGCGGCACCTTCGGCGACCAACCGGGCCGCAGCGGTTCTGGTGCGGCCCAACGGATCCGGGCCGGCGGTGGCCCGGCCGTCGGTCAAGACCACCACCAGGGCACGCCGCGCCCGGTCACGCGCCTTCTCCCGCACGATCAGTTCACGCGCGGCCAGCAGGCCTTCGGCCAGTGGGGTCTTGCCGCCGGTATCGAACCGGGCCAATCGCCGTCCGGCGATATGCGCCGACGACGTCGGCGGCAACAACAGCCGCGCCTGGTGTTGACGGAAGGTGATCACCGCAACCTTGTCGCGGCGCTGATAAGCGTCACGCAGCAGGGACAGCGTGGCGCCGCTGACCGCAGCCATACGATCGCGTGCGGCCATCGAACCCGACGCGTCGACGACGAAGATCACCAGGTTGCCTTCGCGCCCCTCGCGCACGGCACGGCGCACATCGTCGGGCCGGGGGCGCAACGGCCCGGCGCCGGCGCGCTCGGCGGCCGTTAGCAGGGTGGCGAACAGGTGCAGTCCGTGCCCTCCGCAACTCGTGTCGTCCGCGTCGGTGGCGGCGATGACGCTGCCGCTGGCGTTGCGGGCCCGCGACCGCCGTCCCGGTGCCCCCTCCCCGACACCCGGGACCCGTAGCGCGCGGGTTTGGAAGGTCTTCGACGGCGGTGCGCTGGGTCTGGTCTTCGGCCGCTGTGGGCCGCCGCTTTCCGATGAGTTCTGTTGTGGTGCATCCTGTTCGGTATCGGTGGACTGACCGCCGCCGGGTGGGTCGGGATCGGGGTCCGCCTCCTGGTCGGACCCCGCCTGCGCCAGGGCTTCGTCCAGCTGGTCGCGGTCGATGCCCGGGTCGTCGAACGGATCGCGGCGGCGCCGGTGCGGCAAGGCCAGCTCGGCGGCCACCCGGATGTCCTCTTCCTCGACGCTGGGCGCGCCGCGCCAAGCGGCGTGCGCGACGGCGGTGCGGGCCACCACCAGGTCGGCGCGCATGCCGTCGACGTCGAACGCCGCACACAGCGCCGCGATGCGCCGTAATTCGTTGTCCGGTAGGGCCACATCATCGACGAGCTCGCGCGCCGCGGCGATGCGCCGGGCCAGCTCGGCATCGGCGTCGGCATAGCGCTCGGCGAAACCGTCCGGGTCGGCCTCGTAGGCCATCCGCTGCCGGATGACCTGCACCCGCACCTCGACGTCGCGCGATGCGTGCACGTCGACGGTGAGCCCGAACCGGTCCAGCAGCTGCGGACGCAGTTCGCCCTCTTCGGGATTCATGGTGCCGATCAACACGAACCGGGCCTCGTGCGAATGCGAGATGCCATCGCGTTCGATGTGCACCCGGCCCATCGCTGCGGCGTCGAGCAGCACATCGACGAGGTGATCGTGCAGCAGGTTGACCTCGTCGACATACAGCACACCACCGTGCGCGCGGGCCAGCAGGCCCGGCGAGAACGCGTGCTCGCCGTCGCGCAGCACCCGCTGCAGGTCCAGCGAGCCGATCACCCGGTCTTCGGTTGCGCCGAGCGGCATTTCGACCAGGCCGGCGTCGCTGCCGGTGGCGTCGGACAGCAACGCCGCAAGGCCGCGCACGGCCGTCGACTTGGCGGTGCCCTTCTCGCCGCGGATGAGCGCGCCGCCGATCTCCGGACGCACGGCGCACAGCAGTAGGGCCAGGCGCAGCCGGTCGTGGCCGACGATCGCGCTGAACGGGTAGGGCTTCACGGCTTCACCGCCAAACCCGAACCGGGCCGCAGCATGGGCACGTGCGGAACGCCGTCGTCAAGGAAATCGTCTCCGTCGCGGACGAATCCGTGCTGGGCGTACATGTCGGCCAGATAGGTCTGCGCGTTGATCCGGCACGGGTAGTCGCCCACCTCGGCCAACGCCGCGCGCAGCAGCCGGGTGGTGTGGCCCTGGCCGCGCGCGGCGCGCTTGGTGCACAACCGCCCGATCCGGAACACCTTCTGGCCCCCGGCGTGCTCCTCCATCAACCGCAGCGTGCAGATCACCTCGCCGTCCGGCGTTTCCAGCCAGAAGTGCCGGGTCTCGGCGAGCAGGTCCCGCCCGTCGAGCTCCGGGTACGGGATCGCCTGTTCGACGACGAACACCTCCACCCTCAACTTGAGTAGCTCGTAAAGCGTCTGGGCATCAAGGTCTTTGGCCCAAATACGTCGCAGTGCTTCACTCAATTGCGGCGCTCCTCCTCATCGCTTCGCTCTGCATCGTCGTCGGCGCGGCTCAATTGCGGCGCTCCTCCTCCGCAAGCGGGAGGTGCCCCCACCTCATGCCTGCGCTTCGCTTCCTCGTCGGTGCCGGTCATGACACGCCCAACCCCAGCACCTTCGTTCCCCATGAAAAAACCTCGTCGTACAGCGCGGGCTCATCCGACAGCGTGGTCCCCAGCGACGGAACCATCTCCTTGAGCGCGGGCAGCCACGATTGAAAGCGGTTGGCAAAGCAGCGTTCCAGTACGCCGAGCATGATCGGCACCGCCGTCGAAGCTCCCGGGGAGCCGCCGAGCAGCCCGGCGATGCTTCCGTCGGCGGCCCCCACCACGGTGGTGTCGAAGTCGAGCACCCCGCCTTTGCGTTTGTCCCGCCGGATCACCTGCACACGCTGGCCGGCCACCGTCAGCTCCCAGTCCGAACCCACCGCGGTGGGGGCGAATTCGCGCAGCACGCGGATCCGATCCGGCCCGGAGAGCCGCAACTGGCCGACCAGATATCTGAGCAGCGTAAGCTGCGTGACGCCCACCCCGAGCAGCGACGCCAGGTTGTCCGGTTTCACCGAGCGGAACAGATCGGTGAAATGCCCGTGTTTCAAGAACTTCGGTGACCAGCCGGCGTACGGGCCGAAAACCAGCCACGGTCTGCCGTTGACGTAGCGCAGGTCCAGATGCAGCGCACCCAGCGGCGGGGCGCCCGGTGCGGGAACGCCGTACACCTTGGCCCGGTGGGCGGCGGTGAGCGCCGGGTTGCGTGCGCGCAGGAACCGGCCGCCGATCGGGAATCCCGCGAAACCCCTGACCTCGCCGATGCCGGACTTCTGCAACAGCGGCAGCGCATCACCGCCGGCCCCGACGAAGACGAATTTGGCGTTCAGACTGCGCTTTTCGCCGGTGCGCCGGTTGCGGATCGACAGCGTCCAGCTGCCGTCGGACTGGCGGGACAGGTTGCGCACCTCGTGGCCGAACAGGACCGCCGCGCCGCCGCGCACGCAGAATCCGATGAGCTGTCGCGACAGGGCACCGAAGTCGACATCGGTGCCATGGGCGGCCCAGTTGAGCGCCGTCGGTTCGGAGAAGTCGCGGTTGGCCGCCATGAACGGTAACCGGCGGGCGAACTCGTCGTGGTCGTCGATCAATTCGATGCCTGCGAACAGCGGATTGGACGCCAGCGCCCGTTGCCGGCGACGCAGATAGTCGACGCGCTGCGCGCCGCGCACGAAGCTCGCGTGCGGGATCGCGGTGAGGAAGCGCCGATCGGTCAGGATGCCGTTCTCGACGGCGTGGGCCCAGAACTGGCGGGTCACCTGGAATTGCTCGTTGATGCGCACCGCTTTGCCGATGTCGATCGAGCCGTCGGGGCGCTGCGGCGTGTAGTTCAGCTCGCACAGCGCCGAATGCCCGGTGCCCGCGTTGTTCCAGGGGCTGCTGCTCTCGGCGGCGACGGCGTCCAGGCGCTCCACGAAAGTCATCGACCAATCCGGCTGCAACCGGCGCAGCAACGCTCCCAGCGTCGCGCTCATGATGCCCGCGCCCACCAGCACGACGTCCGTCCGCGTGGTTCTGGCTAGCGATGACACCGGCGTGTTGGTCCTTCCCTCGACTCGGCCGATCCCCAGGTTATCCCGAGGCAAAGTGGCCGCGAACGACGTGCGGCGCCCCGTGGCCAGCAAAAGCTCTAAGCTGGCCTCGTGACTGGCAGGGTGACCGGCGGAGTGACCGGCTGGGTGCCCGATGTCCTTCCCGGTTATTGGCAGCGCACCCTCGCGCTCGGCCCCGATCCGGCCGGTGAGGGCGACATCGTCGCGACCCTGATCCGACGCGGACCCGAACCGGGACGGCCGGGCCGCGGGGCGGCGCCGGCCGGGCACGCGGTGCTGGCGGTGCACGGCTATACCGACTACTTTTTCCACACCGAGCTCGCCGACCATTTCGCGGCTCGCGGCTTCACCTTCTATGCGCTGGACCTGCACAAGTGCGGCCGGTCGCGGCGCGGCGGCCAGACGCCGCACTTCATCACCGACCTCAGGAACTACGAGACCGAACTCGATCACGCGCTGGCCGTCATCAGGGCGCACACGGCCGACGGCCGGCCCGGCAATCCGGGGAAGGTGCTGATGTACGGGCATTCCGCGGGCGGGCTCATCGTGTCGTTGTGGCTGGACCGATTGCGCCGGCGAAACGCGGCCGCGCACGCCGGCATTGGCGGACTGGTGCTCAACAGCCCGTTTCTGGAGCTGCCCGGCCCGCCCATTTTGCGGCACACGGCGACAGTGGCGCTGATCGCCGGCCTGTCTCGAGTGCGGTCCAAGGGCGTGGCCCGGTCCCCGGGTGAGCGCGGTTACGGCACCACGTTGCACCGCGACTACGGCGGCGAATTCGACTACGACCTGCAGTGGAAACCCGTCGGCGGCTTCCCCATCACCTTTGGCTGGCTGCACGCCGTCCGCCGCGGCCAGGCCCGGCTGCATCGCGGTCTCGACGTCGGCGTGCCGAATCTGATCCTGCGATCGGATCACAGCGTGCACGAAAGCACCGATTCCGCGTCCATGCAGTGCGGTGATGCGGTTCTCGACGTCACCCAGATCGCCCGCTGGGCCGGCTGTGTCGGCAACCGCAGCACCGTGGTTCCGGTGGCCGACGCCAAACACGACGTGTTCTTGTCTCTGCAGGGGCCGCGCAAAACCGCCTATGGGCAGCTGGATCTCTGGCTCGACGGCTACCTGCGCGCCGACAACGACGCCTCGGCATCGCTGCGAAAGGGGTGACGGCTTGGAGACTTACGACGTCGCGATCATCGGAACCGGTTCGGGCAACAGCATTCTCGATGACCGCTTCGCCGAAAAGCGGGTGGCGATCTGCGAACAGGGCACCTTCGGTGGTACGTGCCTGAACGTCGGCTGCATCCCCACCAAGATGTTCGTCTACGCTGCCGAGGTCGCCCAGACCATCCGGGATGCGGCGCGCTTCGGCATCGACGCGCGCATCGACCGGGTGCGCTGGGACGACATCGTCTCGCGCGTCTTCGGGCGCATCGATCCGATCGGGGTCGGCGGTGAGGACTATCGGAGCTCCGCACCCAACATCGACGTGTACAAGCAGCACACCCGGTTCGGTCCCGTGCAGCCCGACGGGCGCTACCTGCTGCGCACCGAGGCCGGCGACGAGTTCACCGCCGACCAGGTGGTGATCGCCGCGGGGGCGCGGGCGGTGGTGCCGCCGGCGATCCTCGAGTGCGGCGCCCGCTACTTCACCAGCGACACGATCATGCGGATCGCCGAGTTACCGGAGCATCTGGTGATCGTCGGGGGCGGTTTCGTGTCGGCCGAATTCGCCCACATCTTCTCCTCGCTGGGCTCGCGGGTGACCCTGGTAGTCCGCGGCTCCGCGTTGCTGCGGCATTGCGATGACGTCCTGTGCAAGCGCTTCACCCGCATCGCCTCGAGCAAATGGGAGCTGCACACCCACCGCAACGTGGTGGGCGCCGAGAACCGCGGTTCGGGCGTCGCGGTGCAACTCGACGACGGCCACACCATCGAGGCCGACGCGCTGCTGGTGGCGACCGGGCGGGTCTCCAACGCCGATCAACTCGACCTCGAGCAGGCCGGTGTCGCCGTCGAGGACGGTCTGGTGGCCGTGGACCAGTTTCAGCGAACCACGGCGCGTGGGGTTTTCGCCCTCGGCGACGTCTCGTCGCCGTATCAGCTCAAGCACGTCGCCAACCACGAGGCGCGCGTCGTGCAGCACAACCTGCTGTGCGACTGGGACGACACCGGCGCGATGGCCGTCACCGACCATCGCTACGTGCCGTCGGCGGTGTTCACCGATCCCCAGATCGCCTGCGTCGGGTTGACCGAAAATGAAGCCATCGCACAGGGTTTCAAGATTTCGACGAAGATCCAGGACTACGGCGACGTCGCTTACGGCTGGGCGATGGAGGACACCACCGGGATCGTGAAGCTCATCGCCGATCGCGGTACCGGGCGCCTGCTGGGTGCGCACATCATGGGCCATCAGGCCTCGTCGATCATTCAGCCGTTGATCCAGGCGATGAGTTTCGGGCTGACCGCGCACCAAATGGCCCGCGGCCAGTACTGGATCCATCCGGCACTGCCCGAGGTGGTGGAGAACGCGCTGCTGGGTCTGCGCTGAGCTCAGCGCCGGCGCGGCCGAGCGTCGGGCTTGCCGTCTTGGCACTGCGGGCACAGGCCGTGCAGCGTCAGCCCGGCGGCCTCCGACAGCGCAAAGGAACTGCCCGCCATCGCGTGTTCGAGCGCCGAACTCAATCGCCGGGCGGGCACTTCGATGATGGTGCCGCACTTGATGCATACCGCGTGGTGATGCGGCGCGGTGGCCAGCCCGTAGGTCGTCACGCCGCCGCTGAGCGTCAGCGCGTGCAGCACGCCCTGATCGACCAGGGTGGTGACCGTGCGGTAGACGGTCGCCACGTCGGGCGCATGGGCACCGGGCGGAATGCAATCCCGTAACCGCTGGTGGATCTCGGCGACCGGCAGGTGACCGTCGACGGGCTCCAGCACGGCCAGCACCTGGATCCGCGACGACATCCGGCGCAGCCCGCGGGCGCGCAAAATTTCGCCGATCCTCTCGGTGACCGACGCATCCGGTGCCGACGGCTTGGGCGTCACCGGTTCAGTGTCGCGCCGCAGCGGCGGGATCGCCAGCCCTCGGCCCGATCGGGGCCCCGCGATCCTGCAACTCGCTTGCATCTGGCGAGCCGGGGAATCTACAGTCATGCCGGTTGCTCTCAGCCCGATACCGCAAGGACGCGCCGGAAGGACCCAGTGGCCAATTCCGAGATCGACTGGCGGCCCTCACGGCCGACCAGGTTTCTTGGCACCCTGACGCGGGCGGAGTGGTGGCGACTGGCAGCGATGCTGGCGGTGATCGTCGCGCTGCACCTGCTGGGCTGGTTCACCATGATCATTTTGGTGGCGCCGGCGCAATACAGCTTGGGCGGCAAGGCTTTTGGCGTCGGTATCGGTTTGACGGCCTACACCCTGGGCATGCGCCACGCTTTCGACGCCGACCATATCGCCGCCATCGACAACACCACCCGCAAGCTGATGAACGACGGGCAGCGCCCGATGGCCGTCGGCTTCTTCTTTTCGCTGGGCCATTCCTCGGTGGTGTTCGGGCTGGCGGTGTTGCTGGCGTGCGGGGTGAAGACGGTCGTCGGCCCGGTCAGCGACGACTCCTCGGCGCTGCACCGCTACACCGGCCTGATCGGGGCCGGCGTCTCGGGCGTGTTCCTCTATGCCATCGCCTTAATCAACGTCATCGTCCTGATCGGCATACTTCGCGTCTTCGCGCGGCTGCGCCGGGGCGAATACGATCCCGAAACCGACGCAGCCGAGCTCGAGCGTCACCTCGACAACCGGGCGCTGATGAGCCGGCTGCTCGGGCGCTTCACCAAGTCGATCACCAAGTCGTGGCACTGCTATCCCGTCGGGTTGCTGTTCGGGCTCGGCTTCGACACCGCCACCGAGATCGCGCTGCTGGTGCTGGCGGGCACCAGCGCCGCGGCCGGGCTGCCCTGGTACGCCATCATGTGCCTGCCGGTGCTGTTCACCGCCGGCATGTGCCTGCTCGACACCATCGACGGCTCGTTCATGAATTTCGCCTACGGCTGGGCCTTTTCCAATCCGGTGCGCAAGATCTACTACAACATCACCATCACCGCGCTGTCGGTGGCGGTCGCGTGGGTGATCGGCAGTATCGAACTCCTCGTCCTGTTCGCCGACCAGTTCGGTTGGCGGGGCGCGTTCTGGCGCTGGATCGGCGGGCTGGACCTCAACGCGATCGGCTACGTGATCGTCGGCATGTTCGTCGTCACGTGGGCGGTGGCCCTGCTCGTCTGGCGCTACGGGCGCATCGAAGACAAGTGGACGTCGTAAGCCGAAACGGCTAGAGGCCGACGCTGACCGCCGTTCGGGTGTAGAACAGTGCTCATGGGCTCCCTGGCTCGCGCCCTGCCCGCGGATCGCAGGTGATCGGCGATGCACGAGCTGTCGCTGTGCGAAGCGATCGCCGGTGTCGTCAAGAATCACGCCGACGGCCGGCACGTCGACGTGGTGCGGGTGCGGGTCGGTGCCCTTCGTCAGGTGGTGCCGGAGTCGCTGTCCTTCTGCTGGACACTGGTCCGCGACGCCGAGGACATGCCGGACGCCGAACTGGAACTCGAGTGCGTCGGCGCCGAAGTCAGGTGCCGCGCCTGCGGTGGGCAATCGGAAATCACCTCGCCGTGGTCGATCTGGTGTCCGCAATGCGACAGTTCGGACGTCGAGGTGCTGCGCGGCAACGAATTCTTGGTGACGTCCCTGGATGTCTCGTGAAAGAGATGTCTCGTGAAAGGCGTTGATGATGGGTAGATTTCATCGGCACGACGACGGAACCGTGCACGCCCACGAGCACGATCACCCTCCGCACGAGCACGAGCACGAGCACGAGCACGGGCACGGCGATCACAGCAGCTATCAGACCGGCAGTCAGCGCATCGACGTGCTAGAGGCGATCTTCGCCGAGAACGATCTGCTCGCCGACGCCAATCGGGCGGCGTTCGAGAGCAACGGCGTGCGCACCCTCAACCTGATGAGCTCTCCGGGATCGGGCAAGACCACCATCCTGCAGGCCACGCTCGACGAACTCGCCGGCGAGCTGGCGATCGGGGTGATCGAGGGCGACATCGCCACCGACCTGGACGCGGCCAAGCTCAGCGGCCGGGGCGCCCAGGTGTCACTGCTCAACACCAGCAATGGGTTTGGCGGCGAGTGCCATCTCGATGCTCCGATGGTCAACCGCGCACTGCCCGGACTCGACCTTTCCGCACTGAACCTGGTGGTCATCGAGAACGTCGGCAACCTGGTCTGCCCGGCGGAGTTCGACGTCGGCGAGCACGCCAAGGCCATGGTGTATTCGGTGACCGAGGGCGAGGACAAGCCCCTGAAGTATCCGGTGATGTTCCGGTCGGTGGATGTGGTGCTGCTGAACAAGATTGACCTGGTGCCGCACCTCGACGTGGACGTCGACACGTACATCGCGCACGTGCGCAAGGTCAATTCGGCGGCGACGATTCTGCCGCTGAGCGCCCGCACCGGGGACGGCATGGGCGCTTGGTTCGGCTGGCTGCGGCGCTTCGCCGCGGAGGGGGCCTGAACGGCGCGCGACGCGGACCCCCCTCCTGCGAAGCATTTGCAAGACGGCCACCGCGGCGGTGGTCGGGCCGGACGCGGCGAATCACCCAGGCGCTACATGCGTTTTCGATGCTATACAACACGTGACTACTAGCGAGTAACGGCGAACCGTTGACAACGCACGATAGCGGGAGTAGACCCAAAAAATAGCGCTGCGCAAGTGGGCCGACGGTCGACTCCGGCGGCGCAGGAGCCCCAGCCCGGCTCCGGAAAGCTGCAGCATGCCAACAGAAGCAGCAGTCAAGGCAGAACAAACATTGATCCATGTTCTATGGATTAACGCGGGCCTAAGTTGTGACGGTGATTCGGTGGCGTTGACTGCCGCCACCCAACCCAGCGTCGAGGAGATCGCCCTGGGAGCCCTGCCCGGACTCCCCCAGGTCGCCGTGCACTGGCCCCTGATCGACTTCGAATGCGGACCCAACGGAGGGGCAGACGACTTCTTGGAGTGGTTCTTCAGAGCGGACCGCGGCGAGTTGGAACCCTTTGTGCTCGTGGTCGAAGGATCGATCCCGAACGAGAAGATCAAAAACGAGGGGTACTGGTGCGGGTTCGGCAACGACCCGGCCACCGGCCAGCCGATGACCACCAGCGAGTGGCTCGACCGGCTGGCGCCCAAGGCCACCGCGATCGTGGCGGTCGGGACCTGCGCCACCTACGGGGGCATCCACGCGATGGCCGGCAATCCGACCGGGGCGATGGGAGTGCCCGACTATCTGGGCTGGGATTGGAAGAGCAAGGCGGGCATTCCGATCGTGTGCGTTCCCGGCTGCCCGATCCAGCCGGACAACCTCTCGGAGACTTTGACCTACCTGCTCTATATGGCGACCGGTCAGGCGCCGATGATCCCGCTCGACGACGCGCTGCGCCCCCAGTGGTTGTTCGGCGCCACCGTGCACGAGGGGTGCGACCGGGCCGGCTACTACGAGCAGGGCGACTTCGCCACCGAGTACGGTTCACCGAAATGCATTGTCAAACTTGGCTGTTGGGGGCCGGTCGTGAAGTGCAACGTGCCCAAGCGGGGGTGGATCAACGGTGTCGGGGGTTGCCCCAACGTCGGTGGCATCTGCATTGGCTGCACCATGCCCGGGTTCCCCGACAAATTCATGCCGTTCATGGACGAACCGCCGGGCGGCAAGATCTCGAGCACCGCGTCGGGTTTGTACGGATCCGTGATTCGCAGTCTGAGGGGTATCACGGAACGCACCCTCGACAAAGAGCCGCGGTGGCGCCACAACGGCGACAAACTCACCACCGGAGCGCGCCGCACCTGGTAGGTCACCTACCGGGTGGGCGCGCTCCTTCCTCCAGTTCCAGACGAAGAGCCGTCGCCGCATCAGCCAACGCGGACAGCAGCCACAGCGGGAAGAAGTAGCGCGATGACAACCATCATTCCTGAACCCACCCACGCCACACGGGAACCCGGCCAACTGGTCGACATGGCCTGGGATCCCATCACCAGGATCGTGGGCAGCCTGGGCATCTACACCAAGATCGACTTCGAGAACAAAGAGGTCGTCGAGTGCCACAGCACCTCGTCGATCTTCCGAGGCTACTCGATCTTCATGAAGGGCAAGGATCCTCGCGACGCCCATTTCATCACCAGCCGCATCTGCGGCATCTGCGGCGACAACCACGCCACCTGCTCGTGCTACGCGCAGAACATGGCCTATGGGGTCAAGCCTCCGCATCTGGGCGAGTGGATCGTCAACCTCGGTGAGGCAGCGGAATACATGTTCGACCACAACATCTTCCAGGAGAACCTGGTCGGCGTGGACTTCTGCGAGAAGATGGTCGCCGAGACCAACCCGAGTGTGCTCTCGCTGGCCGAGAAGACACCGGCACCGCATGCGGACGCGCACGGGTACAAGACGATCGCGGACATCATGCGTTCGCTCAACCCGTTCTCCGGTGAGTTCTATCGCGAAGCGCTCGTGGTCAGCCGGTGGACACGAGAGATGTTCTGCCTCATGGAGGGCCGGCACGTGCACCCCTCGACGCTGTACCCCGGCGGGGTCGGCACCGTCGCGACCATCCAGCTGATGACCGACTACATGACCCGGCTGATGCGCTACGTCGAATTCATGAAAAAAGTCGTGCCCATGCACGACGACCTGTTCGACTTCTTCTACACCGCACTGCCCGGTTACGAGAACGTCGGGCTGCGCCGCACCCTGCTGGGCTGCTGGGGCTCCTTCCAGGACCCCGAGGTGTGCAACTTCGAATACAAGGACATGGAGCGCTGGGGTAACGCGATGTTCGTCACCCCGGGCGTGGTGGTCGACGGCAAGCTGGTCACCCACTCACTGGTGGACATCAACCTCGGCATCCGAATCCTTTTGGGCAGTTCGTATTACGACGACTGGACCGATCAGGAGATGTTCGTCAAGACCGATCCGCTGGGTAACGCGGTGGACCGGCGCCACCCGTGGAACCAGCACACCAACCCGCACCCGCAGAAGCGCGACATGGACGGGGGCAAATACAGCTGGGTGATGTCGCCGCGCTGGTTCGACGGTAAGGACCACCTGGCCCTGGACACCGGCGGCGGGCCGCTGGCCCGGCTGTGGTCGACGGCGCTGGCCGGCCTGGTCGACATCGGCTACGTCAAGGCGACCGGCACCAGCGTGAAGATCAATCTGCCCAAGACGGCCCTGAAGGGGCCCGTCGAGTTGGAGTGGCAGATCCCCAAATACGGCAGCAACACGATCGAACGCGACCGGGCGCGCACCTACTTCCAAGCCTACGCCGCGGCCTGCGCGCTGCATTTCGCCGAAAAGGCCCTGGAGGAGATCCGCGCCGGGCGCACCAAGACGTGGGAGAAGTTCGAGGTGCCCGACCAGGCCATCGGATGCGGCTTCACCGAGGCGGTGCGCGGCGTGCTCAGCCACCACCTGGTGATTCGGGACGGCAAGATCGCCAACTATCACCCGTACCCGCCCACGCCGTGGAATGCCAACCCGCGCGACAGTTTTGGCACACCGGGCCCGTATGAGGATGCGGTGCAGGGCCAACCGATTTTCGAGGAGAACAGCCGGGAGAACTTCAAGGGCATCGACGTCATGCGCACGGTGCGCAGCTTCGATCCGTGCCTGCCCTGCGGTGTGCACATGTACCTGGGAAAGGGCAAGTCCCTGGACAGACTGCACACGCCGACCCAGTCACCCGTCGGGGAGTGACACATGGCGGATCGCCCGGACAAGGCCCTCGAAACTCGTCCAGAAACTCCAGACAGAGAAGCGCAGTGGCGTGAGGCGGGCGATCGGATTCAGACCTTGCTGGACTCCTGTGCAGCAGGCGGATCCGCCGCCTATGACCGTGCGCAGCAACTGGTTCGCGAGGTCGTCGCACTGTACGGCGCCGGACTGGAGCGGATCATGCGGATGGCCGGCGATGCCGGTCCCGGCGGGAACCTAGCCGAGCGGCTGGCCACCGACGACCTGGTGGCCAGCCTGCTCCTGGTCCACGGCCTGCATCCGCACGACGTGCACCGCAGGGTCTCCGACGCGCTGGATCGGGTGCGGCCCTATCTGGGTTCGCACGGCGGAGACGTCGACCTGCTCGAGGTCGTCCCGGGTGGAGGCCCGGACGAGTTCACCGTGCGGCTGGCGTTCACCGGCAGCTGTAAGAGCTGCCCGTCCTCGGCGGTGACGCTGGAGCTGGCCGTGCAGGACGCGGTCCGCGCGGCCGCACCGGAGATCACTTCGATCGAGGTGGTCACGGCGGCGGTGGTGCAAGCCGCCGCCGTGATCCCGGCCGAATCGCTGATGGCGCACGTGAAGTCGAATGGGCACGCCGCCGGCTGGCACCCGGTGCCCGCGGTGGGCGACCTGGCGCCCGGCGAGGTGGCGGGCTTCCTGGTGTCAGACATCCCGCTGCTGGTGTGCCGAGTCGGCGACCTGCCGCTGGCGTACCGCGACCATTGCCCGGTGTGCGATGACTCGCTGGCGGGTGCACACCTGCGCGAGACGCACTTGGGCTGCCCGCGCTGCGGCACGCAGTTCGACGTCGTGCACGCCGGTGCCGGCCCGAACGGAACCCATCTCGAGCCGCTGCCCCTGCTGCTTCGCGATGGGGTGCCGTCGGTGGCGCTGGGCGAACCGATGGGGGCGTCGGCATGAGCACTCCTTTCGACGTGCTCAGCCGGATTCGGAGCAACCGGGCGGCCCCGGCACCGGCGGGCGAACGTTGTGAGATGTGCGCGGAGCCGATCGCCGACGAGCATCAGCACGTGGTGAATGTGGCCGGCCGCCAGCTCATGTGCGTCTGCCGCGCCTGTTATCTGCTGTTCACCGACTCGGCAGCCGACCTGCGCTACCGCGCGGTGCCGGACCGGTACCTGTCGTTTCCAGACTTCGCGCTGGATCGCCTGGTGTGGGAGGCGCTGCAGATTCCGGTCGGCGTCGCCTTCTTCTTCACCAACTCCGCTCTCGGACACACCGTCGCGTTCTATCCCGGGCCGGCCGGGGCGACCGAATCCGAACTGGATATGGACGTGTGGGACACCATCCGCGGCGCCGACCCGCGGGTCGGCCTGCTGGCCGACGACGTGGAGGCGTTGCTCGTCCGGGTCGCCGACGGCCGCCAGGAAGGCGAATTGGCCGAGCCGCAAACCTATCTGGTGCCGATCGACGCCTGCTACGAATTCGTCGGGCGCCTGCGCCTGCTGTGGCACGGCTTCGACGGCGGCCAGCAGGCACGCGAATTCATCGACGGCTTCTTCGACCGGCTCGCCGCCCGCGCGGTGAGGGCACCGCGATGAACGGCCCGCCGATGAACGTGGATTTCGCGGTTCGCGACGTGACGGCCGAGCCGTACACCGTCAGCCCGCTGCTGACCGCCCGCATCGACGTCACCAGCAGCGGCGAAGAGCCGGTGCATGCCATCGCCCTGCGCTGCCAGGTCCGGATCGAGCCGCTGCGCCGGTCCTACTCCGACGACGAAGCGGCCGGGCTGATGGACCTGTTCGGCGGCCGTGAGCGCTGGGCGAGCACCCAACGCACCTTTCTCTGGCAGCATTGCGCCGCGATGGTGCCGGGATTCACCGGCAGCAGCACCACCGCGGCGCTGCCCATGGATTGCACCTACGATTTCGAGGTCGCCGCCGCCAAATATCTGCACGCGCTGCGCGGTGGCACGGTGCCGCTGCAGTTCTTGTTCAGCGGAACGATTTTCGTCAACTCCGAGCGCGGCTTCTCGGTTCAGCAGGTGTCGTGGGACTGCGAAGACCGCTACGACATGCCGGTGACGGTCTGGCGCGACCTGATCGCGCAGCACTATCCCAACAGCGGTTGGATCCGGCTGAGCCACGAGACCATCGCGGAACTGGCCGGATACAAATCGGCGCACGGCATGCTCGACTTCGATCATACGATCACCTCGTTGCTGGACGCCGCCGTGGATCGGGAGGTGACGCGATGACATCGAGCTGGGATCGGGCCCGCGCCGTCGCCGACGCCGTGCTCTACGAGGGATACCTGCTCTACCCGTATCGAGGGACGTCGAGCAAGAACCAATCACGTTGGCAGTTTGGAGTTTTGGGTCCACCGGGGGCCGCCGCAGCCGGGCTCGGCGAGGACGACACGCTGTCCGCGGAGTTCGTGGTCGACGGCGCACCGGCGGTGACACTGGTGGTGCGTTTTCTGCAGTTGCAGCACCGGCGGGCCGAGCGGACAACGGGCGATGGCGACTTCGAGCCCGTCGACGAGTTGAGGACCCCCGCCGGGTCGTGGCTGACCTGGGACGAAGCGGTGGAGTGTGAAAGGTCCTTCGGCCCTATCGCGCTCGACGGCCGGCAACGGACGCTGTCGGTGGCGGCGGACGCGTCGAGCGACGTCGAATACCTAGACGGCGGACGCCTGGTGCGCCAACGGCAGGAGGTGTGGGGCGCGATGACCGTCGCCAGCGAGCCCGACGGCGACCTTCAGCGGGTTTCGGTGCGAATCAGCAACGCCGGCGCGCCCGCCCGCGACAAGGAGGACGCCATCGCACGATCGATGATCGGCACGCACATCATTGCCGAAGTGATTGGCGGCCAGTTCATTTCGTTGCTGGAGCCGCCGCAGGCGGCGACCGAAGCGGTGTCGAAGTGCCGCCAGCAGCGCTGCTTCCCGGTGCTGGCCGGCCCGCCGGGCGCCAACGACATGCTGCTGATCTCACCGATCATCCTCTACGACCACCCCGAGGTCGCCGAGCAGAGCGACACCGCCCTGTACGACTGCACGGAGATCGACGAGATCCTCACACTGCGCGTCATGACCATGACGGACGAAGAGAAGGCGCAGGCCCGGGCGACCGACCCGCGGGCCGCACGCATCATCGACGAATGTGACGCCATGTCACCCGAGGCGATGGCCCGGCTGCACGGCGTGCTGCGCGATCCGCACTCGCTCGGGGCGTCCGCCGGCCTGGTGCCCGAGATTCCCGCCGGGGTGGATTGGTGGGATCCATTGGCCGACAACGCCGTCCGGCCCGAAATCGACGCCGTCCTGGTGAATGGGGTCCGGATAGCGCGGGGCAGCAAGGTCCGATTGCGGCCACGGCGCAACGCAGACGCGCAGGACATCTTCGTCGCCGACAAGACCGCCCGCGTCACGTCGGTGCACGAGGATGTCGAGGGCAACAAGCACGTCGGCGTCGTTGTCGATGAGGACCCGGCTGCGGACCTGCACGACTGGTACGGCCGCTACCTGTACTTCTCCCCCGACGAAATCGAGCCGCTGCAATCGCAGCACAGCAAAAGCCCCTGAAAGGAGTTCACCATGGAAATCCTAGGTTGGATCTTCATCGCCATCATCGCGCTGGTGGCCGCGGTCGCGCTGGCACTCGGCGTGGTATCCGTGCCGGATGCGCGCCGCTATCTCAAGTTGAGGCGGATGTAACCGACGGGTACCACCATGACAGCGCGCATCCTGGTGGCCGGGATAGGCAACATCTTCCTGGGGGACGACGGGTTCGGCTCCGAAGTGGTCCGTAACGCCGAACTGCCCCCAGATGATCCGACGGTCCAGGTCATCGACTACGGGATCAGGGGCATGCACCTGGCCTATGACCTGCTCGAGGAGTGGGCCGCGCTGGTTCTTGTCGACGCCGTGCCCAGCCAGGGCCATCCCGGCACATTGCACGTCTTTCAGGCCGACCACGATTCGTCACCCGAGAACAACGGCCTGGACGGTCACAGCATGGATCCTGCCGCGGTGTTCGCCAGCCTGCGCGCGCTGGGCGGCCATCCGCCCTACACCGTGGTCGTCGGTTGCGAGGCGGGCAGCATCGAGGAGGGCATCGGCCTGACCGAACCGGTCGCGCAGGCAGTTCCCCGCGCGGCGCGGGCGGTCGAAGAGATCGTCGCGGCGTTGCACGGGGCGACACCTGCGGTGACCGAAAAGGAGGACTGAGCCATGTGTTTGGGCATACCCGGGCGGATCATCGGAATGTTGGACGGTTTCGAGGGGCAGCTCGCATTGGCTGACGTCACCGGCGAACAGCGCAAGGTCAACGTCGGCATGTTGCCGGAGGAGACGTTCGCACCGGGCGACTGGGTGATCATTCACATGGGCTTCGTCGTGGAGAAGACGGATCAGGCCGGGGCCGAACAGGCCATGGCCGGCCTGGAGCTGATGGGCCGGGGCCGCACCGACACCGCTTCCTCGGAGGCGGGTTGACATGACCAAAGTGGCCGAATCCCCCCCGCTGTTGCGGGTCGGCTCCGCTGAAACCCCGGTGCGGCAGCGCATCACGGTCACCGGCGTGGTCCAGGGGGTCGGCTTCCGTCCGTTCGTGCATCGGATCGCGACCGAGCTGGGGCTGGCCGGATTCGTCGGTAACGACTCGGGTGCGGTTTTTCTCGAGGTGCAGGGCCGGCCCGCCCGGGTCGCGGAGTTCGGCCGACGGCTGCGCGCCGAGGCGCCGCCCCTGGCGCGGATCACCGGGGTCCGCGTCGCAGACGTCACGGCCGAGCCCGGCTTACCAACCGAATTCTCGATCGCGGCAAGCCAATTCGCCGCGGGCACCACCACCCCGATCCCGCCCGACGTCGCGGTGTGCGACGACTGCGTCGCCGAACTGTTCGACCCGCTCAACCGGCGTTACCGGCACCCGTTCGTGACCTGCACCAACTGCGGGCCGCGGTTCACCATCATCACGGCATTGCCCTACGACCGGCCCGCCACCACGATGTCGGCGTTCGCGATGTGTGCGCGCTGCGCCGACGAATATCACAATCCGGCGAATCGCCGCTTCCACGCGCAGCCGATCGCCTGCCCGGACTGCGGGCCGAGCCTGTGGTTCGGATCGCCGGCCGGGCGGGTGAACGGCTCGGATGGGGCACTGGCCGCCGCCCAGGCCGCGCTGGCGACCGGCGCGGTGGTGGCCATCAAGGGAATCGGCGGCTACCACTTGGCCTGCGCCGTCGATGCCGCGACAGCGGTTGCCACCCTGCGGGCACGGAAAGCGCGCGGCGCCAAACCGTTTGCCATGCTGGTGCGCAATCTCGACGTGGCGCGCCGCTACGCCCACGTCGACGACACCGAGGCCGCGGTGCTGTCCGGTCCGGCCCGTCCGATCGTCTTGCTGCGCCGGCGCGCCGACGCGCCGGTCGCCGACGCCGTCGCGCCCGGCAGCCCGCTGCTGGGGCTGATGCTGCCGTACTCCCCCATCCATCACCTGCTGCTGGCACCGATACCCGGCAGCGCCGGGCCGATACCCGACGCGCTGGTCCTCACCAGCGCCAACCGCTCCGACGAGCCCATCTGCTTCACCGATGAAGATGCCGCGCAACGACTTCCGACGCTGTGTGACGCGGTCCTCGACCACGACCGGGGAATCCATGTGCCGTGCGACGACTCGGTGGTGCGCGTGGTCCGGGACGACCAAGGTGCGCACGAACTGCCGATTCGCCGGTCCCGCGGGTATGCGCCGCTGCCGGTCGACTTGAGCCTTGGGTGGCCCGCCCCCGCCGTGCTCGCCGTGGGCGGCGAACTGAAGAACACGTTCTGCCTCACCGACGGCGGCCGGGCCTACCTGTCCGGCCACATCGGCGACATGGCCACCTGGGAGACGCTGCGCGCATTCGAGCGTGCGGTGACCCAGCTCAGCGAGATCCGCGGCCGGCCGGTCCGATTGGCCGCCGACCTGCATCCGGGCTATCACACTCGAAGCTGGGCCGAGCGCCACGCGCACGAGCGCCCGCTGGACCTGGTCCAGCACCACCACGCCCATGTGGTGTCGCTGCTGGCCGAACACGGGCGCATCGGCGAACCCGTCATCGGGGTCTCCTTCGACGGCACCGGTTACGGCTGCGACGAAACCATCTGGGGCGGCGAGATCCTCGCCCTCGGAACCCGAAGCCACCGTTTCGTTCGGGCCGGTCACCTGTTGGCGGTGCCGCTGCCCGGCGGCGACGCGGCGGTGCGCAACCCGTGGCGGATGGCGCTGTCCCAGTTGTGGACAGCCGACATCGACTGGACCCCCGACCTGGCGCCGGTGGCCGCCGCGACGGCCGACGAACTGCGGCTCACCCGTTCGCAATTGGAGACCGGGGCGGGCTGCATGCCGTGTTCGAGCGTTGGCCGCCTGTTCGACGCCGTCGCGTCCCTGCTCGGGGTGCGGCACCGCATCGACTACGAGGGGCAGGCCGCGATCGAGCTCGAGGCGCTGGCGCAGTCGGCCGGTGGGACGGGCACGCTGCCGTCGCTGCCGCTGGCGGTGCGTCCCGACGGGGTGATCGATCCGGCTCCGATGGTGCAGACCATGGTCTCGGCGGTGCACGCCGGGACACCGCCGGCGTTGCTGGCCGCGGCTTTTCACCAGGCGGTCGCCGTCGCGGTCGCCGAGGCGGTCACCCAGGTGGCGGGCGGCACCACCCTGGTGGGCCTCACCGGCGGGGTGTTCCAGAACATCCTGTTGCTCGACGCCTGCCGTACCCGACTGCAGCAGAACGGTTTTGAGGTGCTCACCCATCACATCGTGCCGCCGAACGACGGCGGGCTGGCCCTGGGCCAGGCCGCGGTCTCGGCGCTGATCGCGCAGGAGGAGGGGTTGACGCGATGATCACCACCGCCATCGATCGCGGGCTGAGCGCCGAACTGGCCGAAGACCTGGCCGCCACCGCACTGACGCTGGCCAAGCGATTCGCGGCGGGCGCCACCATGTGGTCCATCGCGCCGTCCTGGGAACCCCATGCGCTGCACATCGCGGTCGAATTCGTCCATCCGGTGATCATGGGCAAGCGGGCCCTGCCGGCCGTAGCGCTGACCGGACCGGATCTGGTGGACCTGGTGCGGGTATCGGTGCGACCCGGCGACATCGTGGTCGCGATCGCGGGAGCGGACCACGCTCAGGTGCGATCGGTGATGCGGCGCGCCCCGGCCTGGGGGGCCACCACGATCTGGATCGGCAGCGGCGATCCACCCGCGGCCGCGATGGCCGATCACGTGCTCTGGCTAGACGATCCCGATCCGCGCGTGTCCGCCACCGGCGGCTTCGTGCTGTTCTACCACCTGCTGTGGGAGCTGACCCATGTGTGCTTCGAGCATCCCGGGCTGCTCAAACCCCAGCGCTGCGACGACGAGGTGTGTGTGACGTGCAGCGACGAAGGCCGGCTGGGCGAAGTGGTGAGCGCCGCGGCCGACGGCCAGGCACGGGTGCGCACCGCCCGGGGAGTCGAGGGCGTCATCACCACTCTCCTCGACCCGGTGGCGCCCGGCGAGCTGGTGCTGGTGCACGCCGGCATGGCAATCAGCCGCGTCGGCGACGACGACGATGCCGGCGTAGCCGAGATCCGAGCAGCGGGGCCATCAGACCGCGACGACGAAGAGCGAGAAGGTGTTTCATGAGTCCTACCGACGAGCCCACCAACTTCTTGTACCCGTTCATCGACGCCGAGGAAGACGACCCTTCCGCGTTGCTCGCCGACCTGGCCACGTCCGCACAAGCCAAAGCGTCCGAAAGCCTGGCACTGCGGCGTTCCACGCTGGAAGGCAACGCCGACCTGCTGGCGACGGCCGCCGCCGAGATGGCTCGCCGATTCGCCGCCGGCGGACGGATGTTCACCTTCGGCAACGGCGGCAGCTGCACCGACTGCACCACGCTGGCGGGATTGTTCGCGCGGCCACCCCTGGGCAAGCCGCTGCCGGCGTGGTCGTTGACCGCCGACCAGGCGATCCTGACCGCGCTGGGCAACGACGTCGGGTTCGAGCTGGTGTTCGCCCGGCAGCTGATCGCCCGCGCGCAGGACGGGGACATCGCGATCGCGATGTCGACCAGCGGCAATTCGCCCAACCTGCTGACCGCGCTCGCCGAGGCACGCCGGCGCGGCCTGTACACCATCGGTTTCGCCGGCTACGACGGGGGCGCGTTCGCGAACAACCCAGACGTGAACGCCTGCTTCATCGTTCGTTCGCAGAGCGTGCACCGGATTCAGGAATCGCAAGCGCTGCTCGGCTATCAATTGTGGCTGACGGTTCACGAACGACTCGGTGATCAAGATTTGGGGGCCGCATGAACAAGTACCTTTCGTCGGGGCCGCGGTTCGGCGAAGGCGACGTGATCGAACGGATCGAGTCGTTTCGCCGGCGGCGCCCCCGGCTGCTCGACGACCACGTGACCCTGGCGCACGGCGCGGGCGGCAAGGCGTCGGCCGCACTGGTGGACGCGGTATTCGTGGAGGCGTTTCGTAACCCGCTGCTGGAGTCGCTGGGCGACAGCGCCGTCCTGCCCCTGCCCAGCGGCGAACGGGTGGCGCTGTCGACGGATTCGTTTGTGGTGCAACCCCGCCGGTTTCCCGGCGGATCCATCGGTGAACTCGCCATCCACGGCACCTGCAACGACCTGGCGGTGGCCGGCGCCGTGCCGTCCTGGATCTCGGCGGCGTTCGTGCTCGAAGAGGGTTTCCCCATCGCCGAATTGAAGGAGATCGTCGCCGACATGGCCGCCGCGGCCGCGGCCGCCGGTGTGCAGGTCGTCACCGGCGACACCAAGGTGGTGCCCAGGGGCGCGGCCGACGGCCTGTTCATCACCACCGCCGGGACCGGCGTCATCCCCGCGGGCCGCGCGTTGTCGGCGCAGTCGGTGCGCGCCGGAGACAGGGTGTTGCTGTCGGGGTCGATGGGTGATCACGGCATGGCGGTGATGCTGGCCAGGGGCGACCTGGCGATCGAGGCCGATATCGTCTCCGACACCGCATCGGTGAGCCCGTTGGTGGAGTTGCTGATGGCCGCCGCCCCGTCCACCCGATGGATGCGTGACGCGACGCGGGGCGGCGTGGGCACGGTGTGCAACGAGTTGGCTCAGGCCTGCGGCCTGGGAGTGTTGCTGCACGAGGAGCGACTCCCGGTGGCGCCCATGGTAAATGGCGCCTGCGAACTGCTCGGTATCGACCCGCTCTACGTCGCCAACGAGGGCAAGTTGGTCGCCGTCGTCGACCCGCAGGAGGCTCAGGCCGGGCTGGACGCGTTGCATTCGCATCCGCTGGGCGCCGACGCTGCCGACGTCGGGGAAATCGTCACCGAACCCGCCGAAAGCGTGGTGCTGCGAACAGGATTCGGCGGAACACGGATTGTCGACATGCTCGTCGGCGACCCGCTGCCGCGGATCTGCTAGGGCGTGGCGATCGCAAGCGCGGCGTAAGCCGGGCGCGGCGGGTCGCCACCAGAAAGGAAGGGAGGCCTCAGATGTGTCTTGGAATTCCGGGCAGGATCGTCGAAATGACCGATCCTGCAAATTATTTAGCGAAGGTGGACGTCAGTGGCGTCCAGCGCACGATCAGCATTCGGCTGCTGGACGACGACATGCCCGAACCCGACGACTGGGTGCTGGTGCACGTCGGGTTCGCGATGGCCAAGATCGACGAGACCGAGGCGTTGCTCACCCTGGCGGCGATCAAGAAGCTCGGTGACGCCTACGCCACCGAAATGCAAGCCTTCGACTCTTCAGCCATCGTCTAGAGGGGGCGCACATGAAATTCGTCGATGAGTTCCGCGATCCCGCCGCGGCGCGCAAGCTGCTGGGCGCCATCGAGCACCTGGCCGGAGACCCCGCTTCCCGACGAGGCGAGACCTTCAAGTTCATGGAGGTGTGCGGCGGACACACGCACACCATTTACCGGCACGGCATCGAGCATCTGCTGCCCGACAACGTCGAACTGGTGCACGGCCCCGGCTGCCCGGTCTGCGTGATCCCGATGGGCCGCATCGACGACGCGATGTGGCTGGCCGGCCAGCCCGACGTGATCTTCACCTGCTTCGGCGACATGATGCGGGTGCCCGGTTCGCACGGCAGCCTGCTGGACGCCAAAGCCCGCGGGGCCGACGTGCGGTTCGTCTACTCGCCGCTGGACGCTTTGAAGATCGCGGTCGACAACCCCGACAAGCAGGTGGTGTTCTTCGCCATCGGTTTCGAGACGACCGCACCGTCGACCGCGGTGACGCTGGTGCGGGCGCGCGACCTGGGCCTGCCCAACTTCAGCGTCTTCTGCAACCACGTCACCATCGTGCCGCCGATCAGGGCCATCCTGGAATCACCGGACCTGCGGCTGTCGGGGTTCATCGGGCCCGGGCACGTGTCCACCGTGGTGGGCAACCGCCCCTACCGGTTCGTACCGGAGGTGTACCGAAAGCCGTTGGTGGTAGCCGGTTTTGAGCCACTCGACATCCTGGCCTCGGTCGCGATGCTGCTGCGTCAGATCCGCGAGGGCCGCTGCGAAGTGGAGAACCAGTACAAGCGCGTGGTACCCGAGCACGGCAACCCCGCCGCTTTGGCGTTGATGGGCAAGGTGTTCGCGCTGCGTCCGCACTTCGAATGGCGCGGGCTGGGCTTCATCTCGCAAAGCGCCCTACGGCTGCACGACGACTTCGCCGAGTTCGACGCCGAGCTGCGGTACGCGATGCCCGGCGTGCGGGTCGCCGACCCGAAGGCCTGTCAGTGCGGTGAGGTGCTCAAGGGCGTGCTCAAGCCCTGGGAATGCAAGGTTTTCGGCACCGCCTGCACCCCCGAGACCCCGATCGGGACGTGCATGGTGTCGCCGGAAGGGGCCTGCGCGGCCTACTACAATTTCGGCCGCATGCACCGTGACGCCGTCAAGCTCGTGGGCCAGGCGGGGCGGGGGTGACCCTTGGCCGATCCGGGTGCCCGCGGTGCAGAGATGTTCGCCCGCTACGCCTACGCGCCCAACGCGCTCGGCTATTGCGGTCCGCCGTTGGGCGCCACCCTGCGTGACGGGTCGGTCGCCGACGTGCGCCGGGCGGCGACGACGTTCTCCGGCGCGTGGCCCTATCTGCGGGTGCTGTCGCGGCTGACGGGCATCGACGACCCGCTGGATTACCGGCTGGTCGAAGCGTATTGGCTAGGCGGGGGCGTCGCCGCCGGCCTGGACCCGCAGGAATTCTTCGACGCGCTGCTGGCGATCATCGGCGCGCAGGCAAGCCACTATTGGTCGCACCTCACCGCGGATCTGGTGTGCGAGGCCGCCGGCAACCACTGCTTTCACGTGTTCGGGGTATATCCGTGGACGCGGTTTCTGGGTAGGGGTACCGACGAGCAGCCGCTGAGCGTGCTGGACAACTGCCGAATCACCTCGGGCACAGTGCTTTCCCGTGATTCCGACCGCGTCGAGGTGTTGTGTCGAAGGCTGGCCTGGGACGGTCAGGCACTCACGCTGTCGAAACCGTCGGCACGCGTGCTCGAGGTGTGGGCCGACGGCTACAGCGCGGTGCCCGACGTGGCCGCCGGCGACGTGGTGGCGATGCACTGGGGCCGGTTGTGCGGCCGTCTGTCGCCGGCGCAGCTTTGTGCGCTGACCGACAGTACGGATCGGCAGCTGGCGGTGACCGGCCGCCGACTGGCGCGCGTCTGACTTCGCCGCCAGACTGACCCCGTGTCCGGTTCTCTGTGCGACGTGCTGCCCGCCGCGGCCGCCCTGCTCGGGGTCCCGGATGCCTTGGAGGAGCCGGACTCGCTGGCGGTGGCCGACTGGGTCGGCGCCGACCGGATCGACCGGGTGCTGGTGGTGCTGGTGGACGGATTGGGCTGGCACCTGCTGCCGCAGCTGGCCGGCAGCGCGCCGCTGCTCGCATCGGTGCTGGCCGGTGGCACCGGCCGGCTGACCCGGCTGGACTGCACATTCCCGTCGACCACACCGACCAGCCTGGTATCGCTGGCCACCGGCGCGCCGCCGGGCGAGCACGGGATTCTCGGGTTCACGCTCAGGGTGCCCGGCACCGACCGGGTGCTCAACCACGTCCGGTGGCGCGATGATCCGTCCGCCGCCCTGTGGCAGCCGGTGCCGACCTGGTTCGAGCGGCTCAAAGACATGGGCGTGAGCGCTCGCGCGGTGCTGCCGGCGCTGTTCATCGGCAGCGGACTGACCGAGGCCGCGTACCGCGGCGCCGAATTTCACCCGGCCAACCCCGCCGACGACTACGCGTCGCTGGTGGCCGAGCAGCTGCGCGCGGCGCCCGGGCTGGTGTACGCCTACACCGCGGAGCTGGACACCGCCGCCCACGTCTTCGGCATCGGCTCAGAGCAGTGGCATACCGCGGCGACCAACGTCGATGCGCTGCTGTCCCGCCTGCTCGAGGCGCTGCCGGTGAACGCGGCGGTGCTGGTCACCGCCGACCACGGCGGCCTCAATGTCCCACCCGACGCGCGGGTCGACCTCGATGCCGACCCCCGGCTGGGCGAGGGGATCCGGGTGGTCGCCGGCGAGCCGCGGGTGCGGTACCTGCACACCGAGCCCGGCGCCGCCGCCGACGTGCAAGCCGTGTGGGGCGAGCTGCTGGACGGCCGCGCCACGGTGTACAGCCGCGAGCAGGCGGTGGCCACCGGCATGTTCGGGCCGGTCGCCGCGCAACACCTGGGGCGGCTCGGCGACGTGGTGGTCGTCTGCTCGGGCGACACCGCGGTGCTGGCCAGCGCGCATGAACCCCCGGAAACGTCCCGCCTGGTCGGGTTTCACGGCGGACCCACCCCGGCGGAGATGGCGATTCCGCTCCTCGTTTACCGGTCTTAGCTGCGCAAATACACACCGGATTCGGACCGAGTTCACAGCTCGCTGGAACCGTTCACCGATCTTCGCGCGGTACATTCGGTTCACTGTGACATCCCGGGGCGTTGGCGGCACTCGACGATGGCAGCCGGCCATCGCGGTGGTTGCGGCCCTTGGCATATTCGTCGCGCTGATCGTCGGGTCGGCGTCGCGGCCCATTCTCGCCGCGGCGGCGCCGCCGGAGCCGGCGGCGTGGACTGCGGGGACCGCCGACATCGGTGCGCACGCCGGCCCGATGCCCGGCCGCCCCTCCGCCGTCAGCCAACCCAGCCCGGCCGCTTCGCCGTCGCTGGTACCGGCGAACAAGACGAATCAGAAGCCGTTCCGCCACGCCTGGTCGACGAAGGAACGGCCCCTGACGTGGAACCGCCTGTCGCCCCACTCGGTGCTGGCGCCCGTGCCGTCGTCGTTCAGCCCGCCAGGGTGTGCGCCCGGTGGAGCCCAATCGCGTGCGCCCACAGCCGTTATCGCCGACCGAGATATCCTCGCCCGGCTCTGCGTCGCCCGCCGCTGACCGGGGCGCCGGGGCCGCGCGTGTCCTGCCGACTTGCTTTCCGCGACACGTAAGCGCTCAACGGCTTGTAACCCCCGTGTCTATCTCTGGGAAGAAGACCTCATGTTTTCGGGCATCACTCAAACCGCCACAGTAAGGCGGAGGCTGTAATGGATTTCGCGACGCTACCTCCGGAAATCAACTCCAGGCTGATGTATTCGGGCCCCGGCCAGGGCTCGATGATGCAGGCCGCCGCGGCGTGGGAAACGTTGGCCGCGCGGCTGCGCACCGCCGCCGCCGACTACCGGGCGGTGATCGCACAGCTGGCGGCAGACGGCGAAGACCCGGCGCCGGCCGCACTCACCGAAGCCGCGGCTTGCTACGTCGACTGGCTCGACGCTGTCGCGGCCCGAAGCGAGCACGCTGCCACCCAACTCAAGGCGGCGGCCGGCGCGCACCAGACGGCCTTCGCCGCGACGGTGCCGCCGCCGGAGGTCGCCGGCAACCGCAGGCGGCGAACGTCGTTGGTGTCGGCAAATTGTCTGGCTCAACGGAGCACGGAGATCGCCGACGTCGATGCCGAATACGACGCGATGTGGTGCCACAACGCCGACGCGATGTACGCCTACGCCGAGGCCGCGGCCAGCTCCGTGCCGATGGCTCCCTTCCCCGCCCCGCCCGGCAATCCCGTTGTGAACGGACGTAATTGGGCCCTGCAGTCCGCGCCGGATGTCATATCGGCCGGCTGCGACGTGATGTCGGCGATACCCGGCGCCCTCACCCGGCTGTCGTCGTCGCCGCTTACAACGATCGACGCGTCCCTGTCCAGCGTCACCTCGTCGCTGTCGAAGCTGAATTCGGTGACCGCACCGTCGGATTTCGCGATCGGCCACCTGAACTCCATGAACAAGAGGGCGGCCCTGCAGTCGCTGTATCCCAAGCCGGCTATCGGCAACGGCGTGAACGCCGGCTTCGGCCGCGTCGCACCGGTCGGCGCGCTGTCGGTTCCGCGCACCTGGGCGGCGGCCGCACCCATGATGCAGCGGTCGCAGGCGGACCGGGCCGGCGAGCCCGTCCGGCTGGTCGCGGTCAGCGAACCGCCCGGCTCGCATCCGGCCGACAAGTACGGCGGTTAAAGCGGGGTGACGTAAGCCGCGCTGATGCCGCCGTCGACCATGAACGTCGACGCGGTGATGAACGACGCGTCGTCGCTGGCCAAAAACGCCACCGCCGAAGCGATTTCGTCGGGATCGGCGAACCGGCCCGCCGGGACGTGCACCAGCCGGCGAGCAGCCCGCTGAGGGTCTTTGGCGAAAAGGTCCTGCAGCAGCGGGGTATTGACCGGCCCCGGACACAGCGCGTTCACGCGAATGCCCTGCCGGGCGAACTGCACGCCCAGCTCGCGCGACATGGCCAGCACCCCACCCTTGGAGGCGGTGTAGGAGATCTGCGACGTCGCCGACCCCAGGACGGCGACGAACGACGCCGTGTTGATGATCGAACCCCGCCGCGCGGGCACCATGTGCCGCAACGCCGCCCGGCAGCACAGGTACACCGACTTCAGATTGACGTCTTGAACGCGTTGCCACGCCGGCAGTTCGGTGTTTTCGATGAGGTCGTCGTCGGGCGGTGAGATGCCGGCGTTGTTGAACGCGATGTCGATGCGTCCGTGCGCCTGCACCGCGGCATCGAACAACGCGTCGACCGCGGCCTCGTCGGACACATCGGTGGGCACGAACAACCCGGACAGTTCGTCGGCCGCCGCGCCACCCGCGTCGCCGTCGATGTCGCCCACCACGATGGTGGCGCCCTCCGCATGCATCCGCCGAGCCGCCGCCAGCCCGATGCCGCCGCCCGCGCCGGTGACGACGGCCACCCGGCCCGCCAATCGTTGGGTGAGATCGACCGCCACCGCCTAGTCCTCTCCGATCGCGATGAACACGTTCTTGGTCTCGGTGAAGTGCAACGGCGCATCCGGACCCAGTTCACGGCCCAGCCCCGACTGTTTGAAACCGCCGAACGGGGTGCTGTAACGAACCGACGAGTGCGAATTCACGGACAGATTGCCGGCTTCGACCGCGCGGGACACACGCAGGGCCCGGGACAGGTCGTCGGTCCAGATCGATCCGGAGAGCCCGTAGCTGGTGTCGTTGGCCAGCGCGACGGCGTCGTGCTCGTCGTCGAAGGCCAGCACCGTGACGACCGGGCCGAAGATCTCGTCGGTGACGCAGGGATCGGTGCGCTGCGGAGTCAAAACCGTTGGTGGGAACCAGAATCCGGGGCCGGACGGCGCCGTGCCGCGAAACGCGACGGGGGCGTCGTCGGGCACGTACGACGCCACCTTGTCGCGGTGCGCGGCCGACACCAGCGGACCCATCTCGGTGTCCCGCGATGCCGGGTCGCCGACGACGACGCCGGTTACGGCGGGCTCGAGCAGCTCCATGAACCGGTCATAAACGCTGCGCTGCAACAGGATCCGGCTGCGGGCACAGCAGTCCTGCCCCGCGTTGTCGAACACCCCGGCCGGTGCGCTCGCGGCGGCACGCTCGAGGTCGCAGTCGTCGAAGACGATGTTGGCGCTCTTGCCGCCCAGTTCCAGGGTCACCCGCTTCACCTGAGCGGCCGCGCCGGCCATCACCTTCTTGCCGACATCGGTGGACCCGGTGAACACGATCTTGCGGATGTCGGGATGGGTGACGAACCGCTCCCCGACCACCGCGCCCCGCCCCGGCAGCACCTGCAGCAGGTCCGCGTCGAGTCCGGCCTGCGCCGCCAGTTCCCCGAGGCGGATCGTGGTCAGCGGCGTCGCCTCGGCGGGTTTGATCAGCACGGCGTTGCCCGCGGCCAGTGCCGGTGCGAAACCCCAGGACGCGATGGGCATCGGGAAATTCCACGGGGTGATCACGCCGACCACACCCATCGGCTCGTTGAACGTGACGTCCAGGCCGCCGGCCACCGGAATTTGCTTGCCGGACAAGCGTTCCGGGCTTGCCGCATAGAAGTTCAGCACGTCCCGGACGTGACCGGCCTCCCACTCGGCCGCCGCGATCGGATGCCCCGAGTTGGCGACCTCGAGGGCCGCCAACTCGCCGACGTGCGCGTCGACGGCGGCGGCGAAGGCCCGCAGGCCCGCGGCCCGCTCGGCGGGGGCCAGCCGCGCCCACCGCCGCTGGGCCGCCCGCGCCCGGCCCACCGCGTCGTCGACCGCCACGGCGTCGGCGTGCTCCACCGAGCGCAGCACCTCCTCGGTCGCCGGGTTGATCAGCCGCGCGGTGCTCACCTCACGCGTCCCGCGTACGACCGGGCCGCGTCCACGATCGCGGCGAACAACCGCAGGTCCTCCAGAGACTGTTCCGGATGCCATTGCACCGCAAGCACAAACCCGTCCCCCGGCAGCTCCAGCGCCTCGACGACGCCGTCGGCGTCCCGCGCGCTGACCACCAGGCCGTCCCCGACCTTGTCGATGGCCTGGTGGTGATAGCTCGGCGCATCGGCGGACTCCCCCACCAGCGCGGCCAGCCTGGTGCCCGGCACGGTGCGCACCGGCAACCTGGTGAACACCCCGTTGCCCGCCCGGTGACCGCTGTGCCCGAGCACCTCCGGCAGGTGCTGGTGCAGCGTGCCGCCCAGCGCGACGTTGAGCACCTGGGCGCCGCGACAGATCCCCAGCACCGGCAGGCCCCGTCGCAGCGCGCCGCGCAACAGCGCGAACTCCCACGCGTCGCGGTCGGTGCGCGGCCGGTCGGTGGTCGGGTGCGGTTGCTGGCCGTAGCTGGCGGGGTCCAGGTCGTACCCGCCGGTAATCACCAGCGCGTGCAGGCTGTCCAGTACCGAGCCGACGATCGCGTCGTCCAACGGCTGCGGCGGCAGCAACACCGCGATCCCGCCGGCCAAGATGACGCCTTCGAAGTAGTCGGCGGGCAGGTACCCGGCGCGGATGTCCCAGACGCCGGTCTGCACCTGCTCGAGATACGACGTCAGGCCGACCACCGGCCGCGGCGCAGCCGGGCGCGGCGGGTCGCCACCATCGGACCGTGGCGATCGCAAGCGCGGCGCAGCCGGGCGCGGCGGGTCGCCACCATCAAACCGTGGCGATCGCAAGCGCGGCGCAGCCGGGCGCGGCGGATCGCCACCATCGGACCGTGGCGATCGCAAGCGCGGCGCAGCCGGCGCGGCGGGTCGCCACCATCAAACCGTGGCGATCGCAAGCGCGGCGCAGCCGGGCGCGGCGGATCGCCACCATCGGACCGTGGCGATCGCAAGCGCGGCGCAGCCGGGCGCGGCGGGTCGCCACCATCAAACTCAGAGGCGTTCAAACCCGCGCATCCTCTCCCAATCGGTGACCGCCGCGTTGAACGCCGCCAACTCCACCCGGGCGTTGTTCAGGTAGTGGGCGACAACGTCGTCGCCGAACGCATCCCGCGCGAGCGTCGAGCGCTCGAACACCGAGGCCGCCTCGGCCAGCGTGACCGGCAACCGCGCGACGCCGGGAGCCTGATAGGCATTTCCCGCGCAGGGCTCCGGTAGCTCCAGGCCCCGTTCGATACCGTACAGCCCGCCGGCGACCATCGCCGCCACCGCCAGATACGGGTTGACGTCGCCGCCGGGGACCCGGCACTCGACCCGGGTGTTGGGCCCATGCCCGACCACCCGCAACGCGCACGTGCGATTGTCCAATCCCCACGCCAGCACGGTGGGCGCGAAACTGCCGTCGGCGAATCGCTTGTAGGAGTTGATGTTCGGTGCATAGAACAGTGTGAGTTCGCCCAGGGTGGCCAGCAACCCGGCGAGGAAACTGCAAAACGCCGACGACATGCCGTGCGGGCGGCTGGGATCGGCGAACACCGCACCGCCCTGAAGGTCGCGCAGCGAGAGGTGAATGTGACAGCTGTTCCCTTCTCGCTCATCGTATTTCGCCATGAACGTCAGGCCTTTGCCGTGCTGGTCGGCGATCTCCTTGGCGCCGTTCTTGTAGATGACGTGGTTGTCGCAGGTGACCAGCGCGTCGGCGTACCGGAAAACGATTTCCTGCTGGCCCCTGTTGCATTCGCCCTTGATGGTTTCGAAGCGCAGGCCGGCGCCGATCATCCCCCGCCGGATGTCGCGCAGCAGCGGCTCCATGCGCGACGACGCCGAGATCGCGTAGTCGATGTTGTAGTCGCTGGCCGGGGTCAGGCCGCGGTACCCGTTGGCCCACGCCTGGCGATAGGACTCGTCGAACACGATGAATTCCAGCTCGGTCGCGACGTCGGCGACCAGCCCGCGCCCGGCCAACCGGTCCAGCTGGCGGCGCAGGATCGCCCGCGGCGACACCGCGACCGGGCTGCCGTCGGCCCAGCCCACGTCGGCGATCACCAGCGCCGTCCCGGGCAGCCAGGGGACGCGCCGCAGGGTGGACAGGTCCGGCCTGGCCACCGTGTCGCCGTATCCGGTGTCCCAACTCGACATCGCATAGCCGCTCACGGTATTCATGTCGACGTCGACGGCGAGCAGATAGCCGCAGCATTCGGCGCCGTGGGCGGCCACGTCGTCGACGAACAGCCGCGCGTCGATCCGCTTCCCGACCAGTCGGCCCTGCATGTCGGCAAACGCCACGATGACGGTGTCCACCTCGCCGGTGTCAACCAGTCGATGCAGCGCGGTCAACGACAGCATCGCGGCATTCGGATCGGTCACAGCGTTTTCTTCACCGGCCATGACCGTCAGTCAACCAGGCGCTACCAGGTGCTGGTGCGCAAGATGATCTCGGCGGCCAGTTGCGCCGTCGACTCCTGCACGGTGCGCCGCCCCAGGTGCACCACCCGGTATTCGGCATAGACATAGCGCTGGCTGGCCTGGGCCACCGCCCGGGCGGCCGGCGAGCTGACCAACACGGTGGTGCCGATCTCGACCGGCGGGCATTGCCCGTCAGTGATGGCGCCCTCGTAGTTGGCGGCCCGCGGATGGCCGCGGTCGATCACCACCAGCCCGACGAACCGGCCCAGCCGGGTTGCGGTCAGTTCCCAGGCGAGTTCTCCGCCGGCCCGGTCGCCCATGACCACGGCCCATCCGATGCTCAGCGCGTCGAGGATGCCGATCACCGACTTGGGGGTCAGGCGCGAATCGAACCCGATCACGACGGTCCGAAGCGATGCGGTGTGCAGGCGCTCGCAGACCGCGTCGTACGCCGCCGGGACCCGGTCCTCGTCACCCAATATGACGACGACGACGCCGTTGTCTGGACCGGCTACAACAACCGGGACGGGGAACCCGTCCAGGGTGGTCATCATCGAGGACACCTAAGCACGCTACAGCCAAACGGCATGCGTGCGCGAGGATTCTGGGCATCTGGTACGCAAATCCGAATTTTTGACCGCACCGTCAGCAACGACCATCATCGCGGTTATGCGGCTAATGAGCTACGGCTGCAAGCGATTTGAGAGATACGGTCGCCGCGGCGGAGGACCATCAAGCAGGTTGAGAACGGCGTCGAGGTCGAGATGGGACGCCAGCAGATCCGCGGCGAGATCGAGCTGGGCATCGCGTCGCGCGGCGACGTCGGTGTCGCCGGCCACGAAGCCGTCGCGGCCCGCCGCGTCGGCGACCCGGGTGAGCCACGCACGCCGGAAGTCGTCGTTGTCCAGCAAGCCGTGCCAATGGGTCCCAAAAACCGCGCCGCGCACCACACCCTGGGAATCCGCGCCGGCTGCGAACCAGCTCTCCTCGTCACAGCGGGTGACCCGCCCGTGGTGGATCTCGTAACCGGTGAGCGGCTGCTGCCAGCGGCGCAAGGTCTTGTCGGGATGGAAGGCGATGTCGACCGCGAGCAGCCCCAGCCCGGGCACGTCCGCCGTCCCGGATTCCACCGGATCGTCTAGGCGACTGCACAGCATCTGAAATCCTCCACAGATTCCCAGCACCGGCTTGCCGGCACGGGCGTGCGCCGTGATCGCGTCGGCCAGACCGCAATCGCGCAGCCACGACAGGTCGGAGACGGTGGCTTTGCTGCCAGGGATGACGACCAGGTCGGTGTCGGCGAGGTCGGCGGGGTCGGCGACCCAGCGCACCAGCACACCGGATTCGCAGGCCAGCGCCTCGACGTCGGTGGAGTTGGAGATCCGGGGCAGCCGGATGGCGGCCACCCGCAGCCACTGCTTGCCGCGCGGGGGCGTGGGCGTGCCGATGACGCGGCGCGCGACCACCGACAGCGAGTCCTCGGCGTCCAGCCACAGCTCGTCGGCGTACGGCAGCACGCCGTAGGTCGGGCGGCCGGTCATGTCGTGCAGCCGGCGCAAGCCGGGTTCGAGCAGCGCGGGGTCGCCGCGGAATTTGTTGACGATGAATCCGGCGATCAGCGCCTGATCGTCGGGCTCGAGTACCGCGACGGTCCCGAACAGATGCGCCAGCAGACCGCCGCGGTCGATGTCCCCGACCAGCAGCACCGGCAAATCCGCGGCCCGGGCCAGCCCCATGTTGGCCAGATCCGTTGCCCGCAGGTTGATCTCGGCCGGCGAACCGGCTCCCTCACAGATCACCACATCGAATTCGTCACGCAGGCAGGTCAATTCGTCGAGCACGATCCGGGAAAGCTGATCACGATGCTGCACATAGCTTTTCGCGGTGACCGAGTCGGCGACCTGACCCTTGATCACCAGCTGCGAGGTGCGGTCACTGCCTGGCTTGAGCAGGATCGGGTTGAACCGCACGCTGGGTTCCAGCCCCGCCGCGCGCGCCTGAATCGCCTGGGCGCGCCCGATCTCACCGCCCTCGACGGTCACCACCGAGTTGTTGGACATGTTCTGCGCCTTGAACGGGGCGACGCGTACCCCGCGGCGCGCCAACAACCGGCACAGGCCCGCCACCACCACCGATTTCCCGGCGTCGGAGCTGGTGCCCGCGACCAGCAGCGCTCCGGTCATCCGGCAAACGTCATGGCAAGGTGAGGATTTCGACGCCGGAGTCCGTGACCAGCAGGGTGTGCTCGAACTGCGCGGTCCACTTGCGGTCCTTGGTGACCACCGTCCAGCCGTCGTCCCAGATCTCGTAGTCCAGGCTGCCGAGGTTGATCATCGGTTCGATAGTGAACGTCATCCCGGGCTGCATGATGGTGGACACCGACGGCTGATCGTAGTGCAAAACGACCAGGCCGTTGTGGAACGTGGTACCGATGCCGTGACCGGTGAAATCGCGAACAACGTTGTAGCCGAACCGGTTTGCGTATGACTCGATGACGCGGCCGACCACCGAGAGCGCACGCCCGGGCTTGACGGCGTTGATGGCGCGCATCGTCGCCTCCCGGGTGCGCTCCACCAGCAGGCGGTGCTCCTCGGAGACGTCACCGGCCAGGAAGGTCGCGTTGGTGTCGCCGTGCACCCCGTCGATGTAGGCCGTGACGTCGATGTTGACGATGTCGCCGTCGGCGATCACCGTCGAGTCGGGGATGCCGTGGCAGATGACCTCGTTGAGCGACGTGCAGCACGACTTCGGGTAGCCCTTGTAGCCCAGCGTGGAGGGGTAGGCGCCGTGGTCGACCATGTACTCGTGGGCGATCCGGTCCAGTTCGTCGGTGGTCACCCCGGGTGTGACGGCTTTGCCCGCCTCCACCAGCGCGCCGGCCGCGATCCGGCCGGCGACGCGCATCTTCTCGATCACCTCGGGCGTCTGCACCCACGGTTCGCTGCCCTCTTGGGCGGTGGACTTGCCGACGTATTCCGGACGCGGGATACGGCCGGGCACCGGCAGAGTCGGGGACAACTCTCCGGGGGAAAGCGCGGTGCGAGCAGGCATGCGACCAGCTTAACCGCGGTGCCGCGAGCCGCTCAGAGCCGCTGGCGGCGCAGCAGCGAGCGGCGCGGTCCGCGGATGACCACCGAGCCGCACACCACCCGCCCGGTCAGCACGACGTGCGGCCGTCCCTCGCCGGGCGGGTCTTTGCGGCGGTCGCTGGCGCTGCCCACGTAGACCTCGACGTCGTCGATCGACGCGCTGGCGCCCTCGGGCAGTCGAACCTCCACCGAGCCGAACCTCATGTCGAGTTCGATCACCACCACCGGCCCGGCGAACCGGGCCTTGGTGAGGTCGAGTTCCACCGAGCCGAGCCGGCGGACCAAGGCCAGGCGGGTCGGCACAGTCCATTCGCCGTGACGCTTCAGCGAACCCGCCCAGCCCCGCAGTTCCACCCGGTCGGCCGCGCAGGTGACGATGGCACCCGGTCCCGGCAGATCGCCGACCAGACCGTCCAGCTCACCACGCGTGCGCGCGTAGGACACCTGCGACGAGCGCTGCTCGAACTCGTCGATGTCGATCAGCCCGAGCGCGACGGCGTTGTGCAGTCGCCGCATGGTGCCGTTTCGGTCGGCGTCGGAGACACGCAAGGACACAGGGGCCACCATGTCGCCGCCGGTATCCGTCATGTTCGCAATTTACCGCCGATGCGACCCCGGGGGCACTCGGCGCTAGCGGCGATCGCAAGCGCGGCATAGCCGGGCGCAGCGGGTCGCCGCCATCGGACTAGGCCAAGAAATCCGGCGGCAGCGATTCGAACATCACCTTGGTCATCCGGACGGCGTACTCCGAGCTGCCGCCCCCGACGATCAGCGCCGCGAAGGCCAGATCGCCGCGGTAGCCGGCGAACCAGGAATGCGATCCGCCGGGGAACTCGGCCTCACCGGTCTTCCCGTACACCGCGCCGCAGCCCGCGATCTCCTTGGCGGTCCCGTTGGTCACCACCAGTCGCATCATCGGCCGCAGCGCATCGACCATCTTCGGGCTGATCGGCGTGGTGTCACCCTGGACGGCGGTCTGCCGCCCCGCGATCAGTTGCGGGACCGGCGTCTTGCCGGCGGCGACCGTCGCCGCCACCAGGGCCATGCCGAACGGGCTGGCCAGCACCTTGCCCTGACCGAAACCGTCCTCGGTGCGCTCGGCGAGATCCACCGTCGGCGGCACCGACCCGGTCACCGTGGTGATGCCTTCGACGTCGTAGTCCAGCCCGATGCCGTAGCGGGTGGCCGCCTGCGTCAGGCCGCGCGGCGGCATTTTGCTGCTGAGCTCGGCGAAGGTGGTGTTACACGAGCTGGCGAACGCGCGGGACATCGGCACCACACCGAGATCGAAGCCGCCGTAGTTGGGGATGGTGCGGTGCCCGATGTCGAGATGGCCGGGGCAGCCCAGCATGGTGTTGGGGGTGGCCATGTCGCGGTCGACGGCCGCGCCGGCGGTGATCATCTTGAACGTCGACCCCGGCGGGAAGAGGCCGTTGGTGGCCGGCAGTCCGTCGGCGTCGGCGCCGCCGTTCTGCGCGATCGCGAGGATCTCCCCGGTCGACGGCTTGATGACGACCATCATCGCCTTGCCGCCGCGGGTGTCCACCGCGTGCTGGGCGGCGTTCTGCACGGCGCGGTCCAGGGTGATCGACACCGACGGCGCGGGCGACCCTTCGACCTCGTGCAGCACCTCGACCTCGACGCCGTTCTGGTTGACACTCACCACCCGCCAGCCCGCCTGGCCGTCGAGTTGGTCGACGACGGCCTTCTTCACCGCGGAGATGACCGCCGGAGCGAAGTGCGGGTCGGTGGGCAGCATCTCGGGCTGGGGCGTGACGATGACGCCGGGCAGGTGCCCGACGAGCGGGGACACCTTGTCGTTGTCATCGGGGTGCAGCGTCACCCCCAGATCCACCGGGTGGGGCGTCGAGCTGGCTTGTTCGGCGAGCAGCTGCGGGTCGTTGAGGGCGCCGTTGAAGGGGTGCAGCACGTCGACGATCGCGTGCGCCGTGCCGATCAGCGCGGCTCCGGAGCCGGCTTGCGTGGCGTCCAGCGTGTAGTGGTACAGGTAGCCCGGCACCAGCACGTCGCTGCCGCCGAGCTCGTTCACCGAGGCGCGGTGCGGTCGATCGGCCCGCAGCGCGAAAGTTTGGTGTTCGCCCAGCTTGGCGTGCAGCGCGGTGGTGGTCCACCGCACGGCCCAGCGCCCTTCGTCGCGGGCCATCTTCAGCTGGCCGTCGTAGGTCCAGGTCCGGTTCTTCGGCAGGTGCCAGGTGAACCGGTAGCCGACCGTGCCGCTGTCCTCGGCGTACTTGGCGTTAAGGATCTGCGCGTCGAGATGAGAGGCCTGCAGGCCAGACCAGGCCGCGTTGAGGGCTTCGCGGGCCTCATTGGGGCTGTCGCTGAGCTGCGCGGCGGCCGCGGTGTCGCCGATGGCCAGGGCGCGGAAGAACTTTTCCGCGGCCGGGCCCGGGCCGTCGGGCCGTGGCGTGCATCCGGACATCGCGACGGCCGCGAGCAGCAACCCGGCCGCGACGATTACCACTGGGGTTTTTGTGACCATTGGTACAGATGTTATGAAGTGTGGATGTCGCACCGGTGCCGACACACCGAGACGCAACCGTTATGCACGCGCACGTAACGCCACGGCGGAAAAGACGGCGGAAAATCGCCACCCCGTTACACCCGCGAACGAGCGGTCCGGGCGCTAGTCGAGCAGCACCGTCGCGAAGGTGCCGATCTCGGTGAAGCCCACGCGGGCGTAGGCGGCGCGGGCCACCGTGTTGAAGTCGTTGACGTAGAGGCTGGCGGTTCGCCCGGTGCCGACGATCACCGCGGCGACCGTCGCGGTGCCGGCGGTGCCCAGGCCCAGCCCGCGCCACTCCGGGTGCACCCACACCCCCTGGATCTGGCCCACGCTTGGGGATTGCGAACCCACCTCCGCCTTGAAGACGACCTGGCCGCGCTCGAACCGCGCCCAGGCGCGCCCGGCCGTGATCAGGCTGGCCACCCGCCGTCGGTAACCGCGGCCGCCGTCGCCGAGCCGCGGGTCGACGCCCACCTCGCCGATGAACATGTCCACGGCGGCCACCAGGTAGGCGTCCAGTTCTTCGGGCCGGACTTGGCGCACACCGGGGTCGAGCTCGCAGCTGGGGTGGTTGGACAACGCCAGCAGCGGCTGGTGGTCGCGCACGTCACGAGCCGGGCCCCACGCCGCCTCGAGCCGCTCCCACATCGGCATCACCAGCTCGGCCCTGCCGACCAGCGACGAGCAGCGCCGCGTCCCGCGCATGGCCTCGTCGGCGAACGCGCTCAGGTCGGCCGGCGCGCCGCGCAGCGGGATCAGGTTGGCGCCGGCGAAGCACAGCGATTCTTCGGCGCCGCGCAGCGTCCACAGTTCGCCACCGATCGAATTCGGGTCGATGCCGTGGTCCGCTACCCGGGCCGCGACCATGCATGACGCGACGGGGTCGTCGTCGAGCACCCGCCAGACGGCGGCCGCGTCGCGCACCACGGACACCCGTCGCTCACCGACAAGGCGGAACAGGGGCGGAGCCGACATCTGGCGAACTCTCTGTGGTGCGAACTCAAGACCAGTACCGGGCGCTGGCCTTCATCAGCTTACGGTCACGATCGGCGAACCGCTCGATGTTGTATCAGGACCGTGATCGGTCCCCATCTCCGAGGCAATTCGCATCGCCTCCTCGATCAGCGTCTCGACGATCTGAGCTTCGGGCACCGTCTTGATCACCTCACCGCGAACGAAGATCTGCCCCTTGCCATTTCCCGATGCGACGCCGAGGTCGGCCTCGCGGGCCTCGCCCGGACCGTTGACGACGCAGCCCATCACCGCGACACGCAGCGGGACATCCAGCCCGTCCAGGCCGGCGCTGACCTCGTTGGCCAGGGTGTAGACGTCGACCTGAGCACGACCGCACGACGGGCAGGACACGATCTCCAGCCCGCGCGGCCGAAGGTTCAGCGACTCGAGAATCTGAGTGCCGACCTTGACTTCCTCGACCGGGGGCGCCGACAGCGACACCCGAATGGTGTCGCCGATCCCCCGGGACAGCAGGGCACCGAACGCGACCGCGGACTTGATGGTGCCCTGGAAGGCCGGACCGGCCTCGGTGACGCCGAGGTGCAGTGGATAGTCGCACTGCGCAGCGAGCTGCTCGTAGGCCGCGACCATCACCACCGGGTCGTTGTGCTTGACGCTGATCTTGATGTTGCCGAAGCCGTGCTCCTCGAACAGCGAGGCCTCCCAGAGCGCCGACTCGACCAGCGCCTCGGGGGTGGCCTTGCCGTACTTCTCCATGAACCGCTTGTCCAGCGAGCCGGCGTTGACGCCGATGCGGATCGGGATCCCCGCCGCACCGGCGGCCTTGGCGACCTCGCCGACGCGGCCGTCGAATTCTTTGATGTTGCCCGGGTTCACCCGCACCGCGGCGCACCCCGCGTCGATGGCCGCGAAGATGTACTTGGGCTGGAAATGGATGTCGGCGATCACCGGGATCTGGCTGTGCCGGGCGATCTCGGCCAGCGCGTCGGCGTCCTCCTGACGCGGGCAGGCCACCCGGACGATGTCGCAGCCGGCCGCGGTCAACTCGGCGATCTGCTGCAGCGTCGTGTTGACGTCGTGCGTCTTGGTGGTGCACATCGACTGCACGGAAATCGGATAGTCGCTGCCCACCCCGACGTCGCGGACCATCAGTTGGCGCGTCTTGCGCCGGGGGGCGAGCGTGGGCGCCGGAGCGTCCGGCATGCCCAGGCCAATGCTCACTGTTTCAATTCCTTCTGCTATTGGAAGATCCTGATCGGGTTGACCAGATCGGCGGTCACGGTCAGCAGCATGTAGCCGACCACGAACACCAGCACGACGTACGTCGCGGGCATGAGCTTGAGGTAGTTCACCGGCGCGGCCGCCACCATGCCCCGGGCCGTCCGGACCAGGTTGCGGAGCTTTTCGAACACCGCAATGGCGATGTGGCCGCCGTCGAAGGGCAGCAGCGGCACCAGGTTGATCGCGCCCAGAATGAGGTTCAGCTGGGCCAGGAAGAACCAGAACGCCACCCACAACCCGTGGTCGACGGTGTCGCCGCCGATGATGCTGGCCCCGACCACGCTCATCGGCGTCTGGGGGTCGCGCTGCCCGCCGCCGATCGCGTGCACCAGCGCGCCGACCTTCGTCGGGATCGACACGAGCGCCTTGCCCACCTCGCCGGTGAGGTCACCGGCGAAGGCGACGGTGGCCGGGATCGCCGTGAACACCCCGTAGTGCGAGGGCGCGACCTTGACGGCGCCGACGCCGATAGCGCCGACCGTCGAGGGTTGCGGCTGACCGCCCTGCCCGCCGGCCCCGTTGGTCAGGTAGCGCTGGGTGGGGGTGACATCGACGTAGGTGGTGATCGTGGTGCCGTCGCGCTGGGCGACGATCGGGACGTTGCCGTGCGCCTTGCGGATAGCGGCGGCCATGTCGTCGAAAGTCGATACCGGGGTGTCACCCACCTTGACGATGACATCGCCGGCGCGGATTCCGGCGAGCGCAGCCGGGCCCGGGCCGGTGCAATCCGCAATCTTGCCCGGAGCGACTTCCGGTGCCACACAAGCGGTTTCGCCGACGATCGCCTGGGTCGGCGGATGCAGGTTCGGCAGCCCCCAGATCAGGGCGATGCCGTAGAGCAGCACCAGGCAGATGACGAAGTTCGCGGCCGGGCCCGCGAACAGCACCGCGACCCGCTTCCAGACCGCCTGCTTGAACATGGCGCGGTCGGTCTCGTCGGGAGCCAGCTCCTCCACCGAGGTCATGCCGGCGATGTCGCAGAAGCCGCCCAGCGGGACGGCCTTGAGGCCGTACTCGGTCTCGCCGCGCCGCGTCGACCACAGCGTGGGCCCGAACCCGACGAAATACCGGCGGACCTTCATGCCGGTGGCGCGGGCGACCCACATGTGGCCGCACTCGTGCAGGGCCACCGAGATCAGGATGGCCAGTGCGAACAGCACAATGCCGATAACGAACATCATCAGGCTGGGAGGACCTTTCTCACACCACTCCAGAGGCTTTTGCGGACACCTTGGCGGGCTGGGCTTGTGCGACGGCACGCCGCGCCCGCTCACGTGCCCAGCGCTGCGCGTCGAGTACCTCATCCACGTTAGCGGGTGAAACGGTCCATTGGTCTGCGGCGTGCAGCACGTCGGCGATGGTTTTGACAATGGCGGGGAACCCGACCCGGCCCGCGAGGAAGGCCTCGGCCGCCTCCTCGTTGGCCGCGTTGTAGACGGCGGTCATGCAGCCACCGGCCTGCCCGGCATGCCGGGCCAGCTCGACCGCGGGGAAAACGGCATCGTCCAGCGGCTCGAATTCCCAGCTAGACGCCTTGCTGAAGTCGCAGCTGGCGGCCGCGCCCGGAACCCGCTGCGGCCAGCCCAGGGCCAGCGAGATCGGCAGCTTCATGTCCGGGGGGCTGGCCTGGGCGAGGGTCGACCCGTCGATGAAGGTGACCATCGAATGAACAATCGACTGGGGGTGCACCACCACCTGGATGCGGTCGTACGGAATGCCGAACAGCAGGTGGGTCTCGATGAGCTCCAGCCCCTTGTTGACCAGCGAGGCGGAGTTCAGCGTGTTCATCGGGCCCATCGACCACGTCGGGTGGGCGCCGGCCTGCTCGGGGGTGACGTCCTCGAGCTGGGCGGCCGTCCAGCCGCGGAACGGGCCGCCGGAGGCGGTCAGCACCAGTTTGGCGACTTCGTCGGGCGCCCCGCCGCGCAGGCATTGGGCCAGCGCGGAATGTTCGGAATCGACCGGCACGATCTGGCCCGGCTTGGCGGCTCGGAGCACCAGCGGTCCCCCGGCGATCAGCGATTCCTTGTTGGCCAGCGCCAGCCGGGCGCCCGAGTTGAGCGCGGCCAGCGTGGGCCGCAGGCCCAACGCACCCACCAGCGCATTGAGGACGACGTCGGCCTCGGTCTCCTCGACGAGCCGGGTGACGGCCTCGGGCCCGCTGAACGGGATGTCGCCGGCCCGCTGCGCCGCGCGTTCGTCGGCGACGGCGATGTTGGTCACACCGGTCTCGGCGCGCTGCCGCAGCAGCGTGTCCAGGTTAGCGCCCCCCGCGGCCAGGCCGACGACCTCGAAGCGGTCCGGGTTGGCCGCGATGACGTCCAGCGCCTGGGTGCCGATGGAGCCGGTGCTGCCCAGCAGCAGCACCCGCAGCCGGTCCCGCGTTGGCCCGTCGGTCGTCGGGTTGGTCACCCATTCATTGTGCCGCCCGGCACCGATGGGGGCCATGCGCCGGGCCATGCCCCGCGGGCCCGGTGGCGGGTGTGCCAGAATTTGGGTTCGACAAGCCAATCCGATCCGAAGGGGATTCGCCGTGGCCAGTACCGAGGTGGAGCACTTCAGCGGCGTCGACGACGTCGAGGTGCCGTCGGCAGCGTGGGGTTGGAGCAGGATCAACCACCGGACCTGGCATATTGCCAGCCTGATCGGCTTCGGATTCCTGCTGGCGATGCTGCGCGGCAACCACGTCGGCCACATCGAGAACTGGTTTTTGATCGGGTTTGCGGCGCTGACCCTCGTGGTGCTGATCCGCGACCTGTGGGGCCGCCGCCGCGGCTGGATCAGGTAGTCACCGCCCCGGTCGCCCTAGCGTTGCGCCCGGCGATGCCAGGCGCCGGCGATCACCACGACCGTTAACGCGAGCACGCCCGTCACCCACGGCAACCATCCGTGCTGATGCACCCAACCGGCCACCGCGCCCTGCACGCGTCCGGCCGCGGTGATCACCGCGTCCTGCGGATTGCCGTTCGCGCCGAACAGGCGCACCTCGTAGCTGCCGTAGTAAGCCACGTACAGCCCGACCAGCACCAGCAGCGCACCACCGAACCGGTTGACGAACGGCAGGACTCGGCGCAGCCGGTCCACCATCGCGGTGCTCGCCGTCGCCGCCGCGACGGCGAGCACGCCGACGACCAGGGTCAGGCCCGCACTGTAGGCGAGGTAGATCGCCACGCCGGTGACGATCGACCCCCCGCGCAGGCCGGCCGCGGTGACGGCCAGGAACGGCCCGACGGTGCAGGACAGCGATGCGATCGCGTAGCTGATGCCGTACCCGTACATGGAGCCCAGCCGCACCGTCGGGGCCCACCGCGGGTCCAGCGGCCGCGGGGTCAACCTCGACAGCTGACGACCCGACAACAGCCATGCCCCGAGCACGATCAGCACCGCGCCGACGATCACGGTGGCGTACGGCAGGTACCGCTGCACGGTCGTGGCCGCCGACACGGTCAGCACGCCGAACAGCCCGAACACCGTCAAGAAACCCAGCGCCATCCCCACGGTGGCCGCCAGCGCCCGCGCGGCCGCTGCCACACCCGACGACGCCCCCGACCCCTGGCCGCGCACCACCAGCAGCAGGTAGGCGGGCAGCATCGCGAACCCACATGGGTTCAGCGCGGCGACCAGCCCGGCCGCGAAGGCCAAGCCGATCAGACCCCGGTCCCTCAAGTCAGGACCTCAGGGCGGCGACCCGGTCGGAAAGCTCCTGCTGCGACATCGCCGAGGTGGGGTTGTTGACGAACGTCGAGCTGCCGTCCGCTCGGTAGAACACGTAGGCCGGCTGCCAGGGGACGTTGTAGCGGGCCCAGATGGACCCGTCGGCATCGTTGAGGTTGGTGAAGTTCAGGCCGTATTTGGAGACGAAGGTCTGTTCCGCGCCGACGTCCGAGTGTCCGGCGACCCCGACGAAGGTGACACCGGGATTGGCGGCCGCCACCTGGCTGACGCCCGGGGCTTCGGCGTTACAGAACGGGCAGAACGGCGCCCAGAACCACAGCACCGCGGGCTTGCCCTGCAAGCTGGCGCCGTTGAACGGCGCGCCGCTCAGCGTTGTCCCGGTGAACTGCAGGCGGTCATCGGCGGCCAGTGCGCGCGGCGCGCTGCCCACGGCGGCTATCACCGTGGCGGCGAACAGCACCGCGGCGCACGCTTTGCTCAGGGCCGACAAGCGAATACTCATGGCACACCTCATTTGCTGGAGTTATGCCTTCATCGACGGGACAGCCCCGCCTCCGGTTCATCCGCCTTCGGCGGCCAGCTGTCCACAGGCCCGTGCTGAATCGCCTGCGCTCCAGCTACCCGCCCTCGGCGGCCAGCTGTCCACAGGCCCGTGCTGAATCGCCTGCGCTCCAGCTACCCGCCCTCGGCGGCCAGCTGTCCACAGGCGGCGCTGATCTCGCGGCCGCGGGTATCGCGCACCGTGCACGAAACCCCCTTGGCGCGGACCCGGCGGACGAACTCCCGCTCGACCGCCTTAGGGCTGGCGTCCCACTCACTTCCCGGGGTCGGGTTGAGCGGGATCAGATTCACGTGCACCAACGGCCCGAGCGCGCGATGCAACCGCTGTCCCAAAAGGTCTGCGCGCCAAGGCTGGTCGTTGACATCGCGGATCAACGCGTACTCCACCGACACCCGCCGGCCGGTGACGTCGGCGTAATACCGTGCGGCGTCGAGGGCCTCGGTGATTTTCCACCGGTTGTTGACCGGCACCAGGGTGTCCCGCAGTTCGTCGTCGGGCGCGTGCAGCGACAACGCCAGCGTCACGCCGAGGCGTTCGTCGGCGAGCTTGCGGATGGACGGGGCCAGGCCCACCGTGGACACCGTCACCGAACGGGCCGAGATGCCGAAACCGTGTGGCGGCGAGGCGATGATGCGCCGCACCGCGGCCACCACGCGGGCGTAGTTGGCCAGTGGCTCCCCCATGCCCATGAACACCACGTTGGACAGCCGGTCCCCGAAGTCGTCGCGCAGGGCCGCAGCGCCGGCGCGCACCTGCTCGAGGATCTCGGCCGTGGACAGGTTGCGGCTCAAGCCGCCCTGACCGGTCGCGCAGAACGGGCAGGCCATACCGCAGCCGGCCTGCGACGAAATGCACACCGTGTTGCGTTGCGGATAACGCATCAGCACCGACTCGACGGTGACCCCATCGAGCGCCCGCCACAACGTCTTTCGCGTCTGGCCCGCATCACAGGTCACCTCGGAGGCCGCGGTCAGCAGGATCGGGAACATCGTCTCGGCGATGGCGTCGCGCAATCTCGCCGGGAGATCGGTCATCTGCCGCGGGTCGGCGATCAGCCGACCGTAGTACTGATGAGCCAGCTGCTTGGCGCGAAACGCCGGCAAGCCCAGCTCTGCGACGGCGGACGCGCGGCCGTCCTCATCGAGGTCGGCCAGGTGCCGCGGCGGCTTGCCGGGGCGCGGCTCGGAGAAAATTAATTGTTGAACCATGACCTGTCCAGTATCGGTCACGTTCGGGCCGAGCTAGGGAACGAGTGTCAGCACCGTCCAGGCCGCGACCGCCGACGGCAGGACGCCGTCGAGCCGATCCATCAGGCCGCCGTGGCCGGGCAGCAACCGGCCCATGTCCTTGATGCCGAGGTCGCGCTTGATCTGCGATTCCACCAGATCGCCGAGCGTGCAGGTCAGCACCAGGACGACGCCCAGCAGCGCGCCTATCCACCAGGGTTTGTTGGCCAGAAGGGTCGCGGTCAGGATCGCCGCGGTGATCCCCAACGCCAGGGAACCGGCGAACCCCTCCCAGGACTTCTTGGGACTGATCGCCGGGACCATCGGGTGCTTGCCGAGCAGCACCCCGACCGCATAGCCGCCCACGTCGGAGGCGACGACGGTGACCATCAGGCAGAACACCCGCCCGGCACCGTCGTGCGGGTAGACCAGCAGCACGCCGAAGGAGGCGAACAGCGGCACCCACGCGGCCAGGAACACGGTGGCCGAAGCGTCCCGGAGGTAGTTAGCTGACGGCGAGCCGGCGAACGGCTCGGGCCGTTTGCTGTTGTCCTGCATGAACAACCGCCACACGTTGCAGATCACCACGGTCACCCCGAAGCCGGCCAATGCGCCCGCGGCGTGGAACGGCCAGGTCAACCAGACGGTGAGCTGGCCCCCCGCCAGCAGCGGGATCAGGGCAATGACGTACCCGGCTTCGCGCAAGCGCCGGACCACCTCGTGGGTGGCCACCAGGATGGCGAGCGCGACGATGGGAACCCAGAGGCGCGGTGCGAATAGCAGCGTGACGATCAGGACGCCGCCGATACCGGCCCCCACCGCGATCGCGGCGCCCAGGTTGCGCCCGGCCCGGGAGGTCTTCGTGGCCGGCTGTTCGACCGGTTCCTCGGCGGCACGCGCGGGATTGTCGGGCGGGTTGCCTGCGCCGGGATCTGGGGTAGCCACTGGCCTGAATGAACTTAGCTGCTGGACGGGTCGTCAGACCTCCAGCAGTTCGCCTTCTTTGTGCTTGACCAACTCTTCGATCTGGGTGACGTATTGATGGGTGGTCTTGTCCAGGTCTTTTTCGGCCCGACCTACCTCATCCTCGCCGGCCTCGCCGTCCTTCCGGATGCGGTGCAACTCCTCCATCGCCTTGCGGCGGATGTTGCGCACCGAGACCTTGGCGTCCTCCCCCTTGCCCTTGGCCTGTTTGACCAGCTCGCGGCGGCGTTCCTCGGTGAGCTGCGGCACGGCCACCCGGATCAGGGTGCCGTCGTTGGTGGGATTGACGCCGAGGTCGGAGTTGCGGATCGCCGTCTCGATCGCACCCAACTGGCTGGCCTCGTAGGGCTTGATGACGACAAGGCGCGCCTCGGGCACGTTGATGCTGGCCAGTTGCGTGATGGGGGTGGCCGTGCCGTAGTAGTCGATCACGATCCGCGAGAACATGCCGGGGTTGGCGCGCCCGGTCCGGATGGTCGACAGGTCGTCGCGGGCAACCGCTACGGCCTTCTCCATTTTCTCTTCCGCATCGAAGAGAGCCTCGTCGATCATGTGCGCCGCTCCTCCTCATCGCTGCGCCGCGGATCCTCGCGAACGCACATCGAGTCTTCCCCTCAGGTGGTGACCAGCGTCCCGATCTTCTCACCAGCGACCGCTCGGGCGATATTGCCATTGGTCAGCAGGTTGAACACCAGGATCGGCATGCCATTGTCCATGCACAGGCTGAACGCGGTGGCATCGGCCACTCGTAGCCCGCGGTCGATGACCTCGCGATGGCTGATCGCGGCAATCAATTCGGCGTCGGGATGCTGCCGTGGATCCGCGGAGAACACGCCGTCGACGGCCTTGGCCATCAAGACCACCTCGGCGCCGATCTCAAGGGCACGCTGGGCCGCCGTGGTGTCGGTGGAGAAGTACGGCAGCCCCATGCCGGCTCCGAAGATCACCACACGCCCCTTCTCCAGGTGGCGCACGGCGCGCAACGGCAGATAGGGCTCGGCCACCTGGCCCATGGTGATCGCGGTCTGGACCCGCGTCACGATGCCTTCCTTCTCCAGGAAGTCTTGCAGCGCGAGGCTGTTCATTACCGTGCCCAACATGCCCATGTAATCCGAACGGGTGCGTTCCATGCCACGCTGCTGAAGCTGGGCACCCCGGAAGAAGTTGCCCCCGCCGATCACCACGGCAACCTGGACACCGCCGCGAACCACCTCGGCGATCTGTCGCGCCACGCGCGCCACGACATCGGGATCCAAGCCGACTTGGCCGCCGCCGAACATTTCGCCGCCGAGCTTGAGCAGCACTCGCGAATACCTGGCCCGGCTCGGTGACTGGCCCGCACCGTTTTCCGGTGCAGATGTCGGCACGCCGTTGCTGGTGGTTGTCGGCTCCGGCCTCGGAGCCGCCGAGCCGGCGACGTGGGGCTCCCTGGACTCCGTCATCAGACTCCTCGCATGAGAGTGCCATCCCGGGCGGTCTCCGTCCGGGACGGCATTTCACATCCTGCCTCATCGCAGCACAATGCGGCGTCGGCGGGGTGCATTATGCGCATAGTTGGCGCGCCGGACCAATTTTCGAGTCTGCCGGTAGTGGAATGCCCTCGCCGGTGTGGTTTCTTCGGGCTCGCGTTTGAGCGATGTGTGGCATGGGAACCCGCATCAACGCGGCAGAAATATGCGGTCTTAAGCAATGAGGACCGGCCTCGCCGTATGACCGGGTGGATCGCTCGCGATCGCCGTTGAGCGTGGATCGCTCAAAATACGCCAACGAGGAGGAACACTTCCATGGCTGAAGAAAACAAGTCGGGACCTGCCGAAGCTGTGAAGGGCGTCGTCGAAGACGTCAAGGGCAAGGCCAAGGAGGCCGTCGGCGCGGTGGCCGGTCGTGATGACCTCACCCGCGAGGGTCAGGCCCAGCAGGACAAGGCCGAAGCGCAGCGCGACGCCGCGAAGAAGGAAGCCGAAGCCGAAGCCGCGCGCGGTGGCGCGGAGGCGGCCGAGGAGCGCCAGAAGGCCAACCAGTAACACGTCGTAAACGATGGGCCCGGTCCGTGCAAACGGCCGGGCCCATCGCCGTTCTCCGAGGCCGGGCCGGCGCGGCCCGAGTTTGCATAGTTTTCAGCTGGACGGGTACCCGTGCATAGCGCTGTATGACATCTCCGAAGAGGTGCCTACGGACCCGGGGGGGAAGCCGGGACGTCATGAGGTTTGGAGATGTCGTTGCACGTGGTGGTACTCACCGATGAGGATGACTTCGAATCGGCCCTACCGGATTTGGCCACGTTCGCGCAGCCGGTGCGCCATGTCACCCTGACGGCCGACACAGACGGGCACTGCGCCACGGCCGACATCGCGATCATTGATGCGCGCAGCGATATGGTGTCGGCTCAGACCATCGGCCATCGACTCAAGGTCGACAACCCCGGTACCGCCGTGGTGGCCCTGGTCGCGCCAGCGGACGGGGTGACGGTCGACGGGGACGGCAGTTTTGATGACGTCATGGTGCCCGGCACCGGCGCGGAAGAGTTGCAGGCGCGACTGCGCCTCGCGATCAGCCACCGTCGCAGCGCGGTCGACGGCACGCTGAAGTTCGGCGACCTGCTACTGCATCCGCCCAGTTTCACCGCAACGCTGGACGGCCACGACCTGAGCCTGACACACACCGAGTTCAAGTTGCTGAAGTTCCTTGTGCAGCATGCCGGTCAGGCATTCACCCGCACCCGGCTGATGCAAGAGACGTGGGGCTATGACGCGACCGGCAAGGTGCGTACCATCGACGTTCACATCCGGCGACTGCGCGCCAAGCTCGGCACCCGGCACCAATTCATGGTCAACACCGTCCGGGGAGTCGGCTACCGGGCCGCCACACCACCACAGCCGGAATGGGTCGTCACCGACTCCACGCTGACCCCGATCTGGACGTCGGCCACGACGTCCGACCCGGGTCTGCGGAACACGGAAGCATCAGAGTCCTAACACCCTCAGGCGCAACGCTTTTGGTGGACGGTCAGCCGAAGAGAGGGAAAGCGCGTTTGCGCGCCAGCGCATTCATCCCATCCTGGATGGCATCTTGCACCTCGTGGTATTTGCGGTCGACGTATTGGTCGTCGTCGGCCCGTGCGGGATCGTTGTCGAGCTCCACCGGAGGCATGAACCGGGTTCTGATCTTGGCCGGCAGGGGCAGCTGTGGAAGCGCCGCCGGCGCGATCCCCCACGGCAACGAGACGGCCAGCGGGAACACCTTGAGCCGCAAGACCCGGTCCAGGCGCAGGGCTTTCGACAGGCGGTCGCCGCGGATCAGCACCGGCATCGCGTCCGCACCGCCGACGGTGGCGATGGGCACGATCGGCACACCGGCGCGAATCGCCATCTTGACGAAGCCGGTCCGTCCGGCCAGGTTGGCCCGATCGCGCTCGATCCACGGGCGCAGCGAGTCCACTTCCCCGCCCGGCCACAGCGCCACGTCACGCCCTTCCGCCAATGCGGTGGCGATCGCGTCGGGGGCGGCCGGCAACACCCCCATCGACCGGAAGTAGCGCCCGAACACAGGAATCGCCATCAATGCATCGTGCGCAGTGCCGTGCAAGGTGCGATCCTGTCCGAATCGTCGCCACCATTGCAGACCGACGGTCCACGCATCCCAGACGAACGGCGCGCCGGAGTGAATCCCGATCAACAGCGCCGGCGGTGACTCCGGTATGTTCTCCCAGCCGTCGATTTCCATGCGAAACCAGTAGTCCACCAGCACATTCCACAGATACTTCTGACGCTGCAGCGCGCTCTCGTCCTGACCCGAGAGATCCCATCTCGCTGCGCGTTCGGCCACCCAGCCGCTCAGCCCGCCGCTTTGACGACTGCGTCGTTCTTCCATCGCCTCGCGGGCTTCTTCGGCCTGCCGCTTCGCCTGCGCGCGCACCGGCGCCGGCCTGTGATCGGGGTTACTCATGCTCTGTCGCATACCCGCTTCGGGGGCGCACGATTCACCTTTATGCAATTCTCCCCGCGCCACCGAGCGTGGCGCGGGGAGAAATCGACAACCGGATCAGGTGTGCGTTGCCGGCGCAGGCGGTGCACCCGGCGCCGGGCTGTTCGGCGCGCCAGGCGCCGAGCCTCCCGGCGCGTTGGACGTCCACATCAGGACGTCTTGCATTCCGTCGTTGTAGACGACACCGTTCGGAGGCGCGCCGGTCACGTCGAAGTACAGCGTGCCGGTCGACTCGTTGCCTTGAGCGATGGGAGCCGGGTTGAGCCCGTTGGGCGCCCCGACCTTGTCGATCACCCGGTAGTTCTGGCCGTTGGGGCCGCGGGCGATGAAGTCATTCACCATCGGGGTGACAAGCCCGCCGTCCGACCTGGCGGTGATGTCCGCCTGGTAGAGCGTTCCCTTGGGCGTGTAGCCCGGAATGGCGACGGTGCTGGGCTGCAGGTTGCTCACCGTGTAGTCGGTGATCAACGGCCCGTCCACAAGTTGTTCACTGGTGCCGAAGCCCTGAATGTTGGGCGCGGCCAGCGCGGGCGTCGCCGCGAAAACGCTTGCCACCGCTATACCCCCGGCAGCGGCAGCTGTCGCAGCAATCTTGGTGACCTTCACTGTTCATTTCCTTTCGTGTAGAACAATTGCCCCCCGGAAGGGCATGAGCATATATGCAGCAAATAGCCATACCTCTCCCCCTTTAAACATTTACGCTCGCGAAACACCGTATCGGCCGGTTACTCGCCAGAGCAGGGATCCATTCTTGGGCAGCATCTTTCGCATCAGTGGATAACACCTGCACCACCCCTCACACCCGACTCCCGATTAGGCCGGGTGGTGACGGGTAGTAGGTGACCTAAGCCTCCCCTGGCATTCCGGTCAGGGCGGGCAAGCACAGAAAGCGCAGAGGCGACAGTCAGATCTAACGCGGAAACTCCAAGCACGGTGCACGCGAAGACGATGCGCTCAAGGATGAATTGGAAGGGACGGTTCGCGGCAATCGACCCAGCCGCAGCGAGGAATGGCGCGACCCGGAGCCACCGGTCGATGACGACCCGGATGTTCCGACCGCCGGCCCGGCACCGCGCGAACTTAAAGCGGCGGACGGTTAATTCCGACTGCTTCGTTGACTTGTCCGGACTGCAAATCACACAACTGACGATGAATCGGTAAAGGAAATCGCATGGGCTTTGTGGCGCAACAACAATCGGTTCCCGGTGTACAGGCGCAGATGGAACCGATTCCTGACTGTGGCGAAAACAGTTACCAGGGCTCGGGAAAACTGCTGGGCAAAAAGGCGATCATCACCGGCGGCGACAACGGCATCGGGCGCGCCGTCGCGATAGCGTTCGCCCGCGAAGGCGCCGACGTGCTGATCGCGTACCTCAACGAGGACGACGACGCGCGCGAAGTCGCCCGCTACGTCACCAATGCCGGCCGCAAATGCGTGCTGGTGCCCGGTGATCTCTCCGACGCTGCGCATTGCCGTAGCGTCGTCGACCGGGCGGTGCAGGAATTGGGCGGGGTGGACATCCTGGTCAACAACTCCGCCTATCAGATGATGCGCGAGAGCCTCGACGAGATCAGCGACGAGGAGTGGGAGTACACCTTCCGGCTCAACGTCGGTGCGTATTTCTATCTGGCAAAGGCGGCCGTGCCGCACATGAGCCCCGGATCGTCGATCATCGGCAGCTCGTCGGTCAACTCCGATACACCCAATCCCGCGCTGGCGCCCTACGCGGCGACGAAGGCGGCCATCGCGAATTTCTCGGCCAGCCTGGCCCAGCTGTTGGGCGACAAAGGAATTCGAGTCAACAGTGTGGCGCCCGGGCCGATATGGACACCACTGATTCCCTCGACCATGGCACCCGACAGCGTGGAATCCTTCGGCGACAACGTACCGCTGGGCCGCGCCGGTCAGCCCGCCGAACTCGCCCCGATCTACGTGTTGCTGGCCTCCGACGACGCAGTTACATCTCCGGGGCGCGGGTGGGGGTGACCGGCGGTCGACCCATCCTCTAACGAAACTCTTTACACCGCAACGGGTTTCTTTCAAAATACCTCATGAGCCGCGGTTGTCGCCCGGCTCGTCCACGATCGGGTTCTGGGCGGGGATGTCCTTCACGCTCTCGGCCCGACCGGGCTGGGTGTTGGTGCGCCGCGCCGCGGCCCTGTCCCTGTCGGAAACGTCGCGGTCATCGGCGATGGTGACCGACGCGGCCACTTGACCGACGTTGGCGTAGGTTTCCGGCGGCATGGCGCGCAGGACGCGGATGGTTTCGCCGTCGCAACGATTGCGCTCGGCGGCGGTGAGCAGGTCCTCCTTGTTCACCGGGAAGTCCACATCGCTGAGGCACTGGCGAAGTTGGCTGGGAGTGGTAGACGCGACCATGGCAGTCGGGGTGCCCGGTAGCCCGGCGCCTAAACCGTTCCGAACTCCGAAATGTGCACGACCCGGCGAGGCGAAAGTTGGTTCAGTCTCGGCGATTTCGCCATGGTGTGCACGCCCTTTCAGCGGCCCCGGACCCGGCGGTTGTGCTTCTTGATCGCGTCGACCAATTCCGACTTGTTCATGGTGGACCGGCCGGCGATGTCGAGCCGGCGGGCCACGTCGAGCAGGTGCTTTTTGCTTGCGTTGGCGTCGACGCCCTCGGCTGATTCCCCGACTGGCCGCAGGCCACCGCGCTCGGCCCGCTCATCGGATGGGCCCTTCTCGTCCTTGGGCTCCCAGTGGTCGCCGACCTTTTCGAAACTGTGCTTGACAGCGGCGTACGCCACCCGGTGGGCGCGCTCCTCGCTGCCGTACTCGTCGGCGGCCGCGTCATGGGTTTTCGCGAAGGTCCGCTGGGCCTTGGCGCTGGACCGCCGCAAAGTGCTGGGCAATTCGCTCTTTTTGGCCGCGCCGCCTTTCGTCGTCTTCGGCATCGAACCTCCCTCGGGTGCCAAGACAGCTGCGATTACCGGTCGGTTACCCCGTTGCGGCACGGACAATCACGGTCTGAACAATGTGCGCATCGGGCCGGTCGAAATATGTCAAGATCGTTGACATGAATCAGGCCGACGATGCTCCGCTGGGTTACCTGCTCTACCGGTTGGGAGCCGTCCTGCGACCCGAGGTTTCCGCCGTGTTGAGTCCGCTCGGCCTGACGCTGCCCGAATTCGTTTGCCTGCGCATACTTTCGATGTTTCCGGGAATGTCGAGCGCCGAATTGTCCCGCCACACCAACGTCACCCCACAGGCAATGAACACGGTGCTGCGCAAGCTGGAAGAAATCGGGACGGTGGCGCGCCCGTCGTCGGTGTCCTCGGGGCGCGCGCTCCCGGCCAACCTGACCGGCCAGGGCCGCGCCCTGCTCAAGCGCGCCGAAGGCGCGGTCCGCGGCGCCGACGCCCGCATCCTGGCCAAGCTCACCGACGCTCAGCAGCGCGAGTTCAAGAGAATGCTCGAAAAGCTGGGGGCCGACTAGCGGCGATCGCGAGGGCAGCGAAGCCGGACGAAGCGGGTCGTCGCGTTCACTCAAATCACGCGGTGCCGTGGATGCGCGCCCACGGCCGCGCCTCTTCGAGCTCGTAGGCCAACTCGAGCAGCAGCGCTTCCTGTCCCATGTCGGCCGACAGCATCATGCCCACCGGCATGCCGTGCGCGGACTGGGCCAACGGCAGCGAGATCGCGGGTTCGCCGGTGACGTTCTGCAGCGGCGTGAACGAGACCCAGTCGATCAGCCGGCTGATCACCTGCTGGTAATCGGTCGGCGCCAGGAATCCGATGCGCGGCGTCTCGTCGGCAAGGGTCGGCGTGAGCACCGCGTCGTAAGTACGGAAGAACCGCGCGGTCCGCCGGCGGGCCCGGCGCAGGCGCACGATCGCCGTCGGGAGGCGGTGCAGGTTGCGACTGGTGTGCCGGAGAAGACCCAGCGTCAGGCTGTCCAGCTTGCTGCGATCGAACGTCTCACCGAACATGTGCCGCCCGCCGCGTACCTGGGCCAGCGCCAAAAACCCCCAGTACATGACGAAGTCCTCGACGAAACTGGCCGCGACCGGAGGCTCGTCGACGTGCTCGACGCGGTGGCCCAGCTCCTCGAGCAGGCCGGCGGACTTCAGCGTGAGCTCCCGTACCTGGGGGCTGCACTCGCGCTGCACCGAGCGGGTCAGCACCGCGATCCGCAGTCGCTGCCGACCGGGCGCGCTGACATCCCCGACGGGCGCCAGCTTGGGATTGCGCCAGATCCGCTCGGCCTCCCGGTAGAAGGCCGCGGTGTCGCGCACCGAGCGGGTCACCACGCCGTTGACGACGACTCCCACCGGCATCCGGCGCAGCGTCGCGTCCAGGGGTAACCGCCCGCGCGACGGTTTGAGTCCGACCAACCCGTTGCAGGCGGCCGGAATCCGGATCGAACCGCCGCCGTCGTTGGCGTGCGCCATGGGCACCACACCGGCCGCGACGAACGCGCCCGAACCCGACGACGACGCGCCGGCGCTGTATTCCGTGTCCCACGGGTTGCGGACCGGGCCCAGCCGCGGGTGTTCGGCCGACGCGCTGAACCCGAATTCCGACAGCTGCGTCTTTCCCACCGAGGTCAGCCCGGTGGCCAGGAACAGCTCGGTGAACACGCTGTCGGCGTCGGCGTCCCAGCTCGTCCACGCGTCGGTGCCGTGCATGCTGGGCTGCCCGGCGACGTCGATGTTGTCCTTGATGAACGTCGGGACGCCGCCGAAGTAGCCGGCCGCCGGAGCTTCCGAGGCTTTGCCGGCGGCGGCCCGCGCCTGCTGAAAAGCCGCGTACGCCAACCCGTTCAGCAGCGGGTCGACGGCCTCGGTGCGGGCGATGGCGGCCTCGACCACCTCGGCCCTGCCGACCCGGCCGGATCGAAGGGCGTCGGCGAGGCCGACCGCGTCCAGATCGCCCAGGGCATCGTCGCCGAAAGCATGCACGTGTCGCATGGCACTGACGCTAGCCCGCGCGCCCGTGCAGTCGGGAGATTTCCCGGCTTGTCCGCGGTCCGGACGGGGTCGGTACGGGGCCGGTCAGGCCTGACCCACCTCGAAGCGGACGAACCGTGTCACCGTGACACCGGCCTCATCGAGCAGCGCCTTGACGGTCTTCTTGCTGTCGGACACCGACGGCTGCTCGAGCAGCACCGCGTCCTTGAAGAAGCCGTTCAGCCGGCCCTCGACGATCTTGGGCAGGGCCTGCTCCGGCTTGCCCTCCGCCTTGGCGGTTTCCTCGGCGATGCGGCGCTCGCTGGCCACCACGTCCTCGGGCACGTCATCCCGGGACAGGAAGCGGGCCTTGAGCGCGGCGATCTGCAGCGCGACGGCGTGCGCAGCCTCGGTGTCCGAGCCGCTGTACTCCACCAGCACACCGACGGCCGGCGGCAGGTCGGCCGCGCGCTTGTGCAGGTAGGTTTCGACGGTGCCGTCGAAGAACGCGACGCGGCGCAGCTCGAGCTTCTCGCCGATCTTGGCCGACAAGTCGGCGATGGCCTGCTCGACCGTCTTGCCGCCGGCCTGCGCGGCCTTGAGCGCGTCGACGTCGGCGGCCTTGGATTGGGCCGCCACCGCCACGATCTCGTCGGCCAGCGCCTGGAACTCCGCGTTCTTGGCGACGAAGTCGGTCTCGCTGTTCAGTTCGATCATCGCGCCGCCCTGGGCGGCGACCAGACCTTCGGCCGTCGCGCGCTCGGCGCGCTTGCCGACGTCCTTGGCGCCCTTGATGCGCAGCGCTTCGACGGCCTTGTCGAAGTCGCCGTCGTTTTCGGCCAGCGCGTTCTTGCAGTCGAGCATGCCGGCGCCGGTGAGTTCCCGAAGCTTCTTGACGTCGGCAGCGGTGAAGTTCGCCAATGATCAGCCTTCCTATGAGGGGTCAGTGGTTGGTTCGGGGGTGCCCGCAGCGGCGTCGGTGGGGGCGGTGGTGGTAGCGGAGGCCAGCAGCTCCTGCTCCCATTCGGCCAGCGGCTCGGCGGCCTCGGCTTCGGGCTTGCCGTCGCCGCGGCCGACGCCGGAGCGAGCCTGCAGGCCCTCGGCGACGGCGGAGGCGATCACTTTAGTCAGCAGCGCGGCGGAACGGATCGCGTCGTCGTTGCCGGGGATCGGGTAGTCGACCTCGTCCGGGTCGCAGTTGGTGTCCAGGATCGCGATGACCGGGATACCGAGCTTGCGGGCCTCACCGACGGCGATGTGCTCCTTGTTGGTGTCGACGACCCAGATGGCCGACGGCACCTTGGCCATGTCGCGGATACCGCCGAGGCTGCGGTCCAGCTTGTTCTTCTCGCGGGTCAGCATCAAGATTTCCTTCTTGGTGCGGCCCTCGAAGCCACCGGTCTGCTCCATCGCCTCGAGCTCCTTGAGGCGCTGCAGCCGCTTGTGCACGGTTTGGAAGTTGGTCAGCATGCCGCCCAGCCAGCGCTGGTTCACGTACGGCATGCCGACCCGGGTCGCCTCGGCCGCAACCGATTCCTGCGCCTGCTTCTTGGTGCCGACGAACAGCACGCTGCCACCGTGGGCGACGGTCTCCTTGACGAACTCGTACGCCTGGTCGATGAAGGTCAGCGTCTGCTGCAGGTCGATGATGTAGATGCCGTTGCGGTCGGTGAAGATGAACCGCTTCATCTTGGGATTCCAGCGACGGGTCTGGTGCCCGAAGTGGGTGCCGCTGTCCAGCAGCTGTTTCATGGTTACGACGGCCATGGTTGTGCCTTACTTGTGTCGGTTGTCGCCTGGCATCGGGTGAGGCCGGGCCCTGGCGACTGCTGCGATGCCGGACCCGGCCGGGAAAAACCCGGTTGGGACCGCCCGGCATGCGATGCGAACTCCTCGTGGAACCAGAGCCGCGATGCAGACGCGCGAAGTCAGCCCGCGAACGAGCTGCGACCAGCAGTTTACACCGACTCAGCAGGTGCTTTTGCCACGCTTCCCCAACCGGGCCGCGCGTCCACAACACCGGCCAGGACCGGGTGGCGCGTCTGGCGGCGAAGCGCTGAACTGCCCGGATGCGGTTTACGGCGCTGCTGTGGTGTGCGGGCCTGGTCAGCACGGCGCCGGCGGTCGCCGCCGACGATCGCCTGCAGTGGCCGTTGCGCCCGCCGCCGGCCGTCACCCGGGCCTTCGACGCCCCGGCCCCGGACTGGCATCCCGGTCACCGCGGCGTGGACCTGGCCGGCGTGGCCGGTCAGCCGGTGTACGCCGCGGGCGCCGGAACCGTGGTGTTCGCCGGGCTGCTGGCCGGACGGCCGGTGGTGTCGCTGGCCCATCCCGGTGGGCTGCACACCAGCTACGAGCCGGTCCGGGCCACGGTGCGGGTCGGTCAGCCGGTGACGGCCGCGACCGTGATCGGCGAGCTGGCGACCGGGCACGCCGGCTGCCCGGTGGCGGCGTGTTTGCACTGGGGCGCGATGTGGGGCCCGGCCTCGGGTGCGGCCTATGTCGATCCGCTGGGTCTGCTGCAGTCCACGCCGATCCGGCTCAAACCGCTGAACCCGTGAGCCGCCTCAGGCCCGGGGGTGAGCCTGATCGTGCACCGCACGCAACCGGGACACGGCGACATGCGTGTAGAGCTGGGTGGTCGCCAGGCTCGAATGGCCGAGCAGCTCCTGGACAACACGCAGGTCGGCGCCGCCTTCGAGCAGGTGGGTGGCCGCGCTGTGCCGCAGGCCGTGTGGCCCCATGTCCGGCGCGCCGTCCACCGCGGCGACGGTCTGATGCACCACCGTGCGGGCCTGGCGGACGTCGAGCCGGCGGCCCCGCGCGCCCAGCAGCAGCGCCGGGCCCGACTCCGCGTTCGCCAGGGCGGGGCGCCCGTCGGCCAGCCACGCGTCGAGCGCCTCGCCCGCGGGCCGGCCGAACGGCACGCTGCGCTGCTTGTTGCCCTTGCCGAGGACGCGCAGCAGCCGATAGGTGGTGTCGACGTCGTCGATGTCCAGTCCGCACAGTTCGCTGACCCGGATCCCGGTGGCGTACAGCATCTCGACGATCAGCCGGTCCCGCAGCGCGAGCGGATCCCCTTGCTGTGCACCAGAGTTGGCGGCGGCCATGGCGTCGGCGGCCTGGTCCTGGCGCAGCACCGCGGGCAGGGTCCGGTGCGCCTTGGGCACCTGCAGCCGGGCGGCCGGATCCCCGGCCATCAGCCCGCGCCGCACGGCCCACGCGGTGAAGGCCTTGACCGCCGAGGTGCGCCGGGCCAGTGTCGTGCGGGCGACACCGACCGCGGCTGCGGCGGACAGCCAGGAGCGGAGCAGGGGCAGGCTCAACGCGTCCAGACCGGCGCCGCGCTCCTCGATGAAGGCGAGCAGCGAGCGCAGGTCGCCGAGGTAGGCGCGACGGGTGTGCGCTGAACGACCGCATTGCAGCGCCAGGTATTCGTCGAACTCTTCGAGAATCGGTTCGCTGTCGGGCACTCCCCCACGTTCGCAGGCCCGCCCGGGGCGCTCTATTCGACGCGCCGAAGTGTGTCCGGGGTGAGATCTTTGCGCGTGGGATAGCCGTCGACGGCCATGATGAGGTCCGCCTCGGCGAGGATCGAGCGCAGCACGTGCACGATGCCGTCGACACCGCCCAGCGCCAGGCCGTAGGCGTAGGGCCGCCCGATCCCGACGGCCGTGGCGCCTAGCGCGAGCGCCTTGACGACGTCGGCGCCGCTGCGGATCCCCGAATCGAACAGGACGGGCAGCCCGTCCGCCGCCTCGATGACGCCGGGCAGACAGGCGAGGGCGGGCAGGCCACCGTTGGCCTGGCGGCCGCCGTGGGTGGAGCAGTAGATGCCGTCGACGCCGCCGTCCCTGGCACGCCGCGCGTCGTCGGGGTGACAGATGCCCTTGATGATCAGCGGCAGATCGGTCAGCGACCGCAGCCAGCCCAGGTCATCCCAGGTCAGAGGATTTCCGAAGGTCGATACCCACTGCAGCACGGTGCCTTGCGGGTCCACCTCGGGCGGGCGCTGCAGGCTGGCGCGGAAGACCGGATCGCTGGTGTAGTTGCTCAGGCACAGCCCGCGCAGCTGGGGGAAGTTGGCCGTGCTGAGGTCGCGGGGGCGCCAGCCGGGAATCCAGGTGTCGAGCGTGACGATGATGCCCTTGTAGCCGGCGGCCTCGGCCCGCCGCACGAGGCTGGCGGCCAGCTCGCGATCCTTGGGCGTGTACAGCTGGAAGAAGCCGGGGGTGTCGCCGAACTCCGCCGCGACGTCCTCCATCGGGTCGGCGGTCAGGGTGGACACCATCATCGGAACGCCGGTGGCCGCCGCCGCGCGGGCAGTGGCCAGGTCGCCGTGGCCGTCCTGGGCGCAGATGCCGATGACGCCGATTGGCGCCATGAACACCGGCGACGGCAGGGTCATGCCGAACATCTCCACCGACAGGTCGCGATTGGCGGCACCGACGAACATGCGCGGGATCAGGCCCCAATGATCGAACGCCTCCCGGTTGGCCCGCTGCGTGCGTTCGTCGCCAGCGCCCCCGGTGACGTAGGACCACACCGACGGCGACATGGCCCGCTCGGCGCGGGCCTCCAACTCCGCGAAGGCCATCGGCAGCGCGGGCGCCACCCCGCCCAGGCCCTTGAAGTAGATCTCGTTCTGGTAGTCGCCGAATGCCATGCGATAGACAATGCCAGGCGGCCGTCAGGCTGACGAGTTCGCCGACTCCGCCTGCGCCAGTTCCTTCTTCCACTGCCGGAAGGTCTCCTCGGTGCGGCCGCGGCGCCAGTACCCCGAGATCGACGACGCCCATTTGGCGTCCACGCCACGCTCTTTGCGGATGTAGGGCCGCAGATTGTGCATGACGGCCTGCGCCTCGCCGTGGATGAAGACGTGCACCTGCCCGGGCAGCCACGGGGCGCTGGTGACGGCCTCGATCAACGGCGCGTGATCGCCGGCGCGATCCTCGGGAACCAGATCGGCGCGGCCGCCGCGATACACCCAATGCACCTCGACGCCCTCCGGTCCGGTCAGCGGGATCTCGTCCTCCTGGCCCGCCACCTCGATGAACGCCTTGCCGACCGCGCTGGGCGGCAACGCTTCCAGGGCCGCGGCGATGGCCGGCAGCGCCGATTCGTCGCCGGCCAGCAGGTGCCAGTCGGCGGCCGGGTCGGGTGTGTACGCGCCGCTGGGGCCCATCAGGTAGATCGGCTGGCCGGGCCGGGCCGTGGCCGCCCACTGGCCCGCCGTCCCGTGCTCGCCGTGCACGACGATGTCCAGCGCGATCTGGCGGGCCTCGACGTCGACGTGCCGGACGGTGAGGGTGCGCACCGAAGGCCTCTTCTCGGGTGGCAGGCCGGCGAAGCTGTCGAGGGTTAGCGGCTCGGGCAAGCCGGCGACGTCCACGTCGTCGGCGACGAACACCAGCTTGACGTAGGAATCGGTGAACTTGCTGGGCACGAAGGCGTCAAAATTCTTGCCCCGCAGCACCACCCGCACCATGTGTGGGGTGAGTTGCTCGGTACCGACAACTTCGAAGCGTTGCAGTGGTCGACCTGCCACGTGTCCTCCTGTCCAGCCCCTGACCCCCGTCGACTATACGAGTCACGAGTTCTGGGAGCTTGGGCTGCAGCTTGGCCTGCGGCGACGCGACGGCGCCAGCGCCCATCTACGTGACTACGAGCCGCCGAGTTGTGAACCCATCTAGAAGTCGAACACCACGCCGCGCGTTATGAGCGCACCCGACCCGGCGAACGGTCGCCGTTGCAGTACCCGAGTTGCGGGTACCGACGGGTGGTGACGGTGATTGTGCCTTCGGTGTTGGTGATGGTGACGCCCTCCGCGCCGACGGTGGCGGTGGCGGTGCGAAGGGCGGGGGTGGTGACCTGGCCGGTGTGTGGGCCGGTACCGGTCGTGGCGGAGCCGTTGATCAGTTCGATTTCGACCCGTGCGCGGCGGTACTGAGTGAGGGTGAAGGCGCCGTAGCTGCCAGCGAGTAGCCGCGTGTTGGAGGGGATGACGGCGCCGGTCGCACGACACCGACCAAGGGTGGTGACAGTGCTGCCGTCGTTGACGGTGACGGGGACGTTCGCGACGCAGGCCCCAGCGCCTTCCACGCTGATGGAGCCGCCCTCAACGAGCATGGTGGTGCGTTCGCCGAGAGCGATGGTGCTGCCAAACGGGAGGGTGACGGTTTGGCCTTGCAGGATGCGGATGACGATTACGTGGTCCGCGGTCCGCACCGTAGTGTTGGTTGCGGCCTGGCCGACTGCGGACGCGGGATCACCGGCTTCGCCGTCATGCGCGGTGGCGTCATCTCGGGCCCGAGTCCCGGCGCGGCGAACCTCGGCGTTGTCTGTGGTGCTCTTGCGGTGGTCCGGTGAACGGGTCGCTGCAGAGATCGCACCCGGCCAGGTAAGCATTGCCATCAGTCCCTTGGAGTACGTGCTCACCATTGGGTTTCCGGCGGTGGGCCGAGAGCTGGCGTTGCGGCTGGCGACAGCCGAGAGAGGCGAGGCCGTCTGGATCCGCGGGGCGGCCACGGACCAGCTCGGCGGCACCGATAACGGCCCGCGCGCAATTGCCTTGCCCCGGCGCCCGGAGGACTCGCTGGACCGGGACCGCGGCGACTCCGGTGTCCTCGATTTCGTGTCGTCTTCTCGCTGAGCGCTTTCCATGATCTCTCCTGCCCCAACCAAATTCATTAGTCAACCTCGGATGCGAGGAGATCCCAGCAGCACCGACCTCCGTTTGCGTCTATATATCGGCAACAGGATCTACCGTCCGATCCAGACGCAGCTAACATTGAATTGTCTTGTGGGGGTTGGATTCCGGAAAGCCCCGCCAGGCCGGCCAGGCCGGGGGAGGCAAGCCCGCCTGGAGAGATGCCGAACACCACATGCGACGGGACCGGCGGCACCGGCGTACCGGGGGCGATGGTGACAGGACCGATCACGCCGGTAGAGGTGTAACTGCCACCGGGGCCAATGGTGATGACTTCGCCTGGGCCGACAATGATGCTTCCGCCATTGAGGATGGGGACGATGCCGCCGGGATCGACGGTGAAGGTGCTGCCGGACCCGACGGTGACGATGCCACTGTCGACCAGGGTGCCGCCGACCGTGACAGTGCCACCGTTGGTCAGTGCGCCACCCAAACTGACCGTGAAGGTGCCACTGTCCGTGAGGGTGCCACCCACGCTTACCGTGAACGTACCGCCGTCGGTCAACGTACCGCCACTGATGACGGTCACGGTCCCGGAATCCGTCAGCGTGCCACCGGCATTGATGGTCAACGTGCCGCCGTCCGTCAGGATGCCACCGGCGCTAACCGTCACAGTGCCGCTATCGGTCAACGTGCCACCCGAGCCCAAAAGCCCTCCACCGCCGACGGTGACGCTGCCGCTATCGGTCAAGGTGCCCGTGGAACCGACCGTCAACGAACCCCCAGAACCGACCACCGAGCCACCATTGACCGACAAGGCACCACCATTGGCGACGGTCAGACTGCCCCCATCGGTGAGCGCCCCACCCGAACCCAGCACCGACCCACCATCAACCGACAAGACACCGCCATCGGCCACCGTCACACTGCCGTCATCAACAAGGCTGCCCGCAGGAACCAGAACCGACCCACCATTGACCGTGACAGTCCCACTATCGGTCAACACCCCACCCGAATTAACCGACACCACACCACCATCGGACAAGGTGCCGGTGGTACCGACACTCAGCGTGCCCCCGCTGTCCACATTCACCACACCCGTGGAACCCACATCAATCGTGCCCGCAACACCGGTACCACTATTGATATTGAGCGTGCCGTTATCGGCCAACGTCACACCCGAGTCCACAGTAAGCGAACCACTATTCGTCAACACACCACCCGAATCAATGGTCAACACACCACCATCGGTCAACGAACCACCACTAGACACCGTCACCGTGCCACCATCGGTCAACGAGCCGGTCGGACCCACAGTGACGGTCCCGCTATCCGACAAAACGCCACCGACGTTGACAGTCACGGTGCCGCCGTCGGTCAGGATGCCACCCGAACCCACGGTCACCGTGCCGCCGTCGGTCAATGTGCCGCCACTGGCGACGGTCACCGTGCCGCTATCGGTCAACACCCCACCCGAGCCGACCGTCACCGTCCCGCCATCGGCCAGGCCGCCACCAGCATTGACCGTCACGGTGCCACCATCGGTCAACAGGCCACCCGAGCTCACCGTCACAGTGCCGCCATCGGTCAACAGGCCACCCGAGCTCACCGTCACAGTGCCGCCATCGGTCAACGTGCCACCGACACTAACCGTCACAGTGCCGCTATCGGTCAACGTGCCACCCGAGCCCAAAAGCCCTCCACCGCCGACGGTGACGCTGCCGCTATCGGTCAAGGTGCCCGTGGAACCGACCGTCAACGAACCCCCAGAACCGACCACCGAGCCACCATTGACCGACAAGGCACCACCATTGGCGACGGTCAGACTGCCCCCATCGGTGAGCGCCCCACCCGAACCCAGCACCGACCCACCATCAACCGACAAGACACCGCCATCGGCCACCGTCACACTGCCGTCATCAACAAGGCTGCCCGCAGGAACCAGAACCGACCCACCATTGACCGTGACAGTCCCACTATCGGTCAACGAACCACCACTAGACACCGTCACCGTGCCACCATCGGTCAGGCTGCCACCACTAGAAACCGTCACCGTCCCGCCATCCGAAACGGTGCCACCAACATTGACGGTCAAAGCCCCACCGCTATTGACGTCGAGCGCACCGGTGGAACCCACATCGATCGTCCCAGAAAGGCTGACGCCGCTATCAATGTTGAGCGTGCCGTCGTCTACCAGGGTGACACCGGAATCGATGATGAGCGCCCGCTATCCGTCAACGTGCCACCCGAATTGACCGTCAGCGCACCACTATCGGTCAACAAACCACCCGAATTCACGGTAACGACACCGCTGTCGGTCAACGCGCCACCACTGGAGACCGTCACAGTCCCACTGTCGGTCAACACCCCACCCGAACCCACAGTCACCGTGCCACCATCGGTCAACGTGCCACCACTGGCGACGGTCACCGTGCCGCTATCGGTCAACGTCCCACCCGAGCTGACACTCAACGTGCCGCCATCGGTCAGGCTGCCACCCGAGCTGACAGTGACACTGCCGCTATCAGTGAAGGTGACACCAGGACTCACGCTCAGCGTCCCGCCATCGGTCAGAGTCCCCCCCGAATTCACCGTCAGCACACCACTATCCGTCAGCGTGCCACCCGAATCGACCGTGACCACACCACCATCGGTCAACAAACCACCCGAATTCACGGTAACGACACCGCTGTCGGTCAACGCGCCACCACTGGAGACCGTCACAGTCCCACTGTCAGTCAACACCCCACCCGAGCTGACCGTCACCGTGCCGCTATCGGTCAACACCCCACCCGAGCTGACGGTCACCGTCCCGCTATCGGTCAACACCCCACCGCCCGTGACGGTCACCGTCCCACCATCAACCAGGCTGCCGGTGGAACCAATGGTCACAGTGCCACCATCAGTCAACCCCCCACCCGACCCGAGAACCCCTCCGCTACCTATGGTTACGGTGCCTTCATCGGTGAGCACCCCACCCGAACCCACCGTCAACGTCCCACCGGAGCCAACCACCGACCCACCATTGACCGACAAAGTGCCGCCATTGACGACGGTCAAAGTACCGCTGTCACTAACAAGGCCCCCCGAGCCCAGAACCGCTCCACCATCCACCGACAGAGTGCCACCATCGGCGACCGTCAAAGTGCCCCCATCAGCCAGGGTCCCAGCCGAACCCAGCACCGCACCCCCATTGACGGTGACAGTCCCACCATCAGTCAACGCACCAGCCGAATCGATCGTCACGACACCGCCGTCACTCAACGTGCCACCCGCACCGATAGTCAGCGTGCCGCTGTTGACATTCACCACACCCGTGGAACCCACATCAATCGTGCCCGCAACACCGGTACCACTATTGACATTGAGCATGCCGCCATCGACCAACGTCACACCCGAATCCACAGTAAGCGAACCACTATTCGTCAACACACCACCCGAATCAATGGTCAACACACCACCATCGGTCAACGAACCACCACTAGACACCGTCACCGTGCCACCATCGGTCAACGAGCCGGTCGGACCCACAGTGACGGTCCCGCTATCCGACAAAACGCCACCGACGTTGACAGTCACGGTGCCGCCGTCGGTCAGGATGCCACCCGAACCCACGGTCACCGTGCCGCCGTCGGTCAATGTGCCGCCACTGGCGACGGTCACCGTGCCGCTATCGGTCAACACCCCACCCGAGCCGACCGTCACCGTCCCGCCATCGGCCAGGCCGCCACCAGCATTGACCGTCACGGTGCCACCATCGGTCAACAGGCCACCCGAGCTCACCGTCACAGTGCCGCCATCGGTCAACAGGCCACCCGAGCTCACCGTCACAGTGCCGCCATCGGTCAACGTGCCACCGACACTAACCGTCACAGTGCCGCTATCGGTCAACGTGCCACCCGAGCCCAAAAGCCCTCCACCGCCGACGGTGACGCTGCCGCTATCGGTCAAGGTGCCCGTGGAACCGACCGTCAACGAACCCCCAGAACCGACCACCGAGCCACCATTGACCGACAAGGCACCACCATTGGCGACGGTCAGACTGCCCCCATCGGTGAGCGCCCCACCCGAACCCAGCACCGACCCACCATCAACCGACAAGACACCGCCATCGGCCACCGTCACACTGCCGTCATCAACAAGGCTGCCCGCAGGAACCAGAACCGACCCACCATTGACCGTGACAGTCCCACTATCGGTCAACGAACCACCACTAGACACCGTCACCGTGCCACCATCGGTCAACGAGCCAGTCGGACCCACAGTGACCGTCCCGCCATCCGACAAAACGCCACCGACGTTGACAGTCACAGTGCCGCCGTCGGTCAACACCCCACCCGAACCCACAGTCACCGTGCCACCATCGGTCAACGTGCCACCACTGGCGACGGTCACCGTGCCGCTATCGGTCAACGTCCCACCCGAGCTGACACTCAACGTGCCGCCATCGGTCAGGCTGCCACCCGAGCTGACAGTGACACTGCCGCTATCAGTGAAGGTGACACCAGGACTCACGCTCAGCGTCCCGCCATCGGTCAGAGTCCCCCCCGAATTCACCGTCAGCACACCACTATCCGTCAGCACACCACCCGAATCGACCGTGACCACACCACCATCGGTCAACGAGCCACCACTAGAAACAACGACCGTGCCACCATCGGTCAACGTCCCCCCGGCGTTGACGGTCAACGTGCCACTATCAGTGAAGGTGACACCAGGACTCACCGTCAAAGTACCGCTATCAACACCACCAGTACTGACAACCAAGGCCCCACCCGTGTTGGTCAGCGAGCCGCCATCAGTCAACACCCCACCGCCCGTGACAGTCACCGTCCCACCATCAACCAGGCTGCCGGTGGAACCAATGGTCACAGTGCCACCATCAGTCAACCCCCCACCCGACCCGAGAACCCCTCCGCTACCTATGGTTACGGTGCCTTCATCGGTGAGCACCCCACCCGAACCCACCGTCAACGTGCCACCGGAGCCAACCACCGACCCACCATTGACCGACAAAGTGCCGCCATTGACGACGGTCAAAGTACCGCTGTCACTAACAAGGCCCCCCGAGCCCAGAACCGCTCCACCATCCACCGACAGAGTGCCACCATCGGCGACCGTCAAAGTGCCCCCATCAGCCAGGGTCCCAGCCGAACCCAGCACCGCACCCCCATTGACGGTGACAGTCCCACCATCAGTCAACGCACCAGCCGAATCGATCGTCACGACACCGCCGTCACTCAACGTGCCACCCGCACCGATAGTCAGCGTGCCGCTGTTGACATTCACCACACCCGTGGAACCCACATCAATCGTGCCCGCAACACCGGTACCGCCATTGACATTGAGCATGCCGTTATCGGCCAACGTCACACCCGAATCCACAGTGAGCGAGCCACTATTCGTCAACACACCACCCGAATCAATGGTCAACACACCACCATCGGTCAACGAACCACCACTAGACACCGTCACCGTGCCACCATCGGTCAGGCTGCCACCACTAGACACCGTCACCGTCCCGCCATCCGAAACGGTGCCACCAACATTGACGGTCAAAGCCCCACCGCTATTGACGTCGAGCGCACCGGTGGAACCCACATCGATCGTCCCAGAAAGGCTGACGCCGCTATCAATGTTGAGCGTGCCGTCGTCTACCAGGGTGACACCGGAATCGATGATGAGCGCCCCGCTATCCGTCAACGTGCCACCCGAATTGACCGTCAGCGCACCACTATCGGTCAACAAACCACCCGAATTCACGGTAACGACACCGCTGTCGGTCAACGCGCCACCACTGGAGACCGTCACAGTCCCACTGTCAGTCAACACCCCACCCGAGCTGACCGTCACCGTGCCGCCATCGGTGAGCGTGCCACCGGAGCTGACCATCAAGGTGCCGCTATCGGCGCCACCAGTACTGACAACGATGGTCCCGCCCATATTGGTCACGGCGCCCCCATCGGTGAGCACCCGCCCCAGTCACGGTGACGGTTCCACCGTCCGTCAGGGTGCCGCCCGAGCTAACAGTCAAAGCACCGCTGTCCGTTAAGGCGCCGCCGGTGTCGACAGTCAGGGTGGCACCCGAACTCACAGTCACAGTGCCGCCGTCGGTCAGCGTGCCACCCGAGCCCACGGTCACCGTGCCGCCATCAGCAAGCACACCACCAGAGCTGATCGTCAGAGTGCCACTATCGGTCACCGTGCCACCCGAGCCCAGAACCGCTCCGGCGTCGACGTTAAGAACGCCGCCGTCGGTGACGGTGAGACTGCCGGCGTCAGTCAGGGTACCGCCGGAACCCAGAACCGCACCCCCGTTGACGGTGACAGTGCCACCATCCGTCAACACCCCACCCGAATTGACCGTAACCGCACCGCCGTCGGTCAACGTGCCACCGCTGGCGACGGTCACGGTGCCGTTATCGGTCAACGTTCCACCCGAGCTGACACTCAACGTGCCGCCATCGGTCAGGCTGCCACCCGAGCTGACAGTGACACTGCCGCTATCAGTGAAGGTGACACCAGGACTCACGCTCAGCGTCCCGCCATCGGTCAGAGTCCCCCCCGAATTCACCGTCAGCACACCACTATCCGTCAGCGTGCCACCCGAATTGACCGTGACCGCACCACTATCGGTCAACAAACCACCCGAATTCACGGTAACGACACCGCTGTCGGTCAACGCGCCACCACTGGAGACCGTCACAGTCCCACTGTCAGTCAACACCCCACCCGAGCTGACCGTCACCGTGCCGCTATCGGTCAACACCCCACCCGAGCTGACGGTCACCGTCCCGCTATCGGTCAACACCCCACCGCCCGTGACGGTCACCGTCCCACCATCAACCAGGCTGCCGGTGGAACCAATGGTCACAGTGCCACCATCAGTCAACCCCCCACCCGACCCGAGAACCCCTCCGCTACCTATGGTTACGGTGCCTTCATCGGTGAGCACCCCACCCGAACCCACCGTCAACGTGCCACCGGAGCCAACCACCGACCCACCATTGACCGACAAAGTGCCGCCATTGACGACGGTCAAAGTACCGCTGTCACTAACAAGGCCCCCCGAGCCCAGAACCGCTCCACCATCCACCGACAGAGTGCCACCATCGGCGACCGTCAAAGTGCCCCCATCAGCCAGGGTCCCAGCCGAACCCAGCACCGCACCCCCATTGACGGTGACAGTCCCACCATCAGTCAACGCACCAGCCGAATCGATCGTCACGACACCGCCGTCACTCAACGTGCCACCCGCACCGATAGTCAGCGTGCCGCTGTTGACATTCACCACACCCGTGGAACCCACATCAATCGTGCCCGCAACACCGGTACCACTATTGACATTGAGCATGCCGCCATCGACCAACGTCACACCCGAATCCACAGTAAGCGAACCACTATTCGTCAACACACCACCCGAATCAATGGTCAACACACCACCATCGGTCAACGAACCACCACTAGACACCGTCACCGTGCCACCATCGGTCAACGAGCCGGTCGGACCCACAGTGACGGTCCCGCTATCCGACAAAACGCCACCGACGTTGACAGTCACGGTGCCGCCGTCGGTCAGGATGCCACCCGAACCCACGGTCACCGTGCCGCCGTCGGTCAATGTGCCGCCACTGGCGACGGTCACCGTGCCGCTATCGGTCAACACCCCACCCGAGCCGACCGTCACCGTCCCGCCATCGGCCAGGCCGCCACCAGCATTGACCGTCACGGTGCCACCATCGGTCAACAGGCCACCCGAGCTCACCGTCACAGTGCCGCCATCGGTCAACAGGCCACCCGAGCTCACCGTCACAGTGCCGCCATCGGTCAACGTGCCACCGACACTAACCGTCACAGTGCCGCTATCGGTCAACGTGCCACCCGAGCCCAAAAGCCCTCCACCGCCGACGGTGACGCTGCCGCTATCGGTCAAGGTGCCCGTGGAACCGACCGTCAACGAACCCCCAGAACCGACCACCGAGCCACCATTGACCGACAAGGCACCACCATTGGCGACGGTCAGACTGCCCCCATCGGTGAGCGCCCCACCCGAACCCAGCACCGACCCACCATCAACCGACAAGACACCGCCATCGGCCACCGTCACACTGCCGTCATCAACAAGGCTGCCCGCAGGAACCAGAACCGACCCACCATTGACCGTGACAGTCCCACTATCGGTCAACGAACCACCACTAGACACCGTCACCGTGCCACCATCGGTCAGGCTGCCACCACTAGAAACCGTCACCGTCCCGCCATCCGAAACGGTGCCACCAACATTGACGGTCAAAGCCCCACCGCTATTGACGTCGAGCGCACCGGTGGAACCCACATCGATCGTCCCAGAAAGGCTGACGCCGCTATCAATGTTGAGCGTGCCGTCGTCTACCAGGGTGACACCGGAATCGATGATGAGCGCCCCGCTATCCGTCAACGTGCCACCCGAATTGACCGTCAGCGCACCACTATCGGTCAACAAACCACCCGAATTCACGGTAACGACACCGCTGTCGGTCAACGCGCCACCACTGGAGACCGTCACAGTCCCACTGTCGGTCAACACCCCACCCGAACCCACAGTCACCGTGCCACCATCGGTCAACGTGCCACCACTGGCGACGGTCACCGTGCCGCTATCGGTCAACGTCCCACCCGAGCTGACACTCAACGTGCCGCCATCGGTCAGGCTGCCACCCGAGCTGACAGTGACACTGCCGCTATCAGTGAAGGTGACACCAGGACTCACGCTCAGCGTCCCGCCATCGGTCAGAGTCCCCCCCGAATTCACCGTCAGCACACCACTATCCGTCAGCGTGCCACCCGAATCGACCGTGACCGCACCACTATCGGTCAACAAACCACCCGAATTCACGGTAACGACACCGCTGTCGGTCAACGCGCCACCACTGGAGACCGTCACAGTCCCACTGTCAGTCAACACCCCACCCGAGCTGACCGTCACCGTGCCGCTATCGGTCAACACCCCACCCGAGCTGACGGTCACCGTCCCGCTATCGGTCAACACCCCACCGCCCGTGACGGTCACCGTCCCACCATCAACCAGGCTGCCGGTGGAACCAATGGTCACAGTGCCACCATCAGTCAACCCCCCACCCGACCCGAGAACCCCTCCGCTACCTATGGTTACGGTGCCTTCATCGGTGAGCACCCCACCCGAACCCACCGTCAACGTCCCACCGGAGCCAACCACCGACCCACCATTGACCGACAAAGTGCCGCCATTGACGACGGTCAAAGTACCGCTGTCACTAACAAGGCCCCCCGAGCCCAGAACCGCTCCACCATCCACCGACAGAGTGCCACCATCGGCGACCGTCAAAGTGCCCCCATCAGCCAGGGTCCCAGCCGAACCCAGCACCGCACCCCCATTGACGGTGACAGTCCCACCATCAGTCAACGCACCAGCCGAATCGATCGTCACGACACCGCCGTCACTCAACGTGCCACCCGCACCGATAGTCAGCGTGCCGCTGTTGACATTCACCACACCCGTGGAACCCACATCAATCGTGCCCGCAACACCGGTACCACTATTGACATTGAGCATGCCGCCATCGACCAACGTCACACCCGAATCCACAGTAAGCGAACCACTATTCGTCAACACACCACCCGAATCAATGGTCAACACACCACCATCGGTCAACGAACCACCACTAGACACCGTCACCGTGCCACCATCGGTCAGGCTGCCACCACTAGACACCGTCACCGTCCCGCCATCCGAAACGGTGCCACCAACATTGACGGTCAAAGCCCCACCGCTATTGACGTCGAGCGCACCGGTGGAACCCACATCGATCGTCCCAGAAAGGCTGACGCCGCTATCAATGTTGAGCGTGCCGTCGTCTACCAGGGTGACACCGGAATCGATGATGAGCGCCCCGCTATCCGTCAACGTGCCACCCGAATTGACCGTCAGCGCACCACTATCGGTCAACAAACCACCCGAATTCACGGTAACGACACCGCTGTCGGTCAACGCGCCACCACTGGAGACCGTCACAGTCCCACTGTCAGTCAACACCCCACCCGAGCTGACCGTCACCGTGCCGCCATCGGTGAGCGTGCCACCGGAGCTGACCATCAAGGTGCCGCTATCGGCGCCACCAGTACTGACAACGATGGTCCCGCCCATATTGGTCACGGCGCCCCCATCGGTGAGCACCCCGCCCCCAGTCACGGTGACGGTTCCACCGTCCGTCAGGGTGCCGCCCGAGCTAACAGTCAAAGCACCGCTGTCCGTTAAGGCGCCGCCGGTGTCGACAGTCAGGGTGGCACCCGAACTCACAGTCACAGTGCCGCCGTCGGTCAGCGTGCCACCCGAGCCCACGGTCACCGTGCCGCCATCAGCAAGCACACCACCAGAGCTGATCGTCAGAGTGCCACTATCGGTCACCGTGCCACCCGAGCCCAGAACCGCTCCGGCGTCGACGTTAAGAACGCCGCCGTCGGTGACGGTGAGACTGCCGGCGTCAGTCAGGGTACCGCCGGAACCCAGAACCGCACCCCCGTTGACGGTGACAGTGCCACCATCCGTCAACACCCCACCCGAATTGACCGTAACCGCACCGCCGTCGGTCAACGTGCCACCGCTGGCGACGGTCACGGTGCCGTTATCGGTCAACGTTCCACCCGAGCTGACACTCAACGTGCCGCCATCGGTCAGGCTGCCACCCGAGCTGACAGTGACACTGCCGCTATCAGTGAAGGTGACACCAGGACTCACGCTCAGCGTCCCGCCATCGGTCAGAGTCCCCCCCGAATTCACCGTCAGCACACCACTATCCGTCAGCACACCACCCGAATCGACCGTGACCGCACCACTATCGGTCAACGTCCCACCACTAGAAACAACGACCGTCCCGCTATCCGACAGAGCGCCACCGACGTTGACGGTAACCGTACCGCCATCGGTCAACACCCCACCCGAGCTGACCGTCACCGTGCCGCTATCGGTCAACACCCCACCCGAGCTGACGGTCACCGTCCCGCTATCGGTCAACACCCCACCCGAGCTGACGGTCACCGTCCCACCATCAACCAGGCTGCCGGTGGAACCAATGGTCACAGTGCCACCATCAGTCAACCCCCCACCCGACCCGAGAACCCCTCCGCTACCTATGGTTACGGTGCCTTCATCGGTGAGCACCCCACCCGAACCCACCGTCAACGTCCCACCGGAGCCAACCACCGACCCACCATTGACCGACAAAGTGCCGCCATTGACGACGGTCAAAGTACCGCTGTCACTAACAAGGCCCCCCGAGCCCAGAACCGCTCCACCATCCACCGACAGAGTGCCACCATCGGCGACCGTCAAAGTGCCCCCATCAGCCAGGGTCCCAGCCGAACCCAGCACCGCACCCCCATTGACGGTGACAGTCCCACCATCAGTCAACGCACCAGCCGAATCGATCGTCACGACACCGCCGTCACTCAACGTGCCACCCGCACCGATAGTCAGCGTGCCGCTGTTGACATTCACCACACCCGTGGAACCCACATCAATCGTGCCCGCAACACCGGTACCACTATTGACATTGAGCATGCCGCCATCGACCAACGTCACACCCGAATCCACAGTAAGCGAACCACTATTCGTCAACACACCACCCGAATCAATGGTCAACACACCACCATCGGTCAACGAACCACCACTAGACACCGTCACCGTGCCACCATCGGTCAACGAGCCGGTCGGACCCACAGTGACCGTCCCGCCATCCGACAAAACGCCACCGACGTTGACAGTCACGGTGCCGCCGTCGGTCACGGTGCCACCCGAACCCACAGTCACCGTGCCACCATCGGTCAACGTGCCACCACTGGCGACGGTCACCGTGCCGCTATCGGTCAACACCCCACCCGAGCCGACACTCAACGTGCCGCCATCGGTCAGGCTGCCACCCGAGCTGACAGTGACACTGCCGCTATCAGTGAAGGTGACACCAGGACTCACGCTCAGCGTCCCGCCATCGGTCAGAGTCCCCCCCGAATTCACCGTCAGCACACCACTATCCGTCAGCACACCACCCGAATCGACCGTGACCACACCACCATCGGTCAACGAGCCACCACTAGAAACAACGACCGTGCCACCATCGGTCAACGTCCCCCCGGCGTTGACGGTCAACGTGCCACTATCAGTGAAGGTGACACCAGGACTCACCGTCAAAGTACCGCTATCAACACCACCAGTACTGACAACCAAGGCCCCACCCGTGTTGGTCAGCGAGCCGCCATCAGTCAACACCCCACCGCCCGTGACAGTCACCGTCCCACCATCAACCAGGCTGCCGGTGGAACCAATGGTCACAGTGCCACCATCAGTCAACCCCCCACCCGACCCGAGAACCCCTCCACCGCCGACGGTTAGCGTGCCACTATCGGTCAACGTCCCACCCGAACCCACCGTCAACGTCCCACCGGACCCCAAAACCGTTCCGCCGTTGACAGAAAGAGCACCGCCATCCGCAACACTGAGACTGCCACCAGAACCCACAGACGCGGTGCCACCAGAGCCCAGAACCGCTCCGCCGTTCACCGCCAAATCGCCGCCACTCACCACGGTTACGGTCCCGCCATCGGTGAGAATGCCACCAGAACCCACCACCGCACCGCCATTGACCGTGACAGTCCCACCATCGGTCAACACCCCACCCGCACTAACCGTCACCACACCACCATCGGACAACGTGCCGGTGGCGTCGACGGTGAGTGTGCCGCTGTTGACGTTCAGGGCGCTCGCGGAGCCCACGTTGATCGTGCCAGCAACGCTGGCGCCACTGTTGATGTTGAGCGTGCCGTTATCGGCCAACGTCACACCGGAACCCACAGTGAAGGAGCCACTGTTCGTCAACACGCCATCCGAATTGACCGTCAGCGCACCACTATCGGTCAACACTCCACCCGAATTCACGGTGACGACACCGCTGTCGGTCAGCGTGCCGGTGGAGCCGACGGTCAGCGAGCCCCCGCTGTTGACGTTGAGGGCACCAGTGGAGCCCACGTTGATCGTGCTGCCAGTCAGAGTCACGCCGCTGTTGACATTGAGTGTGCCGTTGTCCGCGACAGTGACACCAGAACCCATGGCGAAGGAGCCGCTATCGGTCAAGACACCACCCGAATTGACCGTCAGTGCACCACTATCGATCAGCGTGCCGCCCGAGCTGACGGTCACGGTGCCGCCATCGGTCAGGGTCGCGCTGGAGGCCACGGTCATGGTGCCGCCATCGGTCAACGTGCCACCGCTAGCGACGGTCACGGTTCCGCCGTCGGTCAGCGTGCCACCAGCGCTGATCGTCACAGTGCCACCATCAGTCAAGGTGCCGCCCGAGCCGAGAAGCCCTCCGCTGCTGACAGTGACGGTTCCACCGTCGGTGAGCGTGCCACCCGAGCCGACGGTCACGGTTCCCCCGGAGCCGACGACCGATCCGCCGTTGACGGACAGGGCGCCGCCGTTCGCGACGGTGAGGCTGCCGCTGTCGGTCACGGTGCCGCCGGAGCCCAGAACCGCTCCGCCGTTGACGTTGAGGGCGCCGCCGCTGGTGACGGTGAGACTGCCGGCGTCAGTTAGGGTGCCGCCGGAGCCCAGAACCGCTCCACCGTTGACGGTGACAGTGCCACCATCGGTCAACACCCCACCCGCATTAACCGTGACCGCACCGCTGTCGGTCAAGGTGCCGGTGGAACCGACGGTCAGCGTGCCCCCGCTGTTGACGTTGAGGGCACCAGTGGAGCCCACGTTGATCGTGCTGCCAGTCAGACTCACACCACTGTTCACATTGAACGTACCGTTATCAATCACCGTGACACCGGAATCCATAGTGAACGTGCCGCTATCGGTCAACACACCACCCGAATTAACCGACAGCGCACCACTATCCGTCAGCACACCACCCGCATTAACCGTGACCGCGCCACCATCGGTCAACGAGCCAGTCGGACCCACAGTGACCGTCCCGCTATCCGACAGAGCGCCACCGACGTTGACGGTAACCGTACCGCCATCGGTCAACGCACCACCCGAATTGACCGTGACGGCACCGCCGTCGGTCAACGTGCCAGCCGGACCGACAGTGAGCGCGCCGTTGACAGTCAGGTTGCCACCGGTGTTGACGGTTACGGTGCCGCTATCCGTGAAGGTAACGCCGGAGCCCACGGTCAGAGTGCCGCTATCGGTGCCGCCGGTGCTGACAACGACGGTCCCTCCGGTGTTGGTCAGGGTGCCGCCGTCAGTCAATGTGCCACCGCCAGTGACGGTCACGGTGCCGCCGTCCGTCAGGGTGCCACCCGAATTGACGGTGACAGCACCGCCGTCGGTCAAGGTGCCACCCAGACCGGTGGTGAGCGTGCCACCACTGTTGACGTTGAGCGCGCCCGTGGGGCCCACATTGATCGTGCTGCCGGTGAGGCTGACAGCGCTGTTGAGGTTGAGCGTGCCGTTATCGACGACCGTGACACCGGGGCCCACGGTGAACGTGCCGCTATCGGTGAACACACCGCCCGAATTCACGGTCAATGCACCAGAATCCGTCAACGTGCCGCCGCTGGCGACGGTGACCGTGCCACCGTCCGTCAACGTGCCACCGCTGGCGACGGTAACGGTTCCCCCGTCGGTCAGGGTGCCACCCGAACCGATGGTCACGGTGCCGCTGTCAGTAAAGGTCACGCCGGAGCCCACGCTCAACGTGCCGCTGTCGGTGCCACCGGTGCTGACGATGACGGTCCCGCCCGTGTTCGTGAGGGTGCCGCCGTCGGTGAGCACGCCGCCGCCGGTGACGGTGACGGTGCCGCCGTCGGTAAGCGTGCCGCCCGAACTGACAGTCAAGGCACCGCTGTCGGTCACGGCGCCGCCCGAGTTGACGACGAGGGTGCTGCCGGAGCTGATGGTCACGCTGCCACCGTCGGCCAGCGTGCCGCCCGAGCTGACTGTCACGGTGCCGCCATCGGCGAGCACGCCGCCGGAACCAATGGTCAATGTGCCGCTGTTAGTCAGGGTGCCGCCGGAGCCGAGAAGCCCTCCGCTGCTGACGGTGAAGGTGCCACTGTCGGTGAGGACACCGCCGGAGCTCACGGTCACGCCGCCTCCGGCGCCCACAACCGTTCCGCCGTTGACCGTGACGGTGCCGCCGCTCGCGACGGTCAGGGTGTTGCTGACGGTGAGGGTGCCGCCGTCGGCGACAAGCGCGCCGCCGTTGACGGTAACGGCGCCGCCGTTCGCGACGGTGATGGCGCCGCCGTCGACCAGGGTGCCGCCGGAACCAAGCGTTCCGCCGTCGATGGTGAGGGTGCCGTCCACGGTGAGGGTGCTGCCGGAGTCGGCGATGAGGCTGGCACCGGGGTCAATGGTGACGGTGTTGCCGGCCAGGATGACGTAGCTATTTCCGGCGGTGAGGTGAGTGGTGCCGGTGACGTCGCCGGAGAGGGAGATCGGGTCGACACCGTCGATGATGACGTGAGTTTCGGTGAGCCCTTCGGAGACAGTGGTCGACGCCGCCTGCTGCGTCAGCGCACTCGAGCTGAGCTGTTGGGTGGCCGCGGACGAGCTGACCTGCTGCGTCACCGCGGTCGACGCCGACTGCTGCGTCACCGCACTCGAGCTGAGCTGCTGAGTGGCCGCGGACGAGCTGACCTGCTGCGTCACCGCGGTCGACGCCGACTGCTGCGTCACCGCGGTCGACGCCGACTGCTGAGACACCGCGGTGGCGGCCGGCTGGTTCGACGTCGCGGGTGAGGCCACCTGATAGGCAGCGGTCGTGGTCGGCTGCGGGGAGACAGAACTCGGCGCCGACTGTGGCGACACAGTGGTCGAGCCAAGCTGCTGGGACAACGTCGGCGACACCGCCTGCTGAGACACCGTTGTCGCGCCCGGCTGCGAGGAGACAGCGTTCGACGCGGATTGCTGAGACATCGCAGACGCGCTGAGCTGTTGAGACGCCGCGAATGAGCTGGCCTGCTGGGACACCGCAGTCGAACCAGACTGCTGGGACACCACAGTCGAAGCAGACTGCTGGGACACCGCAGTCGAGGCAGACTGCTGCGAGGCGGTGGGCGAGCTCAGTTGCGTGAGGGATTGGATCCGGGCGGTGGTGGAGTCGCCGACGGCCCGGACCATCGCGCCGGCGCGAGCTCCCTGCCCGGCAGGGTTGGTGGTCCGCGGCGGCTCCCCGAACGGGGCAAGGGCGCTGGCGGCCGTCGAGGCGGCCTCATATCCGTACATGACGGCGGCGTCTTGGGCCCACATCTCCATGTACAGGGCTTCAGTAGCCATGATCGCCGGCGCGTTCTGCCCCAGAAAATTGGTCGCGACCAAAGCCGCCAGCTCCGCCCGATTCTCGGCGATCGCCGGCGGGGGCACCGTCGCGATGAAGGCCGCCTCGTAGGCCGCCGCCGCCGCATACGCCTGGGCGGCGGTTTGCGCGGCCTGAGTGCCCGTGGTCGCCAGCCACTCCGCATAGGGAACCGCTGCAGCCGCCATCGCCAGCGATGCCGGTCCCAACCACACCTGGCCGGCCAGCTCCGACACCACCGAGGTGTAGCCGCTGGCGGTGGACGCCAGCGCCGCGGCCAGCGCGTCCCAAGCCGCCGCGGCCGCCAAAAGCGGCCCCGCCCCGGGGCCGCTATACATGCGCGTGGAATTGACCTCTGGGGGCAGCTCAGCAAAATCCATAGCCTTCTCACCAAGTTGTCTGCGTGACGACACCCAAAGTCAGGACTCTTACTGCGCTCGTGGGGGATTTACCTCGAGGACTTCTATTATGCGCGTGTAGCATTAGTTCGGGTGGACTTTGCAGAATTTGGTTGGGGCATCAACCGCCGTTTCCACTGGCTTCGGGGATCGAGCGGTATCGCATAATGGCCAGGGGCGGACCTCCGGTGAACCGCCAACGTGCGACGGCCGCTGGGAACCCGGCCTGGGCTCGGCTTTTGCCCTGATCGGCAATGAGGTCGAGCTAAGCAACGAGCCGGCCTCGTCGCATTACCAGGTAAGCACCCAGGGCCCGCGGCGGAAGTCGACGAGTTCAAACGTCTTTCGCCGCGGGATATGTGGACTCGACGCGCCGTTGCGACGTCGCTTGCCCTGGTCACCACCGCTGCGGTCAATCTTGACCGCGAATCGGCATCTGGCCTCTGAACAGCAGAAAGGCAGCGCTCAGCGAAATCCGTTGAGCTTCCCTTCATTCAATCGCGGGGCGGCTTGGCGATCGATGCTGCCAATTACTCACTGCGGTAAGGCTTTCTGCGTACTGTTCTCGACATGGAGTTGACAGCAATTTTGTGTAACCACGCTGAGGCGCAAAACAACTTGTTGTACATCTCGGCGGGAGGCATAGATCAGGTCCGCATTCCGGCCGGACACTCGGTACCCTTTACGGTCTCGGTGGGCATCGGAATTATCGTCGAAGTACCGCGGACGGCGAGCGACCGAGAGCACACGGTCGACATTGGACTGCTGGACTCGGACGGGTGTGCGGTTGAGGTTCAAAAGGGTGTGGACGGATACGAACCGTTCCGCGCTCAATTTCAATTCAACATTGGCAGGTCGAGCTCTCATGAGGCCGACCAAACCCAGTCAGTTGCCTTCGCAGTTAACATTCCGGTACTTCGGTTGGAGAAGCTGGGCTCGTATGTCTTCACCGTCAGCGTCGACGAGACAGTTCAACGCCGCCTCCCGTACCGACTGGTTGAACAGGCAGCGTGACCGGTCGACCAATGTTGTCCTGTCGGCTCCCGGCCCCCGTCGAGCAAACGAGCCCCGCGCGAGCGGTTCTCCGCTTGATCCCATTCACGCAGGCGGCGCCGTCGCCACGGCCCCGTGAGCCCGCACGATTCGCCAGCACCCGTCCTGGCGGCGCACCAATCCGGCCAGCTCGAGCATCGCCAGCGGCCCCAGCGCCTGCTCGGGCGGCAGCCCCGACGCGACCGCGATCTCGTCGACCGTGGCGCCGCCGCGGCCCGGCAACGCCTCGTACACCCGGCGCTCGGCGTCGCTGAGGCCGTCGAGGGGCGTCGCCGGGCGCGGCTCGTCGGAGGCCAGTTCGCCGATGTGGCCCACGAGCTCCACAACATGGTCGGCCCGGGTGACCAGTTCGGCGCCGTTGCGCAGCAGCGCATGGCAGCCCGCCGACGCCGACGACGTGACGGGCCCGGGCACCGCGGCCACCACCCGCCCCAACGCCCGCGCCCAGGCCGCGGTGCTGGCCGCGCCGCTGCGCAGCCCCGCTTCCACCACCACGGCCGCCCCCACCACCGCGGCCACCAGACGATTGCGGGTCAGGAACCGGTAGCGGGCCGGGCGGATACCGGGCGCGTATTCGGTGAACAGGAGTCCGTGCTGGCCGATGCGGTGCAGCAGCGCGGTGTGACCGCTCGGGTAGGGGATGTCGAGCCCGCCGGCCAGGACGGCCACCGTGATGCCGTCGCAGTCCAGCACCGCGCGGTGCGCCGCACCGTCGATGCCGTAGGCGCCGCCCGAGACGACCGCGACGTCACGCTGGGCCAAGCCGGCCGCCAAGTCACCGGCGACCTGCTCGCCGTACGCGGTCGAGGCGCGCGTCCCGACCACGGCGACCGCCCGGTGCGCGGCCTCATCGAGCCGCACAGGGCCCTGCGCCCACAACACCATGGGCGGAACCATCGGCGGACCGCCGCGCCGTCGTGGTTCGGCACCGTGGAATGCGGCGAACGCCAGCAACGGCCACTCGTCGTCGTCGGGGGTGATCAACCGCCCGCCCCGCCGAGCGATCATCTCGAGATCGGCCGCTGAGCTGTCGATGTCACGCCTGGCCTCGGTGTGGCGGGCCAGATCGTCGTCGACCGATCCCCGCCGAACCCGCTCGGCCGCCTCCACCGGGCCGACGCGCTGCACCAAGGCGGCGAGTTCGGCGCAGGGCGGCTCGGCCACCCGGGACAGATAGGCCCAGGCGCGCTGCGCGGGATCGTCGGGCGTCATCGCCGCGCCTCCGGCTCCAAGAATCCGCCAAGGATCCATGCAGCCCGGCGCGCGAATGTGGTGTGGTCAGCCGCCCGCCGCACGCCGGCCCGCAACGAACGGAACGACCCATGATCCTCGACCTGCCGATGGTGTACCGCGTGTCCGAACGTCCGAAGAACCCCTGGGCCGTGGCGGCGTTCGCGCTCAGCCTGGTCAGCTGGATCGGGTTTCCCATCCCCCTGATCAGCATCGGTCTTGCCTGCATCGGGTTGCGCGAGATGCAACAGCGCGGTGAGAGCGGCCGCGCGATGGCCCAATTCGCCCGCGCGTTCGCGGTCCTGGTGACCGTCGCGATCGCGGTGCGGGGTGGGCACACCGATTGGCTGACCATGGCGCGCTGGTAGCGCGGCCAGCCGGTGGGCCGTCGCGCTCATCGCTGCGCCCCGGGCTGGCGGAAGCTGAGTGCGGCGGCGACTTCGTCGATCCCCGGTATCGTGCGGCCGGCCAGGTCGGCCAGGCTCCACGCGACCCGCAATGTGCGGTCGAGGCCACGGATGCTGAGCACCCCGCGGTCCAGCGCCTTTTGCAGCGGCTCCATCGCCGCGTTGCTGGGACGGAACTTTCGGCGCAGCAGCGTCCCGCTGACCTCACCGTTGGTGTGGAATCCGTGCGGTTGCCAGCGCTGGGCGGCGGCCGCGCGGGCCTGCGCCACCCGGTGGCAGACCTGTGCCGTGGATTCACCGTCCCGGCCCGCGAACGCCCCGGCCTTGACCTGGTGCATCTGCACGCGCAGGTCCACGCGATCCAGCAGCGGCCCGGACAGCTTGCCCAGGTATCGGCGTTTGGCCGCCGCCGCGCAGATGCAGTCCTGCGGGTCGGCCGGCGCGCACGGGCACAGGTTGGCGGCCAGCACCAGCTGGAACCGGGCGGGATAACACGCCACCCCGTCGCGGCGGGCCAGCCGAATCTCGCCGTCCTCCAACGGTGTTCGCAGAGCTTCCAGTGCGCTGACCCGAATCTCGGCGCACTCGTCGAGGAAGAGCACCCCGCGATGCGCCCGGCTGACCGCGCCCGGGCGTGCCATCCCCGACCCGCCGCCGACCAGCGCGGCGACGCTCGAGCTGTGATGCGGCGCGACGAACGGCGGCCGGGTGATCAACGGTGTGTTGCCGGACAACAACCCGGCCACCGAGTGAATCGCGGTGACTTCCAGGGATTCGGCATCCGTCAATGCCGGCAGCAACCCCGGAAGGCGTTGGGCGAGCATCGTTTTGCCGACCCCCGGCGGGCCGGTGAGCATGAGGTGGTGCGCCCCGGCGGCGGCCACCTCCACCGCGAACCGCGCCTGCGTCTGCCCGACCACGTCGACCAGATCCGCGGCCGGCTCCCCGCCCGTGGGTTGCGCGTCGATCCTGTTGTCCAGGGCGCCGGTGCCGCCGAGCCACTTCTGCAGCTGCCCCAGGGTGCGCACGCCCCACACGTCGATGCCGTCGACCAGGCTGGCCTCGGCGAGGTTGTCCACCGGAACAACCACTGCCGGCCAGCCGTCGCGTTTGGCGGCCAGCACGGCGGGCAGCACCCCGCGTACCGGCCGCACCCGCCCGTCCAGCGACAGCTCGCCCAGCAGCACCGTTTTCTCCAGCCGGTCCCAGGGATTCTTGCGCTGCGCCGACAGCACCGCGGCCGCCAGGGCGATGTCGTAAACGGACCCCATTTTGGGCAGCGTCGCCGGCGACAACGCCAGCGTGAGCCGCGCCATCGGCCAGGCGTTGCCGCAATTGGTGACCGCCGCCCGGACCCGGTCACGCGACTCCTGCAGGGCGGCGTCGGGCAGGCCCACCAGATGCACGCCCGGCAGGCCGGAAGTGATGTCGGCTTCGATCTCCACGATCTGTCCGTCGACGCCGCGCACCGCGACGGAGAACGCGCGTCCCAGCGCCATCAGCCGATCCCTTGCAGGTGGGTGATCTCGGGGGTGCGGCGGCGCCCGATGCGCACGCCGATCACGTCGATGCGGATCGCCGCCGAATGCTGGTCCTGGCCGGCCAGCCACAGCCCGGCAAGCCTGCGCAGCCGCCGCACCTTGCGCGGCGTGACGGCGTGCGCCAGTCCCCCGTAGCCGTCGCCGGTACGGGTCTTCACCTCGACGAACACCACCGTCGACGTGGTGTCGTCGCGGGCGATGATGTCGAGTTCGCCGTAGCGGCAGCGCCAGTTGCGCTGCAGGATCCGAAATCCCACTCGCGTCAGATGATCCACGGCGAGCGCCTCACCCATCGCCCCGAGCTGGATCCGGGTCATCGTCGTTTCGGTCGTCATGGGGGTCACGGTGCCCGGGGCCTCCGACGGGACGGGCCGCCACCGCCGTCCGTGGCCGCCCGCGGCGGCCGGTTATCCCCAGTGCGGCGCCCATCCACAACCGGGTCGCCACCATCGACTAGGTGATCCGGTCCGCCCTGGTGTAGATGTTCATCGAGTCTTCCCGCAAGAACGCCACCAGCGTGATGCCCGACTCCTCGGCCAACGAGACCGCCAGCGACGACGGCGCCGACACCGCCGCCAGCACCGGAATCCCGGCCATCACGGCCTTCTGTGTCAGCTCGAACGACGCGCGCCCGCTGACCAGCAACACCGAGGCGTGCGGCGGTATCCGCTCATGTTCCAGCGCCCAGCCGATCACCTTGTCGACGGCGTTGTGCCTGCCGATGTCCTCGCGCACCACCAGCATCGCGCCGTCCACCCCGAACAGCGCGGCGGCGTGCAGACCCCCGGTGCTGTCGAAAACCTTTTGCGCGGAACGTAATTGGTCGGGCATCGCCTTGAGCGTGGCCGCCGCGACGGTCGCGGGATCGGCGCCCGGAGAAAACCGGCCGGTCAGCCGCACCGCGTCCAGCGACGCCTTGCCGCAGACCCCGCACGACGAGGTGGTGTAGAAGTTGCGGGTGACATCGAGAGTGGGCTTGTCCACACCGGTGGCCAACGTCACGTCCAGGACGTTATAGGTGTTCTCCCTGTCGACGGCACCGCCGCAATACCGGATGGTCAGCACGTCGTCGCGGCCGGCGATGACGCCCTCGGTGAGCAGAAAGCCTTGCGCCAGTTCGAAATCCGCCCCCGGCGTACGCATCGTCACGGTGACCGCCGCGCCGTTCACCCGGATCTCCAGCGGCTCCTCGACGACCAGCGTCTCGGGCCGGGTGATCGCCTTCCCGGCGGTCAGATGCGTCACCCGCCGACGCGATGTTACGTGCCGCACTAGGCGATTTCACCGCCGGCGGCGTCGCGCGAAGCGGCGGAACGCTGGGACCTCACGAAGCCAAACTACCTTGGTCGCCGGCCGGTCGCCGGGGCGTCATGCCCCCGAGGCCAGCGCTTCCAACGTTTCGGCCGACGAGTGCAGCGGGCGCCAGCCCAGTTGGGTCTTGGCCTTGGTGGTGTCCATGACCATCGACGTCCGGGCCGTGTGCAGCCATTCCAGTATCGACGGCACCACCGGCACCCGCGAGATGGCCGCCGAGGCCGCCGTCGCGGCGACGGCGGGAACCCGCACTGGGCGACCGCCCAGCGCCCTCGCGACGTCGCCCACCGTCACGACCCCGTCGCCGGCGATGTTGTAGACGCCCGGCGGCGCCGGAGCGGTGGCCGCCAGCGCGATCGCCGCCGCGACGTCGTCGTGGTGAACCAGCTGCAACGGGATACCCGGGTCCGGCACCACCGGCTTGAGGATCGGAACGGCCTTCACCACGGCACGCATCGGACCGGGCAGCTGATTCCACGGCATCGCGTCGGCCAGCGCGGTGGCTCTGGGCCCGGCGACCACGCAGGGCCGCAGCACGAACACCTCGAGCGCCGAGTCCGCGGTGATCTCGGCGAGCAGCTCCTCACAGGCCGCCTTCTGCTCGGAGTAGTAGTGCTCGGCGGAGCCCCGGGCGGGCACGTCCTCGGTCAGCGGGACGGGATTGTCGGAGTGGTAGCCGTAGGCCGCCACCGACGACGTGTAGACCAGGCGCCGGGGCCGCTCGGCGGCCACCGTTGCCTCGAACACGTTGCGGGTGCCCTCCAGATTCACCCGGGCGCTCTCGTCGCGCGAACCCATGATGATGAAAGCCAGGTGGATGACCACGTCGGCCTGCGCCACCAGGGCGTCGACGGCCTCGCGGTCCAGGATGTCGCCCTGCTGATACGTGGTCTTTTGCCAACCGTGAGACGACGGGTCAAACGGCCGGCGGGCCATCCCGATGATGGCGTCGACGGCGGGTTCGCGTTCGAGCGCCGTCACCGCGGAGATGCCGATCTCCCCGGTCGGACCGGTCACCGCGACGGTCACTCCCATTCACAACGTCCTTCCCTCCCGCAGCCGGCCGAAACCCCGGGTGGGAAACGTCACCGAGCCCACCGGCGCACGCAGTCGGCGCATGATAGAACCATCTTTCCAACATTTCGCGACTCGCGAGCGGTTGGACGTGCGGGCACTCCGCATCGTCAGCGGGGACTTGGCGGATCGACGGTGACCGGCAAGATGCCCACTGATTGGCCGCAACCAGACGGAACCGCGTGTAAGGCTGGTCGCGGCGACCGATAATTTACGGCGATCGGACGCTGTCACACCGTCGGCACCGCAGGAACGAAGGGCTCAGTATGGGGGACGAACCGAAGGCCGGCGCGGAGGCACCCGTGACGGGCGGGGAGAAGGCCGACCCCGGCACGGTTTTCGCCGCCCTCGCCGAGATCATCTATCAGGGCTCGGACGCCAACCAGATGTACGCCGCCATCTGCATCGCCGCCACCCTGGTCGTCCGTGGCTGTGACCACGCCAGCCTGTTGGTGCGTGACGGGGACCGCTACGTCACCGTGGGCGCGAGTGACCGCCTGGCCCAAGCCATCGACGAGCTGGAACGGCGTTCCGGCGACGGCCCCTGCATCGACGCGATCGAGGAGGAGACCCCCCAGATCGATCCGGACCTGACCACGCCGTCGCTGTGGCCCAAGCTGGCGGAGGTTCTGGTCGCCGAGACCCCGGTGCGGGGCGCGATGGGGTTTCGGCTCCTGGTGGACAAACGCAAGGGGGCCGCGCTCAACCTGTTCAGCGACACCCCGAACATTTTCGACGCCGAGTCCGCCGGGCGGGCGGCAGTGCTGGCCGCGTTCGCCAGTGTCGCCATCAACGCCGTCAACAAGGGCGAAGATGCCGCGAGCCTGCGGCGCGGACTGCTCAGCAACCGCGAGATCGGCAAGGCCGTCGGCATGTTGATGATGCTGCACGACATGGGCGAGGACGAGGCCTTCGACCTGTTGCGGCGCCACTCCCAGGCGCTGAACATCAAGCTTGCCGACGTCGCGCGGGAGGTGATCAATCAGCGCGGCCAGCTGCCGGCTTCCGACGACAACCAGCTTCCGCCGAATACGTAGGCCCGGTTATTCGGGCAGCCGCAGCTCGGGCTTCTCGACCTCTTCGATGTTGACGTCCTTGAAGGTGACCACCCGCACCTGCTTGACGAACCGCGCCGGCCGGTACATGTCCCACACCCAGGCATCGGACAGCCGCAGCTCGAAGTAGACCTCGCCGTCGGCGTTGCGGGGCGTCATCTCGACGCTGTTGGCCAGGTAAAACCGCCGTTCGGTCTCCACGACGTAGCTGAACTGGCCGACGATGTCCTTGTATTCGCGGTACAGCGAGAGCTCCATCTCGGTTTCATACTTTTCGAGATCTTCTGCACTCATCTGCTCAGACGTCCTTCTCCCAGACAGTTTTCCCCGGGCACCCGGCGCTAGCTACCGTCCGCCGGGGTGGGAATCCTGATCCCATCTTTCCTCACCGATATCCGTCGTGCTGCAGCGGTGGGTCCGGTTGGCAGTCGGCCACCACCCGGCCACCCGGCCCGTCGGCCACGCGCCGCACGTTGATGAACGAATAACGATGCTCGGGACACGGGCCCAGCCGGGTCAGCGCCGTGCTGTGGGCCGGCGTGCTGTAGCCCTTGTGCAGGGCGAAGCCGTAACCGGGGTGATCGGCCTCCATGGCGACCATCAACCGGTCCCGGCTGACCTTCGCCAGCACGCTGGCCGCGGCGATACACGCCGCGACCGCGTCGCCGCCGATGACCGGCAACGACGGGACGGCCAGCCCGGGCACCCGGAAGCCGTCGCTCAGCACGTAGCCGGGACGCACGGACAGCCCGGCGACGGCACGACGCATGCCTTCGATGTTGGCGACGTGCACGCCGCGCCGGTCCACCTCGGCCGGCGGGATGAATACCACGTGGTAGGCCAGCGCATACCGGCGGATCAGCGGGAACAGCTTCTCCCGGGCGGCCTCCGTCAACTTCTTGGAATCATCAAGCGCGGCAAGGCTTTCCATTCGCCCCGGCCCGAGCACGCAGGCCGCGACCACCAGCGGTCCGGCGCAGGCGCCGCGGCCGACCTCGTCGACGCCGGCCACCGGACCCAACCCGCTGCGGTACAGCGCCGACTCCAGGGTGCGCAACCCCGACGATCTGCGGATCACCGCCCGCGGCGGCCAAGTCGTGGCCATGGCTACCGATTCTGTTGCGGGTTCACCGATCCCACGCCACCCCATCGAGTCGGCGGCCACACGATGAACCTGGCTTTTCCGATCACGTTGGACACCGGCACCGTGCCCGACGTCGGGTCGCCGGTGCACAGCACACCCCTGAGGGCTTCGGCCGGCTCGCTGGTGCAGTGGGCCCGCGAATCCGCCGAGTGCGTCCGGTTGTCGCCCATCACCCACAGCCGTCCCGGCGGGACGGCGACCGGGCCGAACTCGCTGCCCAGGCATGGATACACCGATGGGTCGGCGGCCATGGTGTTGCGATCCAGGTACGGCTCCTTCAGCGGCTTGCCGTCGACCGTCAACCCGGTGTCGGCCCGGCACTGCACCGTCTGCCCGCCGACCGCGATGACCCGCTTGACCAGGTCGTTCTCGTCCGGCGGCACGAAGCCGATGAAGGACAGCGCGTCTTGCACCCAGCGCAGCACGGTGTTGTTGGACCTGATCGACTTGTAGCCGAGGTTCCAGGGCGGCGGCCCCTTGAAGACGATGACGTCACCGGGGTGCGGCGCGCTGAACCGGTAGGTGACCTTGTCGACCATGATCCGGTCGCCGACACAGCCCGTGCACCCGTGCAGCGTGGGCTCCATGGATTCGGACGGGATCAGGTAGGGCCGCGCCACGAAGGTCAGCATGACGTAGTAGAGGACGACGGCGATCACCGCCAGGATCGCGAATTCGCGCAGCGTCGAACGCTTGGGCTCCTCCGGTTCGCCGTCGTCGGGCGTCTCGGCCACCGGCCCCGGTTCGGGGATCGATCCGGCCGTCGTCGCGGCGTCGTCGGGGCGCGTCTCCGGATTGCGGGTAGAGACCTTCGGATCTGACTCGCCGGCGTGGGACTCGGGCTTCGATGAATCCGCGGTATCCGTCACGAGATCAGCGTAGCCAGCGCACGTTGTGGCCCGGTAAACCGGCGCACCGCAGAAACGATGGGACGGATCAGCAGCGCCGCCAAGGCGTCCCGGCTCAGCGCTTCTCCTTGATCTTGGCCTTCTTGCCGCGCAGTTCACGCAGGTAGTACAGCTTCGCGCGGCGGACGTCACCGCGGGTCACCACCTGGATGTGGTCGATGTTGGGCGAGTGCACCGGGAAGGTCCGCTCGACGCCGACGCCATAGCTTTCCTTGCGCACGGTGAACGTCTCACGGATGCCACCGCCCTGACGACGGATCACCACGCCCTTGAACACCTGGATACGCTCCTTGGCGCCCTCGATGACCTTGACGTGCACGTTGACGGTGTCGCCCGGGCCGAACACCGGGATATCGTCGCGCAGCGACGCCTGATCGACGAAGTCCAGCCGGTTCATGCGAGACACTTCCTTGCGGTCGCGGCCGACGGCAGCTACCCACACGCGGGTGTGAGGCGGTCGCCAAGCCGATGGTTTCGGGCTTTCTGGCGTATCTCGCAGCAGGCGGGAAAAGGGCCAACCGGCCTGCAACCGCTGGAGACAACTGGTCAATTGTGCCAGACGGGGCGCGTACCGCGGAAATCACAGCGAGTCGGCGGTTCACAACGCGCCAAACGCGCTGGTAAATGGTACATATGACTGGGGTCAGAACGCGCTACCCGCACTCGGAGCGTGATGGCCGGTGGAGCTGGCGCGACGGACCCGCTCTTGCCCTGTGTCTAAGTCACGCTGGAGGAGACGAATGCGGGTACGTCCGCTGACGCTGTTCACCGCTACCGCGGCGGTGACGTTGGTGGTTGCCGCCGGCTCCGAGGTGCTGGTCCAGGCAAAGGTCTACAGCCTCCCGGTCACCGCGCCCGTTCGGGTCATCTCCGCGCCACCCACCTCGGCTCCCCCGCAGTCGGCCGCGCTGATGCTCGAGGCGGCCACGCCGCCGCAGCCGTCCCAGGCGCTGCCGAGCTCGGGATTCGGCCAGCTGCAGGCCCGCGTCCAGCAGGCCGCCGAAGAGGCCGCCAGCAGCGGCGCCGCGCTGTCGGTGGCCATCCTCGATCGCAGCACGCATCAGCTGATCGCCAACGGGAACAGCCAGGTCATCGGCACCGCGTCGGTCGCGAAGCTGTTCATCGCCGACGATCTGCTGCTGCACGAATCCGAGGGCAAGACGCCGCTGAACGCCGACGACCGTCAGGCCCTGGACATCATGCTGCAGTCATCCGACGACGGCGCGGCCGAGAAGTTCTGGGGTCAGGGCGGCGGCGCCGCCATCATCACCGAGGTCGCGGCCCGCTACGGCCTGACCTCCACCACCCCGCCCAGCGACGGGCGCTGGTGGAACACCATGAGCTCGGTGACCGACCTGATCCGCTACTACGAGATGCTGCTGGACGGCGCGGGCGGCCTGCCGGCCGATGACGCCAAGATCATCGTGAATGACCTGTCCCAGTCCACCCCCAACGGCCTCGACGGCTACCCGCAGCGATTCGGCATCCCGGACGGTCTGTACGCCGAACCGGTCGCGGTCAAGCAGGGCTGGATGTGCTGCATCGGCAGCGACTGGATGCATTTGTCGACCGGCGTGATCGGGGCCGACCGCCGCTACATCATGGTGGTCCAGTCCCTGCAGACCGCCGATGACGCCACCGCCCGCGACACCATCACCCGGGCGGTCAAGACGATCTTTCCCGAGGGCCGCATCGAGGCGTCCCGGCGCGGGCTCTAATCCCGCGGGTCGAGCAGTTCGGGGCGGCGTTCGCGGGTGCGCTGCAGCGAGATTTCCCGGCGCCACGCCGCGACGCGCGCGTGGTCGCCGGACAACAGCACCTCGGGAACGTCGAGCCCGCGCCAGCTCGGCGGCCGGGTATAGCTGGGACCCTCCAGCAGCCGATCCAGGGCCGGAGAGTGCGAATCGTATTGGTGCGAGGCCGGATTGCCGAGCACTCCCTCGAGCAGGCGCACCACGGCCTCGATCATCACCACGGCGGCCGACTCGCCGCCCGGCAGCACGTAGTCGCCGATCGAGACTTCTTCGACCCGCATCCGCCGCCCGGCATCCTCGATGACCCGCTGGTCGATGCCCTCGTAGCGACCACAGGCGAACACCAGTTGGGTTTCGGCGCTCCAGCGGGCGGCCGTCTCTTGCGTGAACAACCGACCGGCCGGCGTGGTAACGACCAAAAGCGTTTCCTCCGAGGCGATTTCATCTAGCGCCTCGCCCCAGACCGGCGCCTTCATCACCATCCCCGGGCCCCCGCCGTAGGGGGAATCGTCGACCGAGCGGTGCACGTCGTGCGTCCAGCGCCGCAAGTCATGGACCCGCAGATCGACCAGGCCGGACTGGATCGCCCTGCCTGGCAAGGATTGCCGCAACGGGTCCAGATAAGCCGGGAAGATGGTGACGACGTCGATTCTCATATCGGAGATCCCCGCTACAGATCCAGCAGGCCTTCGGGCGGATCGATCTCGACCACGCCGTCGTCCAGCGACACCGAGGTGACGATCGCGGTCACGAACGGCACCAACACTTCCCGCTTCGCGTCACCGGCGACCGCCTCACTCCGCACCGCCAACAATTCACCGGCCGCGGTGTGCAACACCTCGGCGACGACGCCGACCTGCTCGCCCGCGACGGTGCGGACGTGCAGGCCTTCGAGTTGATGGTCGTAGTAGGTGTCCGCCTCGTCGATGGCGGGCAAGTCCTCGGAGTCGACGACGAACAGGGTGCCGCGCAGCTCGTCGGCGCCGTCGCGGTCGGTGATGCCTTCCAGCCGCACCAACAGCCGCCCGCCATGCTCGCGCACACTCTCGATGACGACGCTGCGTTCCGCACCGCCACGATAGGGCTTGGCGCGCAACGTGTTACCCCGCGAGAACCGGGCGGCGGGATCGTCGGTGCGGATCTCCACCACCAGCTCGCCGCTGATGCCGTGGGCTTTCACCACGCGCCCGACGGTCAACTCCAAGGGAGTTCCATCAGCGACTACTGGTCGGTGTCCACCACGTCGACGCGGATGCCGCGACCGCCGATACCGGCGACCAGCGTGCGCAACGCGGTCGCGGTGCGACCCCCGCGGCCGATCACCTTGCCCAGGTCGTCGGGGTGGACGTGGACCTCGACCGTCCGCCCCCGGCGGCTGGTCACCATGTCCACCCGGACATCGTCGGGGTTGTCGACAATCCCGCGGACCAGATGCTCAACAGCGTCAACGACAACCGTACTCATCGCCGCGGTCAGCTTTCGGTCGTCGGCTCGGCCTGCTCGCCGGCCTCGGCGGGCGCCTCGGCCTCAGCGGCGGGCTCCGCGGGCGTCTCGGCGGCGGCCCCGGGCTCGTCGGCCTTCGCGGCCTTCTTGGCCGGGGCCTTCTTCTTCGGGTTCGCGGCCTCGGTGGTCGGTCCGCCGTCGGCCTCCGCCAGCGCGGCGTTGAACAGCTCCAGCTTGCTGGGCTTGGCCGGGGCGACCTTCAGGCGGCCTTCGGCGCCGGGCAGGCCCTTGAACTTCTGCCAGTCACCGGTGATCTTCAGCAGCTTGAGGACGGGCTCGGTGGGCTGGGCACCCACGGACAGCCAGTACTGCGCGCGCTCCGAGTTGATCTCGATGAGGCTCGGGTCTTCCTTCGGGTGGTAACGGCCGATGACCTCGATGGAGCGTCCGTCGCGCCGGGTCCGCGCGTCGGCGACGGCGATGCGGTACTGGGGATTGCGGATCTTGCCAAGCCGGGTGAGCTTGATCTTCACAGCCATGGTTAAGCGATTTCTCCTGTGTGTGTCACGCTGCGATTCAGCGATCGGGGCGGGATGCCCGGATCCGGTTTCGCCTCGCGTGTATGACCGGTCGGCGATGCGTAATCGCGCGGCGGACAGCCGCCCATTGTGCCAGACCAGGGGCGGCGATCAGAAATCGCGCGGGCGCGCCGCCGAGATTGCCGTCATGGTCGCTTCCGGCGTGCGTGGCACAGCCCTGACGGCAATCTCGGCGAAAAACAATGCGGCGCTCACATCACTTTCTGGAAGACCTTGGTCTCCGCCCGCCGGGTCATGCGCCAGCCGTCGGGCGTGCGCAGGAACTCGTCGTCGTACCAGAGTCCGCAGAACAGCACCTGGTCGGTGTCGCCGCCCAGCACCATCGGGTTGAAGCAGATCACCCGCGAGGTGGCCTTGTCCCCGTCCATGTGGACCGAGAAATTGCCCAGCATGTGCGCGTACACCGGGAAGTTGGGCAGCACCTCGGCCAGCCACTTCTTCACCTCCGGGTAGCGCCCCTCGATGCCGCCGAGCGCCGTGTAGTCGATGTAGGCGTCGGGCGTGAACACCTTGTCCAGGTCGTCGAATCGGCGCTGGTCAATGGCGGTGGAGTAGTCGACCAGAAGCTGCTGGATCTCGAGGCGGTCGGAGATTTCGGCCAGGCTCAACATGCATCGGACAGTACTGAAGATCGACGACGAACAGGCCCGGAAGTTAGACTTTCGGCCCATGCGCAAGGTCATGGCCGCAGCCGCGGCCCTGTTCACGGTGGGTGCGTGCGGTGCCACCGTCCCCACATCCTGGGCCGACAGCATGCAACCGGTCGGCTCGATCCCCATTCCCGACGGCCCGGCCCAGACCTGGATCGTCGCCGACCTCGACAGCGGTCAGGTGCTGGCCGGCCGGGACCAGAACGTGCCCCACCCGCCGGCGAGCACCATCAAGACGCTGCTGGCCCAGGTGGTCCTGGACTCGGTGAGCCTGGACTCGACCGTCGTCGCCGACGTCGCCGACACCCAGGTGGAGTGCAACTGCGTCGGCATCAAACCGGGCCGCACCTACACCGCGCGCCAGCTCCTCGACGGCCTGCTGCTGGTCTCGGGGAACGACGCCGCCAACACGCTGGCGCACATGCTGGGCGGCCCGGACGCCACCGTCGCCAAGATGAACGCCAAGGCGGCCTCGCTCGGGGCCACCAATACCCACGCGGCGACGCCCTCCGGTCTGGACGGCCCCGGCGGGTCGGGCGCGTCGACCGCGCACGACCTGGCGGTCATCTTCCGCGCGGCGATGGCTAACCCGGTGTTCGCGCAGATCACCGCCGAGCCCTCGGCGATGTTCCCGGGCGATAACGGCGATCACCCGATCACCAACCAGGACGAGCTGTTGCAGCGCTACCCCGGCGCGATCGGGGGCAAGACCGGCTTCACCAACGCCGCCCGCAAGACCTTCGTGGGGGCCGCCGCGCGCGGTGGCCGCCGGCTGGTGATCGCCATGATGTACGGGCTGATCAAGGAGGGCGGGCCGACGTACTGGGATCAGGCGGCGACGCTGTTCGACTGGGGATTCGCACAAAGCCCGCAGTCCAGCATCGGCTCGCTGTAAGCGCCCCGTCAGGAGTCCGCGCCGGGCAGCGCCGCGGTCAGCAACGCCATCAGCACCGGAATCCGCTGGGCCGCGATCTCCGGTTGCGGCAGTACGCCTTCCACCACGGCGGCCCCGTCGAACACGTTGGTCATCAGCGCCACGAACACCGGGAAGGTGTTCTCGGGGAAGCGTTCGGCGCCCGGTAGCGCGCGGGCCGCGTCGTGGATCTTCGCCGCGTACTGCCCCAGCTCGTGTTGCAAAGTCTCCCTGAGCTTTTCGTCGGTGCGGGCGGCGACCAGCAGTTCGTAGATGACAGCGTTGGCCGGGCCGCAGGTGATGTCGCGCAGGATCACCAGCGCCGCTTCGAGCGCCGGCCGGTCGGGGGGTATCGCGGCGACCCCCTTGGTGAACGACTCCAGTTGGCGGCGTAGCACTTCCGAGGCGGTGGCCGCCATGAAGTCGCCCATGGTGTCGAAGTGCCGGAACAGCGCACCGACCGACACCCCGGCCCGCTTGGTGATGACCGCGGCCGACGCCCGGGCGTAGCCGACCTCGATGATGGTGGCGATGCAGGCGTCGATGAGCCGTCCGACGGTTTCCTCGCGGCGCTGCTGCTGGGTTCTGGCCATGTCAGGCGGTAACGCTTAGCGCGCTGCGTTCCCGGCGGGTGCGCTCCCCCGCCCGCAGGTAGCGGCCCGACCGCACGGATTGGCCGTAGCCGTCCCGGAATTCACCTTTCGGCTGGCTTCCGCCGAAGACCACCACGCCGCCCACACCGGTGGCCACGACGGCGTCGTCGTTGCGGTTGACCATGCGCCGCAGGCCGCCGTAGAACGGCACCGCTTCCTCGTGGTAGCTGTCGACGGAGTCGTTGAGGCCGGCAGGGTCGATCACCACGAAGTCCGCACGGTCGCCCTGGCACAGGGTGCCGGCGTCGATGCCGAACCACTCGCCCAGTTCACCGGTGAGCCGATGCACCGCCTGCTCGATGGACATGAAGGGCGCACCGGCGCGGTAGGCGTCGCGGGCGCGCTTGAGCATCCGCAACGGGAAGTTGTAGAAAGCCATGTTGCGCAGGTGCGCGCCCGCATCCGAGAAGCCCATGTGCACGCTGCCCTCGTTGGCGAGTGCGTCCAGCAGCTTGGGGCGATGGTTGGCGACGACGGTCGTCCACCGGACGTTGCGTTCACCGTTCTCGACGAGCACGTCCAGGAATGCGTCGAGCGGGTGCAGCCTGCGCTCGTCGGCGATCGCGCCGAAGCTCTTGCCCACCAACGACTTGTCCGGGCATTCGACGATGACCGCGTCGTGGAAGTCGCGGTGCCACAGCGACGGCCCGAGCTTGACGCGGTCGAACTCGCGCCGGAACTGCCGCCGGTATTCCTTGTCCGCCAGTAACTCGTTGCGCTGCAACTGTTCCCGCAGGTGCAGGGCGGCCGTTCCGGCGCCGAATTCCTCGAAGACCGGCAGATCGATTCCGTCGGAGTACAACTCGAATGGCACCGGCAGATGCTGGAATCGCACGGCGGCGCCCAGCAGCTTGTTCAGCAGGCGTGCCCCCGGGCCGAAGACGTACACCGAGAGCGGCATGGATTTGGCGTCGGCGGACACGAGCATGCTCATCCGAACGCCCTTGCCCCAGTTGAGTATCCGGCTGCTGGCCAGGAAGAAGAGCATTCCGGTGGACGGCTTCGCCACGTTGGGGGCGCTCTGCAGAATCCGGCCGCGCTTGCGCAGCACCTTGATCAGCCTGCGCCGTTCTCGCCACGTCGCGAAGGTGGACGGCAGGGCGCGCGAGCGGAACCGTTCGCCGTCGAGTTTGTCGATGGCGGCGTCCATCCCGGACATGCCGAGCACCCCGGCGTCGAGGGCCTCGTCCAGCAGGCCGGCCATCTTCTCCAGCTCGTCGGCGGTGGGCCGCACCGTGGCGTCAGTGGCCCGATCCAGCCCGAGCACCGCGGTACGCAGGTCCGAATGACCAAGCAGCGAGCCGACATTGGGCCCCAACGGCAGGGCGTCGATCGCCTCGATGTATTCCGCGGCCGTTGACCAGGTCCGGTTGGAGCTCAACGCGCCGAAGACGTATTCGCGCGGCACCGCCTCCACCCGGCTGAACAGGTCGGCGGCGTCCTCGGAATCGGCGTAGACCGTCGACAACGAGCAGTTGCCCAGCAACACCGTGGTGACCCCGTGGCGCACCGACTCGCGCAGTCCGGGATCCAGCAGCACCTCGGCGTCGTAATGGGTGTGCACGTCGAGGAAGCCGGGCACCACCCACTTGCCAGCCGCGTCGATCACCTCGGGACAACCGGTCTCGTCCAGCGGCTCCGCGGACACGGCGGCCACGACGCCGGCGCGGATACCGAGCGTGCGCGTCAGCGGCGCACTGCCGGTGCCGTCGAACCACAATCCGTCGCGAATGATCACGTCGTAGGCCACGGTTTCCTCCATGTCGTCGATTGCCGGAACACTAACATAGATAGCAAGCACTCGCAATCTTTTTCTGACGCGAACTCGGAAATATTCGGCGCCGGTGGTCAGTGTGCGTTACCGGCGGACACCGGGCCCGCAACCGCGGTGAACTCGGCGCGGCGGGTGGCGATGCGGGGTCCGCCGAGCAATGGCGGCACGACGTGCGCTAGGCCGGTGAAGGAAAGATCTTGCCGCGCAACATGATCAGGTCGGGGCTTCTCAGCACGGCCGGACCCGAGCGGGGGTCGTCCGAGTAGCACAGCAGGTCCGCCGAGGCGCCGTGATCCAGCCCGGGCCGGCCCAGCCAGCGGCGCGCGTCCCAGCACGCTGCACCTAGCGCCTCGGTCGGGCTCATCCCGATGCTCTTGAGCGCCTCGACCTCGTCGGCGATGCGCCCGGGCACGACCATGGTGCCGGCGTCGCTGCCGGCGTAGATCGGTACGCCCGCGTCGCGGGCGGCCGCGATCCGGGACAGGCCGCGGGCGTGCAGGTCGCGCATGTGCGCGGCGTACGCCGGATACTTCGCGGCCGCGACGGCGATGCCGGGGAAGTTCTCGACGATGTTGACCAGCGTCGGCACCAGGACGGTGCCGTGCTCGACCATCAACTCGACGGTGTCGTCGTCCAGGCCGGTGCCGTGCTCGATGCAGTCGATGCCGGCGTTGATCAGACCGGGCAGCGCGTCCTCACTGAAGACGTGCGCGGTGACCCGGGCGCCGTGGGCGTGGGCGGTTTCGATGGCGGCCTTGAGCACGTCGTCGGACCACAGCGGGGCCAGATCGCCGACGCTGCGGTCGATCCAGTCGCCGACCAGCTTGATCCAGCCGTCGCCGCGCTTGGCCTCCTCGGCCACCGCCGCCGGCAGCTGCCACTCGTCGTTGAGCTCGCGCGAGAAGCCCGCCGCGTACCGCTTGGGTCTGGCCAGATGCTTGCCCGCCCGGATGATGCGGGGCAGATCGTCGCGGTCGTCGAGGCTGCGGGTGTCGGTGGGCGAGCCGCAGTCCCGCAACAGCAGCGCGCCGACGTCGCGTTCGATCTCGGCCTGGGCGATCGCGTCGTCGAGCGGGATCTCGCCGTGATCGCCCAGCCCGACGTGGCAGTGGGCGTCGACCAGACCGGGCACGATCCAGCCGCCGTCGAAGACAGTGTCGGCGCCCGCGACCGGTTCGGCGCTGATGCGGCCGTCGACGATCCACAGTTCGATCTCGGTCTCGTCGGGCAGGCCCACGCCCCGTACGTGCATGCGCACCGGGCGGCTACTTCCTTCCGGGGTTGCCCGGGAACTTCAGCTTGGACAGGTCGAAGTCGGCCAGACCGGGCGGCAGCTCGTTGAGGCCCTCGGGCATTTGCGACAGGTCGGGCAAGCCGGCCGGCATGCCCGGCATCGCAGCGCGCAGCGGGTTGCGGACCTTCGGCGGTGTCGGGCCGCGTCCGCCCTTCTTGCCCTTCTTGCCCTTCGCTCCCTTGGACTTTCGCGTCGCCGACTTGCGACCCAGGCCGGGGATACCCATGCCACCGAGCATGGACGACATCATCTTGCGGGCCTCGAAGAAGCGGTCGACCAGCTGGTTGACCTCGGACACCGTGACGCCCGAACCGTTTGCGATACGCAGCCGCCGCGACGCGTTGATGATCTTCGGATCGGCGCGCTCCGCGGGGGTCATGCCACGAATGATGGCCTGCAGGCGGTCGAGCTGGCGGTCGTCGACCTGGGCCAGCGCGTCCTTCATCTGCCCGGCGCCGGGCAGCATGCCCAGCAGGTTGCCGATCGGGCCCATCTTGCGGATGGCCAGCATCTGCTCCAGGAAGTCCTCGAGCGTGAGCTCGCCGCTGCCGATCTTGACCGCCGCGGCCTCGGCCTGTTCGGCGTCGAAGACCTGCTCGGCCTGCTCGATCAGGCTCAGCACGTCGCCCATGCCCAGGATGCGGCTGGACATCCGGTCGGGGTGGAAGACGTCGAAGTCCTCCAGCTTCTCGCCGGTGGAGGCGAAAAGGATTGGGACGCCGGTCACCTCGCGCACCGATAAGGCGGCGCCACCGCGGGCGTCGCCGTCGAGCTTGGTCAGCACCACCCCCGTGAACCCGACACCCTCGCGGAACGCCTCGGCGGTGGTGACGGCGTCCTGGCCGATCATCGCGTCCAGCACGAACAGCACCTCGTCGGGATTGATGGCGTCGCGGATGGCCGCGGCCTGGGCCATCAGCTCGTCGTCGATGCCCAGCCGGCCGGCGGTGTCGACGATGACGACGTCGAAATGCTTGGCCTGCGCCTCGGCGAGCCCGGCGGCCGCCACCGCGACCGGATCACCGGGCCCGGACTCGGGGGACGCGCCAGGATGGGGCGCGAAGACGGGTACCCCGGCGCGCTCACCGACGACTTGCAGCTGGTTCACCGCGGCCGGGCGCTGCAGGTCGCAGGCCACCAGCAGCGGCGTGTGGCCCTGACCGCGCAGCCAGGCGGCCAGCTTGCCGGCCAGGGACGTCTTACCGGATCCCTGCAGACCGGCGAGCATCACCACGGTCGGCGGGGTCTTGGCGAACGCCAGCTGGCGGGTCTGTCCGCCCAGGATGCCGATGAGTTCTTCGTTGACGATCTTGACGACCTGCTGCGCCGGGTTGAGGGCCCCGGAGACCTCGGCGCCCTTGGCGCGGTCCTTGATCCGGGTGACGAAGGCGCGCACCACGGGCAACGACACGTCGGCTTCCAGCAGCGCCAGCCGGATCTCGCGGGTAGTGGCCTCGATATCGGCGTCGGTCAGACGACCCTTGCCGCGTAGTCCCTGAAGGGCTCCGGTCAACCGGTCGGACAGCGATTCAAACACCCCGCCAGCCTAGTGGTGATCGCGAGCGCCGCGCCGCGGGGCGCAGCGGGTCACCACTCATCGGACCTAGTGGTGATCGCGAGCGCCGCGCCGCAGGGCGCAGCGGGTCACCACTCATCGGACCTAGTGGTGATCGCGAGCGCCGCGCCGCGGGGCGCAGCGGGTCACCACTCATCGGACCTAGTGGTGATCGCGAGCGCCGTCCCCATCGCCGCGAGCGTGACGTTGGCGTCACGCTCGACGACCACCGTGACGCTAGCGTCACGCTCGGCGCCTTCAAAGGGCTTGACGGCGCGCCGGCAGCGAAGAAAAGTCAGCTCATGCTCGAGGTGATCGACAAAGGGTGCTGCAGCCCAGCGCATCCGGTGCCGCTGCTCTTCGTGCACGGCGGCTGGCATGGCGCGTGGTGCTGGGAGCACTTTCTGGACTTCTTCGCCGACGCCGGCTACCGGGCGGTGGCGGTGAGCCTGCGCGGGCACGGCGCCAGCCCGACGTCCAAGCCGCTGCCGAAGGTGTCCATCGCCGACTACATCGACGACGTCCGTACGGTGGCCGACGACCTGGGCGGCGCGCCGATCCTGATCGGCCATTCCCTGGGCGGGTTCGTGATCCAGCGCTATCTCGAAGATCGGACCGCCCCGGCCGCGGTGCTGGTGGGCTCCGTGCCGCCGCAGGGCGTGCTCACGCTGGCGTTGCGCGTGTGGCGCCGCCGGCCGTCGATGACGATGGAATCGTGGACCGATCCCACGCTGCTGAAATTCCTCGCCACCCCGGCGCTGGCCCGCGAATATCTGTTCTGCGCCGACACGCCCGAGGGCGTCGTCGAATCCTGCCGGCAACGCGCCGGAGCCGAGAGTGTTCGCGCCGCCATGACCGATCCGATCGTCCGCCGCGTCAGAACCAAGCGGGTGACGACGCCGATCCTGGTCCTGGGCGCCGAGTACGACGGCTTCGTCAGCGTCCGCGAGGTGCGCAACACCGCGCGGGCCTACCGAACCGAGCCGGAATTCTTCTCCATGGGCCACAACATGATGCTCGAACCGCGCTGGGCCGACGTTGCCCGACGCATCCATGAATGGCTGCAGACCCGCGAAACGGCGCGCCCGACACGATAGCCGATCGAGTCGTTACTACGCCGAAAAGCGTTGGCGTGCTAGATTTCACAGCCGCGACTCAATCGAGTTAGCCGCGTCGACGAGCAACGAACGGGGGGCCTGTGTCGGTGCCGCTCAGCAGCATCCAGGCGCAGGCCGACAGCGAGCCCAGCGACGCCAGCACCGGCGTGCTGCGCGGCTGGCAGCGCCGGGCGCTGGTCAAGTATCTCGCCGCCCAGCCGCGCGATTTCCTGGCGGTGGCCACCCCGGGCTCGGGGAAGACGACCTTCGCCCTGCGGGTGGCGGCCGAGCTGCTCGGCCAGCGGGCCGTCGAGCAGGTCACCGTCGTGGTGCCCACCGAGCACCTGAAGGTGCAGTGGGCGCAGGCCGCGCAGCGCTACGGCCTGGCCCTGGACCCGAGGTTCTCCAACAGCAACGCGCGGATCGCGCCGGAGTTTCACGGCGTGATGGTCACCTACGCCCAGGTCGCCGCGCATCCGACGTTGCACCGGGTGCGGACCGAGCAGCGCAAGACCCTGGTCGTCTTCGATGAGATACACCACGGCGGCGACGCCAAGACGTGGGGCGACGCCATCCGCGAAGCGTTCGGCGACGCCACCCGCCGGCTCGCCCTGACGGGGACGCCCTTTCGCAGCGACGACAGCCCCATCCCGTTCGTGACCTACGAGGCCGGTCCCGACGGGATACGGCGTTCGCAGGCCGACCACACCTACGGCTACACCGACGCCCTCGCCGACGGCGTGGTCCGGCCGGTGGTGTTCCTCGCCTACTCCGGGGAGGCGCGCTGGCGCGACAGCGCCGGCGAGGAGCACGCGGCCCGCCTCGGCGAGCCGCTGTCGGCCGAGCAGACCGCGCGCGCATGGCGCACGGCGCTGGACCCCGCCGGCGAATGGATGCCCGCGGTGATCACCGCCGCGGATCTGCGGCTGCGCCAGTTGCGCACGCACATACCCGATGCCGGCGGCATGATCATCGCCTCGGATCAGACCGCGGCCCGCGCGTATGCCGTCCTGTTGACCAGGCTGACCGGCGAGGCGCCGACGCTGGTGCTCTCCGACGACCCCGGATCGTCGGCGCGGATCAGCGAATTCGCCGCGAGCACCAGCCGCTGGCTGGTCGCGGTCCGGATGGTCTCCGAGGGCGTCGACGTGCCGAGGCTGTCGGTGGGTATCTACGCCACCAGCGCCTCCACGCCGCTGTTCTTCGCGCAGGCCATCGGCCGGTTCGTGCGGTCGCGCCGCCAGGGTGAAATCGCGAGCATCTTCGTGCCTTCGGTGCCGAACCTGCTGCAGCTGGCCAGCGAGCTGGAGGCCCAGCGCAACCACGTGCTGGGCGAGCCGCACCGGGTCTCCGAGGGCGATCCCCTCGACGGCGATCCCGCCACCAAGACGCAGGACGAGAAGGGCGACCTCGACAAGGGGTTCACCTCCTTGGGCGCCGACGCGGAACTCGATCAGCTGATCTTCGACGGATCATCGTTCGGCACCGCCGCTGCGGCCGGCAGCGAGGAGGAGGCGGACTACCTCGGCATCCCGGGGCTGCTCGATGCGGATCAGATGCGCGCGCTGCTGCACCAGCGCCAGGAAGAGCAGCTGCAGAAGCGGGCCCAGCTGCACAAGGAAGGCGGGCCGCTGGCGGCCGCCCAAGCCCCGCCGGCGACGGTGCACGGCCAGCTTCGGGAGCTGCGCCGCGAGCTGAACACCCTGGTCTCGATCGCCCATCACCGCACCGGCAAGCCGCACGGCTGGATCCACAACGAACTGCGGCGGCGCTGCGGCGGTCCCCCGATAGCCGCGGCCAGCCGCGAACAGCTGCGGGCGCGTATCGACGCGGTGCGCCGGCTCAACGCCGAACACTCCTGAGCGTTAGCCCTAGTCGCCGACGGGTTCCTCGAGCACCTCGACCGCGGGGCCGCCCAACACCGCCAACAGGCTCTGCTCGACTCCGTCCCGCGCGCCGTGCTCGGCGCCGTCGGCCGCTTGGCCCGACACCGTCACGCAGAAGACGTCCGCCGCCGTCGACCCGAAGGTGTTGACCTTCGCCCAGACGATGTCGGTTTCCGCGCGTTCCAGCGCGTGGGTCAGCAACGCGAGCAACCCGAGTCGATCCATGGCGCGGACTTCGACGATCAACTGGTCGGGCGAGGCCGAGTCGACCCACAGGATGCGCGGCGGCGCGCTCGACCGCGTGACGGGCACCCCGACCTGGATTTCGCCGGCCCGGCTGGTCGCCGCGCTGACGGCGTCGCTGTCGCGCTTCTCCAGCGTGCCGAACACGTCGACGTCACCGCCCAGCGCGCCGGTGAACTGCTGGCGCAGCAGGCCCGCTTCCGGCGGCGAACCGAACAGCGGCGACACCACGAATTCGACGATCGCGAATCCCTCGTGGGTGCTGGCCGATGCGGAATGGATGCGCAGTGAGTTCAGCGCCAGCACCGCGGCGGCCTTCGACACCAGTCCCCGCTGATCCGGTGCGGCCATCACCAAGTCCAGGCGCTCGCCGCCGCTGGGCTTGATGTCCACATGGACGCCGCGGTCGGCTGCGAGTGAAAGGTATTGTGGCGCAGTGGGTTCCGCTTCGGGCAGCGGCTCCCCCGCCATCACCAGCCGACAGCGCCGGACCAGGTCCTCGATCAGCGACGCCTTCCATTCGCTCCACACCCCGGGACCGGTGGCCTTCGAGTCGGCCTCGGTCAACGCGTGCAGAACGTCGAGCAACAGCGCGTCTCCGCTCAGCGCTTTCACCACGCGCTCAATGGTTTTGGGGTCGTTCAGGTCGCTGCGGGTGGCCACCATCGGCAGCAGCAGGTGGTGGCGGACCAGCTGGGCGAGCAGCTCGACCTCGACCGGCGCGATGCCCAGCCGGGGCCCGATCTCCAGCGCCAGGCCCGCGCCGAGCACGCTGTGGTCGACACCGCGGCCCTTACCAATGTCGTGCAGCAGTGCGCCCAGCGCGAGCAGGTCGGGTCGCGCCACCCGGGTGGACAGCGGTGCGGCGTTGACCGCCGTCTCGATGACGTGACGGTCCACCGTCCATTTGTGCGCGACGTCGCGCGGCGGCAGGTCGCGGATGGCGTCCCATTCGGGCAGCAGCCGGCCCCACAGCCCGGTGCGGTCGAGCGCCTCGATCGTCGTCACCGTGGTCGGGCCGGCGGACAGCACAACCAGCAAGTCGTCCAACGCATCTCGCGGCCACGGCACCGGCATCTCCGGAGCGCTGGCGGCCAGGCGGCTCAGCGTGGCGGCGCCGATCGGCAGCCCGGTGTCGGCCGCCGCGGCGGCCACCCGCAACACCAAACCCACGTCGGTGTCCGGACGTGCGTCGCGGGCGAGCACGATCTCGCCGGCATATTCGACGACGCCCTCGTCCAGGGGGCGCCGTTTGGGCCGCCGCACCAGGGCCGTCACGCCGCGGCGCGGCAGCGCGTTCTCGGCGGTCCGAATGCCCGTCTCGGCGTGGTAGGCGATGGTGCGCCCGGCGTCGGATAGCTTGCGCGCCAAGTCAAATCGGTCCCCGATGTGCAGGGCGGCGCTAATCTCGTCGGCGTATTGGGCCTGCAGCTGGTCCCGTCCGCGTCCCGATACCCGGTGCAGCTCGGTGCGCACATCGAGCAACGTGAGGTGGGCGTCGTCGAGCGAACCGCCGGGTGATTCGGGGCGGGCCATGCCGTGGCGGTCGATCAGCTGGGCCACGCCCAGCGCATCGAGCAGCTGCACATCGCGAAGGCCGCCGCGGCCTGATTTCAGGTCGGGTTCGGCCCGCTGCGCGATGCGGCCGCAACGCTCCCAGCGGGCCTGCGTAATTTCCACGAGCTCGTTCATTCGGGACCGAATTGCGCTGCGCCACTGCCGTCGTGCGCCGGCGTTCAGTTCGTCGGACAGCCGCGCGTCGCCGGCGATGTGGCGCGCGTCCAGCATGCCCAGCGCCGCAATCATGTCGGCATTGGCCACCCCGAGGGCCCCGGAGACGGTCCGCACGCTGTGGTCGAGCCGAACGTTGGCGTCCCACAACGGATACCACAACTTGTCGGCGACCTTGCCCAGCACGTCGTCGGATTTATTGTCGTGCAACAGCATGAGATCGAGGTCGGAATACGGCAACAGCTCATGGCGGCCCAATCCGCCGATCCCGACGATCGCGAAGCCACTGTCGTCGGCGATCCCGATCTCGGCCGCCTTGGCCATCAACCACGATTCGTGCAGATCCAGCCAGGCGTGCCGCAGTTCGGCGGCGTGCAGCTTGCTTCCCTCAGACAGCAGTTGGCGCCGCGAGGCAGCCAGATCGACTGCCCCGCAGGCGCTTTCTGTCCCCGCTAGGCGCCCGGACGAGTCGGGGTCGTTCGGGGTCATACCCTCCCGGCCCGCCCGGGTCGAATCAGCAATTGACAGCGGACGTCATAGCGCATCGGTTCCGCGCTCGCCGGTACGCACCCGCACAATGGTTTCCACGGGGCTCACCCACACTTTGCCGTCACCGATCTTGCCGGTGCGCGCGGCCCGGACGATGCTGTCCACGACCTTGTCGACGATGGAGTCGTCGACAACGACCTCGATGCGCACCTTGGGCACGAAGTCGACCGAATATTCGGCGCCCCGGTAGACCTCGGTGTGACCCTTCTGCCGTCCGTAGCCCTGGATTTCGCTGACCGTCATCCCCAGGACGCCCGCGTCCTCGAGACTGGTCTTCACGTCATCGAGCGTGAACGGCTTTACGATCGCGGTGATCAGCTTCATGACTGCTCTGCCTCCACTTTGTCGCCCACTCGCTCCTCCTCCAGGCCGTTGCGGGTATCCGCCACGGCGACCCGGGGCGGGAGAACCGAACCAGTGGCCACGGCGAAGTCGTAGCCACTCTCGGCGTGCTCCGCCTCGTCGATACCCGTGGCCTCCGCCTCTGGGTTGAGACGAAGCCCGATGGTGTATTTCAGGATCAACGCCAGGATCAGCGTAACCACCCCAGAGTAGATGAGGACACTGAACGCGCCGACCGCCTGCCGCTCGAGCTGAGCCCAGCCGCCGCCGTAGAACAATCCCTTGGACACGCCGGTGACGCCGTTGATGGCCGGGCTCTCCGGTGCGGCGAGCAGCCCCACCAGCAGCGTGCCGGCCAGACCGCCGACCAGGTGCACCCCGACCACGTCGAGCGAGTCGTCGAAGCCCAGCTTGAACTTCAGGCCGACCGCCAGCGCGCACACCACGCCGGCCACCAGGCCCACCACCAGCGCGCCCAGCACGTTGACCGACGAGCACGACGGCGTGATGGCGACCAGGCCCGCGACGATCCCGGACGCCGCGCCCAGCGTCGTCGCCTTGCCGTCACGGATGCGCTCGGTGAGCATCCAGCCCAGCATCGCGGTGGCCGTCGCGACCGTGGTGGTCATGAAGGTCGACCCGGCGACGCCGTTGGAGCTGGTGGCCGATCCGGCGTTGAAGCCGTACCACCCGAACCACAGCAGCCCGGCACCGAGCATCACGAACGGTAGGTTGTGCGGCCGGAACAAGGTGGTGGGCCAACCGCGGCGCTTGCCCAGCACGATCGCCAGCATCAGGCCCGCCACACCGGAATTGATGTGGACCGCGGTCCCGCCGGCGAAGTCGATCGCGTGCAGCTTGTTGGCGATCCAGCCACCCTTCTCGGAGGCGAACCCGTCGAACGCGAAAACCCAATGGGCGACCGGGAAGTAGACGAACGTCGCCCACAGACCGGCGAACACCAGCCAGGCGCCGAACTTCAGCCGGTCGGACACCGCGCCGGAAATCAGGGCGACGGTGATGATCGCGAACATCAGCTGGAACGCCACGAACACGGTGGCTGGCAGGGTTCCCGCCAACGGGATGTCCGTTGCCGCAGTGCCTTTGCTCGGATCGGCGGCCACCGCGTTGACACCGATGAGGCCCTTCAGGCCCCAAAATGAGGTCGGCTTTCCGACGACGCCGCCGGCGTCGTCGCCAAAGGCGATCGAATAGCCGTAGAGCACCCACAGCACGGTGACGACGCCCATCGCGCTGATGCTCATCATGAGCATGTTCAGAACGCTTCTGGCGCGCACCATTCCGCCGTAGAAAAACGCCAGACCCGGCGTCATCAACAGCACCAGCGCGGAACTGGCCAACATCCAGGCGGTATCGCCGGTATTGGGCTGGCCCAGTATCGGGTATGTCACTCGCAATCTCCTCCGGTCGGCCCACAACTGGCCACCAGGCATGAGTCCGATGACCTGATCCAGAACATTGCGCAATGGTTGTTTCGGCGATGGGGCCGCCGTGTTTCAGCGGGATTAACGTCCCGCTCACCGTGTAAGCGTTTCAGCCGAGCAGCGCGTCGACGAAAGCGGCCGGTTCGAACGGCGCGAGATCGTCGGGGCCTTCCCCGAGACCGACCAGTTTGACCGGCACGCCGAGTTCCTGCTGAACCCGAAAGACGATGCCGCCCTTAGCCGTTCCGTCCAGTTTGGTCAGCACGGCACCGGTGATCTCGACCACCTCGGCGAACACCCGCGCCTGGGCCAGTCCGTTCTGCCCGATGGTGGCGTCGAGCACCAGCAACACCTCGTCGACGGCGGCTCGCCGTGTTACGACCCGCTTAACTTTGTCGAGCTCGTCCATCAGTCCGACCTTGGTGTGCAGCCGTCCCGCGGTGTCGATGAGCACCACGTCGGCACCCGCGGCGATGCCCTTGTCGACGGCGTCGAACGCCACGGAGGCCGGGTCGGCGCCCTCGGCCCCGCGCACGACTTCCGCACCCACCCGCGACGCCCAGGTCTGCAGCTGATCGGCCGCCGCGGCGCGGAAGGTGTCGGCGGCGCCCAGGACGACGCGCCGCCCGTCGGCGACCAGCACCCGGGCCAACTTGCCGACGGTGGTGGTCTTTCCGGTGCCGTTGACCCCGACAATCAGCAGCACCGAGGGATGGTCGTCGTGGGGCAGCGCCCGGATCGACCGGTCCATGCCGGGCTGCAACTCCTTGATCAGCACGTCGCGCAGCACGGCCTTGGCGTCGGCCTCGGTGCGCACGTCGCTGCCGGCCAGGCGACTGCGGAGCTGGGAGATCACCGATTCGGCGACCACCGGGCCCAGGTCGGCGACCAGCAGCGTGTCCTCGACGTCCTGCCAGGCGTCCTCGTCCAGGTCGCCGCCGCCGATCAGTCCCAGCACGCTGCGCCCGAGCGCGTTCTGCGACCTGGCCAGCCTGCCGCGCAGCCGCTCCAGCCGGCCTTCGGTGGGCGCGATCTCCTCGATCTCGGGGGCGGCCTGCGTTTCGGGTGCCGGAGCCTCAGGGGCGGCCGGTGCGGCGGGGGCGGCCTGCGTTTCGGGTGCCGGAGCCGGCGGCGCGGGCGGGGCCTGCAGGTCCGACGGCGGCGGCGCGAGGGTCTCGGGTTCGGGGAGTTCGACCTCGGAGATGGTGCGCCGCGGCGCGTCGCGGGGAATGGTCGCGTCGTCGCCTACCGCGGGTAGACCGGTGGTGTCGAGCCGATCGGCCGTGGTGGTCTGGCTGAAGGTGATGCCGGAGGACGCGGTGTAGCCGCCGGAACGGTCGATCGCCCCGGGTTCGGGCCGGGTCGAGAAGCTGATGCGGCGCCGGCGATACCGCAGCAGCCCCAGGACCAGCGCGGTGATGACGACCAGGGCAGCGACGACCGCGATGGCGATCCAAAGACCTTGGGACACGCTGACATTGTTTCAGGACGGCATGGTCGCCCGGCAGCCACCACCTCCGGGCGCTCGATCGATGGCGCCGACCCGCTTCGCCCGGCTCCGCCGCGCTTGCGATCGGCGCTCGATCGATGGCGCCGACCCGCTTCGCCCGGCTCCGCCGCGCTTGCGATCGGCGCTCGATCGATGGCGCCGACCCGCTTCGCCCGGCTCCGCCGCGCTTGCGATCGGCGCTACGACGAACTGGAGACCAGCTGGTCCACCTGCTGACCGCGCATCCGCTGGGAGATGACGGCGGTGATGCCGTCGCCCTGCATGGTCACGCCGTACAGCGCGTCGGCGACCTCCATCGTCGGCTTCTGGTGCGTGATGATGATGAGCTGCGAGCGCGCCCGCAGCAGCTCGAACAGGGAGATCAGCCGCCGCAGGTTGGTGTCGTCGAGGGCGGCCTCCACCTCGTCCATGATGTAGAACGGCGACGGGCGGGCCCGGAAGATCGCCACCAGCATGGCCACCGCCGTCAGCGCCTTCTCGCCGCCGGACAGCAGCGAGAGCCGGGTGACCTTCTTGCCCGGCGGACGCGCCTCGACCTCGATGCCGGTGGTGAGCATGTCGTCGGGATTGGTCAGCCGCAGTCGGCCCTCCCCGCCGGGGAACAGCACCGTGAAGACGTCGGAGAACTCACGTTCCACGTCGGTGTAGGCCTCGCTGAACACCTGCAGGATTCGGGCGTCGACCTCGTCGACCACGCCGAGCAGGTCTTTACGGGCGGCTTTGACGTCCTCGAGCTGGGTGGACAGGAAGTTGTAGCGCTCCTCGAGCGCGGCGAACTCCTCCAGTGCCAGCGGGTTGATCCTGCCCAGCTCGGCCAGCTCGCGCTCGGCCCGCTTGGCCCGGCGTTCCTGGGTGGGCCGGTCGTAGGGAATCGGCGCCGGCGCGAAAACCTGCTCGCCGCGCTCCTTGGCCTGCTCGTATTCCGCCATCTCCAGCTCGGAGGGCGGCAGCTGATTCTCCGGGCCATACTCGGCGATCAGATCGGCCGGCGCCATGCCGAACTGCTCGAGCACCATCTGCTCGAGCTGCTCGATCCGCATCGCCGTCTGGGCGTTGGCCACCTCGTCGCGGTGCAGGGAATCGGTCAGGGCGGCGACCCGGGCGCTCAACGCGTTCACCTCGTCGCGCACCGCGGCCATAGCGGTCGCACGCTGCTGGCGTTCGGCGGCCAGCGCGTCGCGGATCTTGGATGCGGCGCCGACGACGCCGTTCAATCGCTGCGCCAGCAGCCGCCCGGAGTCGGCCACCGCCGCCGCCACCGCGGCGGCGCGCAGCCGTGCCTCGCGCGCCTGCTGGGCCCGCAACCGGGCTTCGCGTTCGGCGGCGGCAGCGCGGCGCAACGAATCCGCCCGCCCGCGTACCGCGTTCGCGCGCTCTTCGGCGGTCCGCACCGCCAGCCGGGCCTCCACTTCGACGCTGCGAGCGGCCTCGGTGGCGGCGGCGATCTGCTGACGGTTCACGGGCTCATCGGTCGGCGCGTACTGGGTTTCCTGGGCGTTGCGCAGCCGGGTTTCCAATTCGGTGACTTCCGCGACGGTCTGGGTCCGGCCGGCTTCGAGCTCCTCGCGCTGGCGCAGCAACCTGCTCCACTCGTCTTCGGACGTCCGGGCGTCCTGACCGAGCCGGCCCAGCTGCTCGTACATCCCCGAGATCTCGCTGTCGGATTCGTTGAGCGCGGCCAGTGCCTGCTCGGCCGAGTCCTGCCGGGCGGCCTGCTCGGTCAGCGCGCCGGACAGCGCCGCGGTCAGCTGGGCCACTTGGGCCTCCGCGGCGGCCAGTTCGTCGCTAGCCTTGTCGATCTCCGAGGTCACCTCGAGCGTGGACAGCTTGCGGTCCGAGCCGCCGCTCACCCAGCCGGCGCCCACCAGGTCGCCGTCGAGCGTGACCGCGCGCAAGTCGGGATGCGCGGCCACCAGCGCCAGCGCCTCGTCCAGGTCGTCGACCACCGCGACGCCGGAGAGCATGGCCGTGATCGCGCCGCGCAGCCGTCCGGGCGCGTCGATCAGGTCCAGCGCCCACAGCGCACCCGCCGGGGCGGTCTGCGGCGCGGGCTGACCGGCGGGCCAGTCGCCCAGCACCAGCGCGGCGCGGCCGCCGTCGGCCTCCTTGAGCGCGGCGACGGCCGAGCGGGCCGCGCCGAAGCTCTCGGCGGCCAGGGCGTCGGCCGCCGATCCCAGCACCGCGGCCAGCGCCGCCTCATAGCCGGACCGCACCTTCACCAGCTTGGCCATGGGCCCCAAAAGTCCTGTGCCGCCGTGGTTTTGGGTGAGCCACGCGGCGCCGTCCTTGCGTTCGAGCCCGATCGCGAGCGCGTCGATGCGGGCCCGCAACGAGGCGACCTGGCGTTCGGCGTCCCGCTCGGCGGACTGCAGTTCGGCCACCCGCTCGTCGGCCAGCCGCAACGCGGCGACGGTGCGTTCGTGGTGCTCGTCGAGACCCACCTCGCCCTGATCGAGTTCACCGACCCGGCCCTGGACGGTCTCGAATTCCACCTTGGCCTGCTGCGCGCGGGCGGCGGCCTGTTCGATGCGCTCGGACAGGCGCGCCACGCTGTCGTCGATCGATTCGACGCGCGCCCGCATCGTCTCCACCTGACCGGCTAGGCGCGCCAGGCCTTCGCGCCGATCCGCCTCCGCGCGCACCGCCGCCATGTGGGCCCGCTCGGCCTCGGCGGCTTCGCGCTCGCGCTCGACCAATTCGGCGCGGGCCCGGTCCAGCCGGGTGCGCGCGCCGGCCAGTTCGGCGAGCAGCTGCCGCTCGGCGACCGCCACCCGCTCGGCCTCAGCCTCCAGCTCTTCAGGCTTTCTGGGGTCGGTGTCGCTGGGCGCGGCGGGCTCCACGTCGAGGTGCTGGGCGCGCTCGTTGGCGATGCGGACGGTCGCGGCGACCCGCTCGGCCAGCGCGGACAGCGCAAACCAGGTGTGCTGGACCGACTCGGCCCGGCTGGAGAGTTCGCCGACCGCCGTTTCGTGCGTGGTCAGTTCCTCGGACGCCACGGCCAGCCGCGAGGCGGCCTGGTCGTGGTCGCGGCGCATGGCGGCCTCGGCCTCGAAGATCGCCTCGCGCTCGCCCTGCCGGTTCACCAGGTCGTCGGCGGCCAGGCGCAGCCGGGCGTCGCGCAGGTCGGCCTGGATGGTCTGGGCCCGGCGGGCGACCTCGGCCTGCCGGCCCAGCGGTTTGAGTTGGCGGCGCAGCTCGGTGGTCAGGTCGGTGAGCCGGGCCAGGTTGGCCGACATCGCGTCGAGTTTGCGGAGGGCCTTTTCCTTGCGCTTGCGGTGCTTGAGCACGCCCGCGGCTTCCTCGATGAACGCGCGACGGTCCTCGGGCCGCGATTGCAGGATCTCGTCGAGCTTGCCCTGCCCGACGATGACGTGCATCTCGCGGCCGATCCCGGAGTCGCTCAGCAGTTCTTGAACGTCCATCAAACGGCAACTGCTGCCGTTGATTTCGTATTCACTGGCGCCGTCGCGGAACATCCGCCGCGTGATGGACACCTCGGAGTATTCGATGGGCAGCGCGTTGTCGGAGTTGTCGATGGTGACGGTGACTTCGGCGCGGCCCAGCGGGGCCCGCGACGACGTCCCGGCGAAGATGACGTCTTCCATCTTGCCGCCGCGCAACGTCTTTGCCCCCTGCTCCCCCATGACCCAGGCCAGCGCGTCGACGACGTTGGATTTGCCGGAGCCGTTGGGCCCGACGACGGCGGTGATGCCCGGTTCGAAGCGCAGAGTCGTCGGCGAGGCGAAGGACTTGAAGCCCTTCAGCGTCAGACTCTTGAGGTACACGGCGAGCCAGACTACCGCTCAAATCGCCCGCGCCACCCTCATCGCGGGGTGTCGCCAGGGCCGAAATACGCCCACCGAGCACCCTTCGGCGCACCGGTCACAGTGGCCACATCAGTCACGGCTGGGAGGCAATGTCGCGTGCGGAAACGTGATAGCGCCGGCGCTACTCACGCGCGCGATGGCGGCGCCCGCCTCAGCGCTCGACGAAACCCTCGAACCGTTCCTGCGGCTGCGTCCAGTCGGCGACGACGTTGTTCACGTGGCCGGGCCGTGACGGCCACGACTCGGCGCCTTCCAGCAGCTCCAGCAGCTTCTCACCGGCTTCGCGCGGTCCCTGGGCGACCACCAGAACGCGGCCGTCGGCCTGGTTGGCCGCGTAACCGGTGAGGCCCAGCTCGAGCGCCCGGCTGCGCGTCCACCAGCGGAAGCCGACGCCCTGGACCCTCCCGTGCACCCAGGCGGTGAGCCTGACATCAGGATCCGACATCGGCCACCTCGAACTTGACCTCCGTGCCGGCTTTCAGCGTGCGCCCGACGGTGCAGACCTGATCGATGGCGCGGCCGACGACGACCAGCAGGCGTTCCTTCTCGTCGTCGGACAGGGCCGACAGGTCGAGTTCCAGGGCCTCCTCCAGCAGCGGATAGACCTCGCGTTCGCGGTCGGCAGCGCCGGAGACCCTGATGACCGCCTTGTAGTCGTCGCCCAGCCGGCGGGCCAGCGGCAGATCGCTGGACATCCCGCTGCACGCCGCCAGCGCGACCTTGAGCAGCTCGCCGGGCGTGAACACGCCGTCCACGTCCTCGGCGCCGATCAGCACTTGTGCGCCACGTGAGCTGTATCCGGTGTAGCGGCGTGTTCCGGTGCGTTCCACCCACAGTTCGGCCATGGCTCATTTCTACCGGGCGCCCGGATTTTCCAAGCGCGGGCATACTGCATTGCATGGCCACCGTGGTCGCATTCCACGCCCACCCGGACGACGAGGTCGTGCTCACCGGCGGCACCCTGGCGCGGGCGGCCGCGGCCGGGCACCGGGTGGTGGTGGTCAGCGCAACCGACGGGCGCGTGCACAACGACGACGATGACCGCCTCGGCGAATTGCGGTCAAGCGCAAGGATTCTCGGAGCTCACCGGGTGGAGTGCCTGGGGTATGCCGACAGCGGCTACGGTCCGCTGTTCTACCCGGATCCACCCGGGCGCACCCGATTCGGACGTGCGGATCTCGACGAGGCGGCCGGGCGGCTGGCCGGCATCCTGCGCGACGAGCGCGCCGATCTGCTGCTCAGCTACCAGCCCAACGGCGGCTACGGCCACCGCGATCACGTCCAGGTGCACCACGTCGGCAAGCGGGCGGCCGAACTCGCCGCCATCCCGCGGGTGCTCGAGGTGACGATGCCGCGCGAATTGCTACTGCGCGTCAGCGATCTCGCGTACCTGTTGCGGCTGCCGGGACCGTACGAGCGCGACCTCGTCCACGGCGCGTACGCGCCGCGCGCGACAATCACCCACCGGGTCAACGTCTTTCGCTTCGCGCGCCAGAAGCGAGACGCTTTCGCCGCGCACCGCTCTCAGATCGGCGCCTCCGGCCTGGCCGCGCGGGTGTTCGGGCTGCTGCTCCGGCTGCCGCCCCAGGTCTTCGGTGCGCTGTTCAGCCACGAGTGGTTCGTGGATCCGGCATTGCCCACCGGGGCGCTGCACCGCGACATCTTCGATTGAGTCAACCGAAAACCTTCAGCCCCGCGGTCGCGGTTGACATCTCGGGCAGTAGAACGAGGAGCGGTTCATGAACTTCTCCCGGCGCATCACCGCCCCGCAGCGCCGGCAGGCTTCGCCCTCACGGCCGTAGGCGTCAAGCGACCGGTCGAAGTATCCGGATTCGCCGTTGACGTTGACGTACAGGGAATCAAACGAGGTTCCGCCCTTGGCCAGTGCATCGCGCATCACCTCGGCGGCGGCGTCGAGCACGGCGGTCAACTGCTTGCGGCTCAGCGTGTCGGCGATCCGGGCGCCATTCAGCTTGGCACGCCACAGCGCCTCGTCGGCGTAGATGTTGCCGATCCCGGACACCACCTGCTGGTCGAGGAGCTGCCGCTTGATCTCGGAATGCTTGCGCCGCAACACTTTTACCACGGCATCCACATCGAACCGGGGGTCTAGCGGGTCACGCGCCAGATGCGCGACGGGCTCCGGCACCACACTGCCGTCTACCTCGACCAGGTCGGCGAGCATCCACCCACCGAAAGTGCGCTGGTCGGCGAAACTCAGCACGGTGCCGTCGTCGAGCAGCGCGGAGATCCGGACGTGGTCGGCGCGCGGCACCTCGCCGAGCAGCATCTGTCCGCTCATGCCGAGGTGGACCACCAGCGCCGTATCCGAGTCCGGCCCAGCGGGTTCCGTGTCGAGGAGCAGCCACAGATACTTGCCGCGCCGATCGGTGCCGGTGATCCGGGCATTGAGCAGCCGGGCGGTCAGGTCTGCGGGCCCGGCCTCATGCCGACGCACCGCTCGCGGATGATGCACCCGGACGGCGGTGATCAGTTTGCCGACAACGTGGGCGTGCAAGCCGCGGCGCACCACCTCGACTTCGGGCAGTTCGGGCATCTAGTGATGATCGCAAGCGCGGCGAAGCCGGGCGCAGCGGGTCATCACCGATCAATTCGAGCATGATCGCAAGCGCGGCGAAGCCGGGCGCAGCGGGTCATCACCGATCAACCTAGACGGACGTTTTCCCCGCGGTGTCCAGCACGTCGAGTGTTTTCCAGGTCGCCGCCGCGGCCTTCTGCTCGGCTTCCTTCTTGGAGCGGCCCATACCCGTGCCGTATTCGGTGTCCGCCACCACGACGACCGCGGTGAATTCCTTGTCGTGATCGGGGCCGGTGGAGGTGACGACGTAGGAGGGGGCGCCCATGCCGCGCGCCGCAGTCAATTCCTGCAGGCTGGTCTTCCAGTCCAACCCGGCCCCCAACGTCGGCGCGGCGTCCAGCAGCGGGCCGAACAAGCGCAGGATCACCTCGCGCGCGACGTCGATGCCGTGATCGAGGTAGATCGCGCCCAACAGCGATTCCATCCCGTCGGCCAGGATGCTCGATTTGTCGGCGCCGCCGGTGTTCGCCTCGCCACGTCCCAGCAGCAGGTGGCCGCCCAGGCCCCCGTCGCACAGCTTGCGCGCGACGGCGGCCAACGCCTGGGTGTTGACCACGCTGGCCCGCAGTTTGGCCAGGTCACCCTCGGTACGGTCGGGATGGCGGTGGTACAGCTCGTCGGTGATCATCAGCCCCAGCACGGCGTCGCCCAGGAATTCCAGACGTTCGTTGGTCGGCAGGCCGCCGTGCTCGTAGGCGTAGCTGCGATGCGTCAGCGCCAGGGACAGCACTTCATCGGACAGCTCGACCCCGAGGGCGTCGAGCAGGGCTTGTCGCGCGCTCACCGCTCCCCCCGTGGCTCGTCGGCCTCGGTGCTGAACATGCCCGAAAGCTTGGCCCATCGCGGATCGATGCGCTCGTGCTGATGGCTCGGCTCGGCGGCCAGCGAAACACCGCACTCGGGGCACAGCCCCGGGCAGTCCGGGCTGCACACGGGCGAGAACGGAAGTTCGAGTCCCACGGCGTCGACGATGGCCTGCTCGAGGTCGATGGTGTCGTCGACGATGTGACCCACCTCGTCTTCCTCGGTGGTCGCCTCGGTGGTGCTGTCCGGGTAGGCGAACAGCTCGGTCAGCCGCACCTGCATGTGGCCGTCGAGCCTGGTCAGGCAACGCGAGCATTCGCCGGTGGTGGGCGCCTCCACCGTCCCGGTCACCAGGACGCCTTCGGACACCGATTGAATCTGTAGGTCCAGCTCGAGTGGGGCGTCCGCCTCGATCGCGATCATGTCCAGCCCGATGCGCGATGGACTGGGCACGGTCTTCCGCAGGGTCACCATCGCCCCGGGGCGGCGCCCGAGCCGGGTGATGTCGAACGCCATCGGCCCGGCCAGCCGTGACGCCGCGCCGCGGGCCGATGATGTGCTGTGCTGCCGCGTCATATCGGAAATCCTACGGCGCTGACCGCATATTTCCAGGGCGCGCCCGCCCGGCAAACAGTCCGCGAAAGGCTAGCGGACCGCGTAGTCGTGGGTTCCGGCCGCCGTCCTCAGTTGGTGACGACCGCGCCCCACCGACCGCAGGGTGCCGTTGAGGAATTCCTCGAACTCGGCCAGCTTGTTGTCGACGTAGATGTCGCATTCACCGCGCAGCCGGTCGGCCTCGGCGTGCGCCGAGTCGATGAGGCGGGTGGCCTCGGCGTTGGCGGCCTCCACCACGCTGTTCTGCGAGACCAGGCGCTGTTGCTCCTTGATGCCCTCTTGCACGGCCTTCTCGTAGGAGATGTTGCCGTTTTCCAGCAGCCGGTCGGCCTCGGCCTGGGCGCGGCCGACGCTGGCTTCGTATTCGCGCTTGGCCGCCGTGGCGATGCGCATCGACTCCTCGCGGGCCTCGCCGACCATCCGCTCGCTGTGCTGACGCGCCTCGCTGACCATCCGGTCGGCCTGCGCCTTTGCGTCGGACAACAACCGGTCGGCCTCAGCGCGGGCATGGTTGAGCATCGACTCCGACTCGGTGGTCGCCGAGGACACCATGGACTCGGAGTGCGTCTTGGCGTCCTGCAGCATGGAATCGCGCGCATCCAGCACGTCCTGGGCGTCGTCCAATTCGCCCGGGATGGCGTCCTTGATGTCGTCGATCAGCTCCAGCACGTCGCCGCGAGGCACCACGCAGCCGGCCGTCATCGGAACGCCACGGGCTTCTTCCACGATGGCGCTGAGTTCGTCCAGCGCCTCAAAGACTCGATACACGGCCACACCCTCCTGGCGTCTGCAAAAATCCTGTTGTTACCAGTGTGCCTGGTGTTGTCCCTGTGACAGCGGTGGTGGCACCGGTGTGTCGGGTATTTGCCCGCTCGGGGCGCCTCAAACGCCCCGGCGCGCCGCTAGCGGCCCGGCCGTTGGAAGTAAAATTCATCGAAAAGCGCCCGTTCACGCTGTTGCCGCGGCCGCGACGGCCGCGTGAGGTGGTTCATCCATATTCGTTGCCGAGCCCCGTCGATGCGGGACGGGCGCAGGCCCGGGGTTTGCGTCGAAGCGCCGAGGCCCGGCTATTTCCCCGCGATTGTAGGTGCCCGGCGGCCGGGGCACTATCCGGACCGCCAGGTGCGCGGGGGCGCGACGCGTCGAGCGCCTTGAAATAGGTGACGATCGTGGCAACTAGACGCTTAGGCGCCGCGCAGTCGGATAACCCACGGGTGGCGTCTTGCGGCCACGGCGCGGTGCCCCCCAATATACCCCTAAGGGGTATAGTCCGGGATGGGTGCGGGCGCCCTCCGAAGCCAGTGATCGACCGCAGGAGGACACAAGTGACGGTGCTATCGGCTATCGGGCACGCGTTGACGCTCGCGGCGTCGATGACGTGGGAAATCCTGTGGGCGCTGATTTTGGGCTTCGCCCTTTCGGCGGTGGTGCAGGCCGTGGTGCGACGCTCAACGATCGTGGCGCTGATGGGTGACGATCGCCCGCGCACCCTGGCGGTCTCCGCCGGGCTGGGGGCGGCATCGTCGTCGTGCTCGTACGCCGCGGTGGCGTTGGCGCGATCGTTGTTTCGCAAGGGCGCCGACTTCACCGCCGCGATGGCGTTCGAGATCGGTTCCACCAACCTGGTGGTGGAGTTGGGCATCATCCTGGCCCTGCTGATGGGCTGGCAATTCACCGCCGCCGAATTCGTCGGCGGCCCACTGATAATCGTCGTGCTGGCCGTCTTGTTCCGTCTATTCGTGCGGTCGCGGCTCGTCGACGCCGCCCGCGAGCAGGCCGAGCGGGGAATCGCCGGCTCGATGGAAGGCCATGCCGCCATGGACATGTCGATCAAAGGCGAGGGCTCGTTTGCGCGACGGCTGTTCTCCCCGGACGGTTTCACCTCGGTTTCGCACGTGTTCGTGATGGAGTGGCTGGCGATCCTGCGCGACCTCGTCCTGGGCTTGCTGATTGCGGGCGCCGTCGCGGCCTGGGTTCCCGAAAAGTTCTGGCAGCTCTTCTTTTTGGCCGATCACCCGGGCCTCTCGGCGCTGTGGGGACCGATCGTCGGGCCCATCGTGGCGATCGTGTCTTTCGTGTGCTCCATCGGCAACGTCCCGCTGGCCGCGGTGTTATGGAACGGAGGCATCAGCTTCGGCGGCGTCATCGCGTTCATCTACGCCGACCTGCTGATCCTTCCGATCCTGAACATCTACCGCAAGTACTACGGCACCAAGATGATGCTGACGCTGCTGGGCACCTTCTACGCCGCGATGGTCGCCGCCGGGTATCTGGTCGAATTGATCTTCGGCACAACACATCTGATTCCCACGCAGCGCAACGCCACGGTGATCGAGGCGTCGATCTCCTGGAACTACACGACCTGGCTCAACATCGCGTTCCTGGCGCTCGCGGCCGTCCTGGTCGTCCGGTTCGTCACCTCCGGGGGCCTGCCGATGGCGCGCATGATGGGCGGCTCCCCCGAAGCCGGCGAGGCCGAGCATCATCACTGACCTCAGGGCTGCGGCAACCGCACGTCCAGCACCGCGCACCGCCCTTGGTCGGCCTCGCCGAGCGCCCAACCGAGGGCCTCGCTCATCTCCGCCGGCGTGTGCACGCTGCGTCCGCTGCCTCCGCAGGCCTTGGCGAGGGCGGCGTAGTCGGTGGCCGGGGTGAGCCGGGTTTCGCCGAAGTCGTTCTCCCGCACCGATACTCCATCGGGATACAACCCCATCACCGGCAACTTGGAGGCCAGATACGACTGGTTGTTCAAGACGACCGTCACGAAGGGCGCGCCGTAGCGATGGGCCGACCACAACGCGGCGGTGGGCACCCCGAAATTGAACGAACCGTCACCGCATATGGCCACGACGGGCGCCTCCGGCCGGGCGAGTTTCACCCCGAAGGCGCCGCCGAGCGCCCAGCCCAATGCCGGTGCGCCCGTGTCGAAGAGGTGCCCGGGCGGCCGCCGCACCTGTCGGGCCACGGCGGCCCGGTTGGTCACGGCCTCCTGGACCACCACCGCGTCGTCGGGCAAGGCGACGCCCAGCGCACCCAGCATCGCGTCGGGGGCGTCCGCCGGGAGGTCGGAGGCGGCCCGGCGAGCCGCCTCCTGCCGGCATTGCGCGGCGCCGGCCTCGGCCGCCTGTCGGCGTGTGGCCCACTTCTCCCGTAGCTCGTCGGTGGCCAGCCGCAACAGGGTCTGCTCGAGCAGCAGCAGCGCCACGCGGGTGTCCGCGGTCAACGCGATCTCGACCGGATAGGTCCACAGCGGCATGCTCGGTTTGACCGGATCCCCGTCGATCTGCACCACGCGCGCGTCCGCGGGCGGGGCCAGCTGCGCGGGCACCCAAGGCACTTCGCAGTCCAACAGCAGCACGGTGTCGGCGTTTTCCAGCGGGCCCGCGTCGCCCACCACGTGCAACGGATGTCCCGGCGGCAGGTTGGCGCGGTCACCCTGATCGATCACCGGCGCACCGAGCAACTTGGCGATGCGGCCCAGCACGGTCGCGGTCCCCGGGTCTGCGGCGGTCCTGGCCGTGACGATGACAACCCGCTTGCCCGCCACCAGGATTCCCGCCAGGCGTCCCAGCGCACCCGGATCCGGGCCGGGCGGCACGGCGGGCGGCAGCCTGCGCGGCAGGGCGCCGACGCCGTGTTCCATCAACGCTTCTCGGGGCAGCATCACGTACGCGGGTCCGGACGGGCAGGATTGGGCGACCTGGAATGCCCGACGGACGATGGGGGCGAGCTCGCGGCCGCGCGGAACCTCCATGTGCCACTTGACATAGTTGCGCACCGCGGCCGGCTGGTCGAGTTGCTCCTGCTGCCAATGGATGTAGGAATCGCGGTGACCGCGCACCTGCGGCGCGGAACTGTAGGGAGTCCGCCCGGCGAACACCACCACCGGAGTTCCGTTGCGCTGCGCGTTGTGCAACTGGCAGCCCAGATTCAGCGTGCCGGCGTCGACGTGCACCATGACCGCCTGCGGGCGGCCGCTGGCCATGTGGTGGCCGATGGCCGCCGCCAGCGCGATGCTCTCGTGCACGCACAACACCGCCTGCGGGCTCGGCGTGCCGGTTGCGCGCGCTGCCGCCAGCGCCTCCTGGATCGGCGCGGAATCGGTTCCGGGGTTGATGAAGAAGTGCGCGACCCCTTCGTCGGCGAGCAGCGCGACCAGATCGGCCGCTGCCTCGGGTACGTCGAACAGATTGTCTACCGTCATGGCTGCCGTTCTCCTATCGACGTCGGCGACCTCGCGTACCCCCTCCTCAGGACCAGATCTACAAGATACGTTCCGCGTGCGCGTCTGCGATCTTTTCCGGTTGACTGGGTTCGGCGTGGCGCGCTCTAACCCGTCGACCGCCCTTTGCGAGGGACTCATGGGTAATCGACGGAGAACTCGGACATCGTCGGGTACCCATCACGCGGCCGGTTATTCCAGGCCCCGGTCGGTTTCGTCAATGCGATTGCTGCCCAAGGCTTTCGGGGGCGACGATCGACAGCCTCAGGACCGGCCCGAAAGCCGTTCGCGCAGGCGGCGATTGACGGGTTCGGGCAAAAGTTCCGACACGTCGCCACCGAGCATCGCGACCTCTTTGGCCAGCGATGAGGACACGAACGAATAGCGCGGGGCGGTCGCGACGAAAAACGTGTCCACGCCGGCGACGTGTTTGTTCATCTGCGCCATCTGCAGCTCGTATTCGAAGTCGGTGCCGGTGCGCAGCCCCTTCACGATGGCGGTCATCCCGCGGGACAGGGCGAAGTTGACGACCAGACCTTGCCCGGCTTCCACCCGCAGGTTGGGCAGATGCGTCGTCGATTCGTTGATCATCGCGATCCGCTCGTCGAGGTCGAACATGCCCTTCTTGGCGGGGTTGGTCAGGATGGCCACCACCACCTCGTCGAATTGAGCCGACGCACGCTCGAAGACGTCGATGTGTCCCAATGTCACCGGGTCGAACGACCCGGGGCACACCGCGCCCGTCACGCCGGGGGTCCAACGAAGCGATGCGGAGCGGCGCACATGCCGCGCGCCGAGACGATGCAGAGCCAAGCGATGCGTTGGGGCGGCGCCATGCCGCGCGCCGAGACGATGCAGAGCGAAGCGATGCTGAGGAGCGGCGCCATGCCGGACGACGTTACACGCCACGTCAGAGCCGCTCGGCCAGCTCCAGACGGGTGTCGCCATAAACCCTGTGCGGCCACACCGACCAACCCGCCGGCCACTTCAGCGGCACACCGCCGGCCGCCCGCTCCACCACCGCGACGCTGCCCTCGCGCACCCAGCCGTGCGCGGGCAGCGCCTCCAGCACCGCCTCGACCTCCGCGGCGTCCACGTCGTAGGGCGGGTCGGCCAGCACCAGATCGAACGCGGCCGGGGTCCCGGCCGCCAGCACGGTCGCCACCGCTCCGCGGCGCAGCGTCGCACCGGGCAGGCCCACGGTTTCGATGTTGCGCGCGATCACGGATCCGGTGCGCGGGTCCGACTCGACGAACAGCGCCGCGGCGGCACCGCGGGAGAGCGCCTCCAATCCCAACGCGCCCGATCCGGCGTAGAGGTCCAGCACCCTGCGCCCGGTCAGCTCCAGGCGGGCGGTCAGGATGTTGAACAGCGACTCGCGCACCCGGTCGGTGGTGGGCCTGGCACCTCGTGGCGGGACCGCGATGCGACGGCCCCCGGCCGCGCCGCCAATGATCCGGGTCACGTGCAGCCACCTACAGCAGCGTCGACCAGTAGTCCCAGAACCGCGCCATGATCATCAGGAACACCGCGGTGAACCAGAGTGCGGCGAGCGACCATCGCCACTGGAAAAGCACCGACGCCACACCGGTTTGGCGGCGCTGCAACACCGGGCGATAAGCGATCGAGGCGACCACCACCAGCAGCGAGATGGTCACCACCCACACCACCATGCAGTACGGGCACAGCGCGCCGATGCGATACAGGCTCTGGAAAATCAGCCAGTGCACGAACGCCGCACCAACCACCAGCCCGATCGTCAGCCCCACCCAATACCATTGGGGCAGAGCGACTTTCGTCAACGCCAGCAACCCGGTGACGACCACCACGGTGAAGGCCACCAGCCCCAGCAGCGGATTGGGGAACCCCAGCAGCGATGCCTGCGGCGTGACCATCACCGAGCCACAGGACAGGATCGGGTTGAGGTTGCACGACGGCACGTACGCCGGGTTGAGCAGCAGGTCGATCTTCTCGACCGTCAGCGTCATCGACGCGACCAACCCGATCAGACCGGCGATCAGCACCCACCAGGCGCTGGCCGCCGGAACTCGCGCCGCCGGAAGCGAATCCGGTGTCAGGTCGCCGGTGAGATCGGCAGCTTCTGTCGTCACCGCACCGGTCACATGGAGGCCGGCGCCACCGCGCCGTCGATGCCCGGAATGTTGCCCACGATCGCCTTAATCTTGCTGACCAGCGCATCGGGTGTTGACGGGTCGTAGTCATCGCCGTTGATCTTGATGGTCGGCGTGGCGTTGATGTGCCCGGCCGCCGCTTCGCCGGTGACCTTGGACAGGTACTTGCCGCTGTTGATGCAGTCCGGCACCTTGCCCACCACACCGGCCTCGCGGGCGAGCTCGATCAGCCGCGCGTTGTCCGGGAAACTCTTGCCGGTCTCGCTCGGCTGAATGTCGGTGCTGAACAGCGCGGAGTGGAACCGCCGGAACGCGTCCTGGGACTCGTCGGCGACGCACAGGGCCGCGGCACCCGCGCGCGACGAATAGTTCTGGTTCCGCGAGCTGTCGAGGATCGACACCATGTTGTAGTCGGCCGCAATCGCGCCGAGGTCGATGAGCTTGGACACCGTCGGGCCGAAGGTGCGCTCGAAGTTACCGCAGGCCGGGCACAGGAAGTCCTCGTAGAACGTCACGACGGCCTTGGGGTCGCTGCTGCCGGGCTGGGTGATCAGCTTGCTCGACGTCACCCGGACCGTGTCGCCCGCACCGGTGGGGCCGGTCTTCTTGTGGTGCGACGTCACGATGTAGAAGACGAGGGCAACCGCGAAGATCACCACGAAGGCGGTGCCGCCGATCTGGACGAGTCGGCTCGACTTACCGCCAGAGGCCGACTTCATGTCGAATCGCGGGGGACGTTTGGGTTTGTCGGCCACAGGTTCCCTGATCTTTCGGTACGAGGTGTCGGTCTGCCCGGTGCGGACAAAGCGATCGGACAAGGCGCCTCTAGATTACCGGCGCCTCCCGCTCACGGAATCAGACCCGGCTCAGGTGTGCGCGCAGGGCCGAAATCAGCTCGCTGGTCGCGACCATGCTGTCACCGCCCAGCTGAAACAGGTTGGCGAAGCCGTGGGTCAGCGAACCCAGGTACCGCAGGTCGACCGCGACGCCGGCCGCGCGCAGCGCCTCGGCGTAGCTCTCGCCCTCGTCGCGCAGCGGGTCGAAACCCGCGACCGCGATCAGCGCGGGCGCCAGGCCGGTCAGCGATTCGGCCAACGCCGGCGATATCCGCGGATCGGTGCGGTCGAGATTGGAACGCCGCAGGTACTGCGATTCGAACCAGTCGATGTCCCGCTTGGTGAGCAGGAAGCCGCGCGAGAACAGCGTCAGTGACCGGTTCTGCACGGTGAAGTCGGTCCGCGGATAGAGCAGCCACTGCAGCACCGGCGCCGGGGCGCCCTCGTCGCGCGCGATCTGGCTGACGACGGCGGCGAGGTTACCGCCGGCACTGTCCCCGCCGACCGCGACCAGTCCCGGCGTCGCGCCCAGCTCACCGGCGTGCTCGTAGGCCCAGGTGAAGGCCGCGTAGGCGTCCTCGATCGCGGCCGGCGCCGGGTGCTCGGGGGCCAGCCGGTAGTCGATCGACAACACGTGGATGCCGGCGTCGCGACAGGTCAGCCTGCACAAGGCGTCGTGGGTGTCCAGGTCGCCGATCGACCAGCCGCCGCCGTGGTAGAAGACCAGCAGCGGTGCGGCCTCGCCGCCGGCCGGCCGGTAGTGCCGGGCCGCGATCTCACCGGCCGGGCCGGGCAGCGACAACTCGGCCACGTCGACGTGAATCTGCGGGCCGGGGAACCCCACGGTCGACTCGCGCATCTGGGCCCGCGAGGTTTGCGGGTCGTCGTCGACGACCAGCCCGTCGATGCCGACGGCGCGCAGGCCCGACAGCATCAGCTGCAAGGTCGGATCCAGCGTGTTGCCGTCGATCATGACCGACCGACCGCGGACCAGTCCCCGCCTGATGGCGGTGGGGATCCACGGGATGACCTTGGCCCCTGCGTTGGTGACGGCGCCCTGGATGCGAGTGGCCAGCCGCACCGAGGCGCGGTCGGCTTCGAACTCCCGCTCCGGTGCGCCAGACATGGGTCTGGTCATGGGTAACCCCCTTAAACAACACGTGCTAACGCTCGCCGGCGAACGGTTATTCGCCCCCCGGCCGCCCGTCGCCTCGGCGTAGTGCCGGCCGCGCGGCCACCAACAGGCGGTCAATACCGCGGTCTACCGGCGGATCGACGTCGCCGCACCACGCCGGAGAACGGCCGAGCGACTGCCGGTTCCGGTGTGCCGCGGGTCTCACTGTACGTGGCGCGTCCCCGGCGCCGACGGCGCGGATGGACACCCGCCCAGGTGTTGATTACGTTGCTTTTACTGGCTCGGTAATATCGTGGTCCCCGAGTCGGTGAGCCTTCATCGGATTGCGAGCAACTTCGACGTGTTCGATTTCGAACTGAGCGCTTCGAATTCGGCGCCGGAACGGCGTTGATCTTCTCGCTCGATGACGGAATCTGGCTCGGCGCACAATCTCGAACCTTCAATTTCACAGGCAGGTGAATGCATTGACTGGCGAGTCGGGCTCCGCCGTACCATCAATCGCTCTCAACGACGAGAACACGATGCCGGCCCTCGGCCTGGGCGTCGCGGAATTGTCGGATGACGAGACCGAACGCGCAATTTCGGCGGCGCTGGAGATCGGCTGTCGGCTGATCGACACCGCCGCGGTCTACGGGAACGAAGCCGCCGTCGGGCGCGCCATCGCCGCCTCCGGCATTCCCCGCGCCGAGCTGTTCGTCACCACCAAGCTGGCCACCTCCGACCAGGGTTTCAAGGGGGCGATGGACGCGTGCACCGCCAGCCTGGAGCGCCTCGGCCTGGACTACGTCGACCTCTACCTGATCCACTGGCCGGCCCCGTCGCTGGGCACCTACGTGAACTCCTTCGGCGGCATGATCCAGTCCCGCGCGGAAGGTCAAGCGCGCTCGATCGGCGTCTCCAACTTCACCGACGAGTACCTGACGACGGTCATCGACCTGACCTTCGTCACCCCGGCGGTCAACCAGATCGAGCTGCACCCGCTGCTCAACCAGGAAGCGCTGCGCAAGACCAACGCCGAGCACAACGTCCTCACCCAGTCCTACACGCCGCTGGCGCTGGGCAAGCTGAACGACAACCCGACGGTGACCTCGGTCGCCGGCGAGTACGGCAAGACCGCGTCGCAGGTGCTGCTGCGGTGGAACCTGCAGCTGGGCAACGCGGTCGTCTTCCGGTCGGCCAACGCCGAGCACATCGCCTCCAACCTGGACGTGTTCGACTTCGAGTTGGCCGACGAGCACATGGACGCGCTCAACGGCCTCAACGACGGCACCCGGCTGCGCCCCGACCCGGAGACCTACACCGGCTCGTAGCCCGCGGCTAGCCCGTCGGGCAGGTCGCCGCGGCCTGGCGCAGCACCCCGGTCGACGCCTGGTCCACCGGCAGCGCGTACCCGCGTAGCACGACGATGAACTGCATGGCGTACTGACACGCGAACGCCGCGTTCGGCGGCATCCATTGCGCCGGCGGCGAATCGCCCTTGTCCTGGTTCGCCTGCCCGTCGACGGCCAGCAGGTTGGCCGGATCGTTGGCGAAACGCCGCCGCTCGGGAGCGGGCCAGCCGTAGGCACCCATGTCCCAGGCGTAGGCCAGCGGGACGATGTGGTCGATCTGGACGGATTCCCCGACCTTGGGGCCGCGCTGAAACGCGATGGTCTTGTTGGTGTACGGGTCGTGCAGCGTGCCGGTGGCCACGGCGTCCGGACACCTCTTGACCGACACGTAGGTCTTGTCGACGAGATCGCGATCGAGGATGTCGTCGCGGGTGTCGCATCCGTTGTGCCCCAGGGGCGCGTCGTTGTCGTCGTCCCAGGCGTCGCCGAACGCCGACCGCAGGTAGTCGTAGCGGTGCATGCGCAGGGGTAGGACGCCGATGCCCCCGAGCACATCGGTGCCGGGCTGCACCGTCGGAACATCGGCGCGCGCGGCGTATTCGGCGGAATGCCGGGCGGTCGAGGACGCAGCCGTCTGATAGGCCACCAGCAACGCGATCGCGGCCGCCGCGGCCAGCCAGAGCAATGCTTTGCGGTTCAACTGCGCCGCTCCTTACTCATCGCTTCGCTCTGCATCGTCGCCGGCGGTCAACTCTTATCCAAGTATTCGATCCGGTCCGTGTCGGTGAATCGCGCGGCCAGCACGGCCAATCCAGGGTTCGACCGGTCGTCGCCGTAGGCCTGGACGCAGAAGTCCCGGGCGGCCTCGATGTACTCCTGATGCTCCGCCAGGGACAGTAGCCTCAGCGTGATCGCCTTGCCGGACTGGTTGCGGCCCAACACATCTCCTTCCCGCCGCTCCTTGAGGTCGAGATCGGCCAGGGCGAAGCCGTCCAGCGTCTCGGCCACCGCACACAGCCGCCGGCCGGCCGGCGAATTCGGCGCGGACCAACTGGCGAAAAGGCACAGGCTCGGGTGCTGGCCGCGGCCGATCCGGCCGCGCAGCTGATGCAACTGGCTGATCCCGAACCGGTCGGCGTCCATCACCAGCATCACGGTGGCGTTGGGGACGTCGACGCCCACCTCGATCACGGTGGTGCACACCAGCACGTCGAGGACGCCGGCCCGAAAAGCCGCCATGGCGGCGTCCTTCTCCTCGGCCGACAGGCGCCCGTGCATCAGGCCCAGCCGCAGGTTCGCCAGCTCGCCGGAGCGCAGCCGGGCGTAGAGGCCCTGGGCGGTTTCGGGCGCCTTGGCGTTCTGCTCCTGATCACCCGGGTCGTCGCTTTCGTCGATGCGCGGCGCCACCACGTACGCCTGGCGGCCGGCGGCGACCTCCTCGATGATGCGCTGCCAGGCCCGGCCCAGCCACGCCGGCTTGTCCTTGACGAAGATGACGTTGCTGGTGATCGGCTGGCGTCCGCGCGGAAGTTCGCGCAGCGTCGAGGTTTCCAGGTCCCCGTACACGGTGAGCGCGACGGTGCGCGGAATCGGCGTGGCCGTCATCACCAGCAGGTGCGGTGTCACGCCCGGACGAGCCTTGGCCCGCAACTGATCTCGCTGTTCAACGCCGAAGCGGTGTTGTTCGTCGACCACCACCATGCCCAGGTTGCCGAATTCCACCGCGTCCTGCAGCAGCGCGTGCGTGCCGACGACGATGCCGACCTCACCGCCGGCGATCTCGGCCCGGATCTGCTTCTTCTGCGCGGCGGTCATCGAACCGCTCAGCAGCGCCAGCCGCGTGCCGGTTTCGGCACCACCGAGCTGCCCCGCCATCGCCAAGGGGCCGAGTACGTCGCGAATCGATCGGAGGTGTTGTGCGGCAAGCACTTCCGTTGGGGCAAGCAGGGCGCATTGATATCCGGCGTCGACCATCTGCAGCATGGCCAGCACCGAGACGATCGTCTTACCGGAGCCGACCTCGCCCTGCAGCAGGCGATTCAGCGGGCGGCTCGACGCGAGCTCGTCGGACAGCACGCCGAGGACTTCGCGCTGCCCCGCGGTCAGCTCGAAGGGCAAGCGCCCCAACAGTTCCGCGCCCAGACCGTCCGGACGCGGCGGCGCCGGCGGCCCCGATTCCGACAGTTCGCCGTGGCGGCGGGCCACCAGCGCCCACTGCAGGCCGACGGCCTCGTCGAAGGTCAAACGTTCCCGGGCCCGCTGCCGCCGCGGCTCGCTCTCGGCGAGGTGGATGTCGCGCAACGCCTCGTCTTCGGAGACCAGGCCGAACCTTTCGCGCAGCTCCTCGGGCAGCGGATCCGGCACCGGGTCGAGCACGTCGAGCACCTGGCGCACCGAGGCGAAGATGGTCCAGCTCTGCAATTTGGCGCTGGCCGGATAGATCGGGAAGAAGTGGCGTTGGTAAGCGTCGGCGATGTCTTCGCCGGTGGTGGCGTGCGAGACGTCAGCGATGCTCTTCAGCGATGCGGTACCGCGATTCTTCCCGTCCTGCCGGTCGAGCAGCAAAAACGCCGGGTGCGTCAGTTGCATGACGTTCCTGAAGAACCCGACCTCTCCCGAGAGCATTACCTTGGCGCCTTTTGTCAGGTCCTTTTTCAGGTAGTTCGCGTTGAAGAAGGTGGCGGTCACCTTGCTGCGGCCCGAGCCGAGGGTGATGCGGTGACACACCTTGTTCGGGGTCTTCTTCATCGGAAACGTCTCGGTCTCGGCGATCGTGTCGATGATCGTGACGTGCTCACCGGCCGGCGGCCGTTCGTCGTCGGCGCCCCAGCGGCTCGCCCCCTCGGTGTAGCTGCGCGGGTAGTGCCGCAACAGGTCGTCGACGGTCCGGATGCCGAACACCTCGTCAAGCGGGCCCGCAACTTTGGCGCCCACCACGAAGTCCAGCCGGTCGCTCAGCGACACCATCGCTACTCGACCCCGATCAGCAGGGTGTCGCCGTGGTGGCCGGTGCGGTAGGTGACCAGTTCGGTCCCGGGGTGGTGATCGTGCATGTGTTCTTCCAGGATGTCGCTGACGGCGCCGGCGTCATCGTCGGTGTCGACGCCGCCGCCCAGCAGCACCGTCACCAGGTCGCCGCCGGAGGCCAGCAGCAGATCGAGCAGACCGATCGCCGCCCCGACCGCGTCGGCGGCCACGATCAGCACCTCGTCGCCCGCGATGCCCAGGCCATCGCCGGGGCGGCAGCGACCCGCCCAGGTCAACGCGCTCTCGGTGGCGATGCGCACCGAGCCGTGCCGCGCCGAGCCGGCGGCGCGGGCCATGGTGTAGCCGTCGTCCACCGCCTGCCGGTCGGTTTCGTGCACGGCCAGCGCGGCCAGCCCCTGCACCATCGACCCCGTCGGGATCGGCACGACGTCGATCCCCCAGCCGATGGCGGCGGTGCAGCCGGCCACCAGCTCCTCGGCCGCCACATAGCCGTTGGGCAGCAGCATGACCTGGGCGGCCCCGGTGTCGACGACGGCCCGCATCAGCTGGTGCGCGCTGATGTTGGTGGCGGCATCGTGCGCGGCCGGGTCGCGCTGCAGCACGCAGGCGCCCTCGCCGGCGAACAAATCGGCGGCGCCGTCGCCGTCGACCACCGCCAGCACCGCGCGCTCCCGCGTCCAGCCGCCGGCGGGCAGCCCGGGGGTGCCGGAGCTCAACGCCGAGATGACGATCCGGCTGAGCCGCCCGGCCGCCAGCCCGGCCTCCACGGCGGCGCCGGCGTCGTCGGTATGCACGTGGACCGAGTACGTGTGCCGCGTGGACGAGGGCGCGGAGGCGATGCCCACCGAATCGCCCAGCTCCCCCAGCCGGTCCCGCAGCGCGTCCGCCGCCGGGGGCTCGCAGTCGTCCAGCCGGTACATCACCTCGAATTGGGGCGCCGGACGCGGCGTGGACGCATCCGGCTGCGGCGCCTGCGGCGACAGCTCGTACACCGCGCGGGCCGGCGCGGGCCCGGCGATGGTGGAGCGCAACGCGTCCAGCAGGACCAGCAGGCCGCGTCCGCCGGCGTCCACCGCGCCGGCGTCGGCCAGCACGTCGAGTTGCTCGGGGGTCTTTTCCAGCGCGACCACTGCGGCGTCACCGGCGGCGATGACCGCCGGCACCAGCCCGTCCCCGGCCCGGGCGCACTGCGCAACGGCGTTCGCGGCCGCCCGCAGCACCGAGACGATGGTCCCGGGGATCTCCGCACCCCCCATCGAGCTGATGACCAGCTCCACGCCGCGGTGCAGCGCGGCGCCCAGGATGACGGCGTCGATGTGGGGCAGCTCACCGCCCGCGTCGGCGGCCGCGGCCGCGGTGACGTCGGCGACGCCGCGCAGGATCTGCGACAGGATCACCCCGGAATTCCCGCGGGCGCCGTTCAGCGCGCCCGCCGACAGCGCGGCGGCGGCGCGGGCGCAGCAGGGTGAGCCGCCCTCGGCGCCGGCGACCAGATTGGCCTCGGCCAGCGCCGAACGCATGGTGAACAGCATGTTGGCGCCGGTATCGGAGTCGGCGACGGGGAAGACGTTGAGCCGGTTGATCTCGTCGATGTGCGTGATCAGGTCGCTGACGGCGGTGTGCGCCCAGTCGCGCAGGGTGATCGCGTCCAGGAGACGTTCCTGCGACGCATCGACAATGCCCAGGGTGACCCACCTCCTCCGCACCAGTCCCGCGGTGGGCGCCAGCGTAGCCGGGCGACGGAGCCGCTGCGTTCAGTTGCTCCGCGCCGTTGAGAATGATTGAGCAGCGAGCATCAGATCCATCTGATCGAGGTAGTCCTCGACGCCATTCACCCCCGCAAGAATAAACCGTGGGAGTGCTTAATAGCCCTGCCGGATACCGGGATTGGCCTGCCCCACGAGCATGCGCTGATTGCTGCCGTCGCGGCTCACCCCATAGCGGCTCATCTGGTAGTTGATCGACGCGCAGGCCGCCGCCACCGGATCCCATGCCGAGTTCGACGTCCCCGCCTGGTGAAACGCCGCGAACGTATCCGGCATCATCTGCCATGGGCCCCGCGTCGCGTGCAGCGGGCCGCCGTCGAGCTGGGATGGCCCGTAAGCGTTGCTGTCTGAGAGGTTGATCGCGTCCGAGTGGAACTGGGTCTCGTGATCGGCGATGGTCATCATCCCCTGGATCCAACGGCCACGGGCCGGCGCGGCGGTGATCCCTATCCGCGTCAGCGCCTCCTCGAGGTAGCCGCGGGTCGCTTCCGGTCCATCCGGCCACGCTCCCCGACCATCGAAGGCCACCTGAAGCAGCTGGATCCCGGGCCGGACGGCGGCGGCCTCGGGCATCGCGGCAGGAGGACCGCCGGGCTGCCACCACGAGGCCGCGGCACCGGCTTGGCCGGGCCACGACGCCTTCGGGCCCAGCCCGCCCTGGCCCGTCGGGCTGTTACCCGAGGTACTGCCAATCGCGACGCCGCCCAGCGCCGTCACCACCAGATAGGTCACCGCGACGCGGCGCACCCGCGAGACCAACCGTCGTATCCCCGCCCGAGCGCCCTGTCGATCGTCGACGCGGGTACACCCGGCGGTGTCTTCGGCGCGCGCATCCACCCCGCGCACTCCCCTCAAGCCTGCCGATGTTGCTTCCCAGCCTCATCCGCAACTCCGCGCAGGCCGGCGCCGCCGGGAAACGGCCTTCAGCCAGCCCGGCGCGGGGTCAAAGTGCCGACAAAGGCAGCGACCGCGCCGAACATCGGCGGCGCCGCCATCCTAGCGGCCGGGCGCGCAGGTAACCCGGGTTCGCGGCGGTACTGTGAGCGACTGCATGTTCGTGGCCCAGGGGGTGCTGGCGCACAATCCGCCCGGCGGACCGCAGGGTCGACCGTCGACGGTTTTGGTGGTTACCACGACAGTCGGTATTCTGGTTGGGCCCGGGTGAACCTGGGCTGTCCCGGCCGGATTGCCGGACCCCCGAGATTTGAGGAGCTTGAACAATGGCCGCTGTGTGCGACATCTGCGGGAAAGGACCCGGCTTCGGTAAGTCGGTGTCGCACTCCCACCGCCGCACCAGCCGCCGGTGGGACCCCAACGTCCAGACCGTGCACGTCATCACCCGCCCGGGCGGCAACAAGCAGCGGCTGAACGTCTGCACGTCCTGCATCAAGGCCGGCAAGGTCGTCCGCGGCTAGGGGCCGCAGCTACATCACGATGTGCCCGGCATCGACAGGCACCGACACGCCCGTCACATAGCGGGCTTTCGGGCCGGCCAGCCACAGCACCGCCTCCGTCACGTCCTGCGGTTCGACTAGCGGCACGTCCGGCAGCAGCATCTGGGAGACGGCAGGATTTGGGTTCTCCAGCATCCGGTTGACGACGAAGTCGTTGAGGATCATCGGCGTCATGACACCGGCCGGGTGGATCGAGTTAACCCGAATCTTGTGCGGCGCATAGGCATTAGCGGCCGAGCGCATCAACCCCACCACGCCGTGCTTGGATGCGGCGTAGGCGAACATCGCGGAACTGCCGTCGCCGCCCCGGCCGGTCAAACCCTGTGACGAGCTGATCATCACGATCGAGCCGCCCCGTCCCTTGCGGATGATCGAGGGCACCGTCGCGAGCAGCGTGTGCCAGACCCCCTTCAGATTCGTGTCCACGATCGAGTTGAACACCGGCTCGGAATGGGCGTCGGTGTCACCGATTGCGACCACTCCCGCGTTGGCGATGACGATGTCCACCTCGCCGATAGCGTCGATCGCGCCCTGCACCCCGGCCTCCAGCTGTGCCAGGTCGCGCACGTCGGCGACAACGGGCACGGCCTTGCGACCCGCGGCTTCGACCAGCCGCACGGTCTCCTCGAGATCGGCCTTGGTCCCCAACGCGTAGGGGATCGCCTCGAGATCGGCGCAGATGTCGACGGCGATGATGTCGGCGCCCCGCTCGGCCAGCGCCACGGCGTGGCTGCGGCCCTGGCCGCGCGCGGCGCCGGTGATGACGGCGACCATGTTGTCGAATTCGCCCATGACTACACCTCCAATTTCGTGCCGGTCTCGTGTTCGGCGAAGGCCACCAGCCGCGCGGCCGTGTCGTAATCGCAGGCGAGCGGCGTACGGCCGATGAGCACCGGGCCGCCGCGCAGCCCGAACCTGCCGCTGACCCCGACGTAGCTGCCCGGCGGAATCGGCTCGCTGATGCAGTAGAGCGTGGGCGCCGCGCCCTCGTCGATGTCGTTGGCCAGCCGGTCGGCCACCGCTTTGACCCCCTTGTGGGCCAGCGACATCAGCGGTGAGTCACCCAGGTTCGACAGGTTCGAGGCCACCCAGCCCGGGTGGGTGAGCTGCGTGACGATCGGCGATCCGGCCGCGCGCAGCCTGCGGTCCAGCTCCAGCCCCCACAGCATGACTGCGAGCTTCGACTGCGCGTAGGCGCCCAACCGGGTCCACTTGTGCTGGCGCAGGTGCAGGTCGTCGAGCCGCAGGGTCGCCGACCGGTGCGCGTCAGAGCCGACGTTGACGATCTGCGAGCGCACCTTCGCCAGCAGCAGGTTGGTCAGGGCGAACGGCCCGAGCAGGTTGGTGCCCAGCGTCATCTCGAAGCCGTCGACGGTCTCGGTGCGCCGGTCGGTCAGGGCGCCGGCGTTGTTGATCAAGATGTCCACCGGCTCGTTGATCAGGGCCGCGAAGGCGCCCACCGACGACAGGTCGGCGAGGTCGAGCTTGACCACGCCGGTCGAGCCGCCGATTTCGGCGGCGCGTTGCTCGCCGAGTTCGGTGTTGCGCACGGCCAGGATCACGTGCGCGCCGGCTTTGGCGAGCGCCCGCGAGGTGCCGAGCCCGACGCCGTTGGTCGCTCCCGTCACGATCACACGCTTGCCGGTGAGGTTGCCGAGCCGGCTCGGCGTCCACGGTAGGGTCACGGCGATCAAGAGTAATCGTCGGTTCTATGTAAATTGGACCGGTTCTGCCAACATGGCGGAACAGAGCGGAAGACTCCCGAGGCGGTTCGACATGAGTGACAGCGCCACCGAGATCACCAACCTCATCTACACCTATGCACAGCTGCTCGACGGCGGCGACCTGGACGGGGTGGCCCGGCTCTTCGAGCACGGCCGCATCTGCGGGATGGAGGACGGCCCGCCGGAGACGGTGTTCGCCGGTGCCGCCCGGGTGCGGGATATGTATGAGATGGCCACGCGGATCTACGACGACGGCACCCCGAAGACCAAACACAACACGACCAACGTGCAGCTCTACATCGACGAGGTGGCCGGGACCGCGCAGAGCACGTCCTATTACTGCGTAACGCAGGCCACCGCCGACCTGCCGCTGCAGCTCATCGTGACCGGGCACTACAAGGACACCTTTCACCGGGTGGACGGCGCCTGGTGCTTCGACAGCCGCACCATGTTCGTCGACCAGGTCGGCGACGTCAGCCAGCATCTGAAGTTCTGAGCGCGTGGCAGCCCCGAGCCCGTTCGACCCGGCCGCCGTCAAGGCCGACGCCCAGCGCAAGGAGGCGCTCACCGATTGGGGCTCCGGCGAATTCGACGCGCCGCTGGATGTCTTGCTGGACGACTATGCGCGCGCCGATCTCAACGCCATCGGCGTGCACATCCTGCGGTCGGGCATCGTGCACAGCCTGCGGATGCGGCTGCGCGCGCAGGAGTGGATCGCCCGCCATCCGGAGATTCTCGACGATCGGGTGGCCGCGCCGATCGTCGTCGTCGGGATGATGCGCAGCGGCACCACGCTGCTGCAGCGGCTGCTGGCCACCGACCCGCGCTTCGTCTGCGCGTACGGCTGGGAGGTCGTGGAGGTCGCGCCGCGGCTCGACCATCGGTTCGGCGGGGTGGATCCCCGGATCGCGATCAGCCAAGCCCGCGAAGCGAAATCCCGCGAACTGGCGCCGGAATTGTTCTCGATCCACCCGATGTACGCCACCGAAGCCGAGGAGGAGATCGTCTTCCTGGCCGACGCGTTCCTGTCGCATGTCCCCGAGTCGGGCGCGCATCTGCCGCGGTACCGGTCCTGGCTCGACGACCAGGACTTCTCCCCCGCCTACCGCTATCTGCACCGCATGCTGCAGTTCCTGCAGTGGCAGAAACGGCAAAGCCTGCTCGAGCCGGGCAGGCAGCCTCGGCGATGGGTGCTCAAATCGCCTGCGCACCTTGGGTATTTGGATCTCCTGCGGGCAGAGTTTCCCGATCTGCACCTCGTGCACATGCATCGTGACCCCCGCACCACGATCGCATCGGGGGCCAGCCTGAACGCGACCCTGCATGCGATGCATGCCGACACCGTCGATGCGCACCGGGTCGGTGCGCAATGGCTGGAGCGGATGGGCTGGACCAACGATCGGGCGATGACGATCCGCGACCGCTGGCCCGATGACGGTGCCCGGGTCACCGACATTGGGTTCGACGAGGCGGTGGCCGACCCGATCGGCCAGGTCGCCCGCGTCTACGACGCCATCGGGATACCGCTGACCGCGCAGGCCGAGGAGGCGATGCGGCGCTGGCTGGCGCACCGTAACCGCGAGGTGGCGCGCCCGCCCTACGGGCTGGCGGATTTCGGCCTGCGCGCCGAGCAGGTCGACGAGCGATTCACGTTGTACAACAAGCGTTTCGGACAGCACATGGGAGGAACAGCGCATGCCTGATAACCCGGTCGCGACGGCGTCCCAGCACGAACAGGAGCTGGCGGCCCTCGACCTGATCGAACACCCCACCGTCAAGGCCGCCTGCCGCACGGTCGCCGAGACGTGGCTCGGTCGCGCCAAGGCGTCCGACGCGATGCGGGAGCGGTTCGACGACGCGTTCGCCGAGGTGATGTTCTCGGCGGCGGTGTGGTCGTCGAATCAGGACAAGCTCCGGCCCAAGGTCAGCTGCATCACCCGGCTGGCCCACCCGGTGGACGGCCGACGGATCCCCGGATCACGTTGGGGCATCGACAATCCCGACAGCGTGTACAGGGTGATCCCGATCTCCGGCGAGGAACGGTACGAGATCCACGGCCGGGTGGGCGAACACCGCATGACCGAGAACTACTTCACGCTGTGGGATGCGAACATGGGCACGGTCAATGTGCTCAACGGCCGCACCATGCGGGTCGATTCCGACGGTAGCTACACCATCACCGTCGACGCCGACCCGGCCAGCGGGCGGGAAAACCACGTGCAAACCTCGCCGGAGGCCCACGAATTCTACATCCGTGACGTGCTACTGGACTGGGGCCGCGACGACCCCAATTACATTGAGGTGCAACGGCTTGGCGGCCCGGCGGCCACCCCGGCGCGCACGCTCGACGAGCAGGCCGAGGCGACCGCGGCGATGATGGACTACTTCGCCAACTTCACCGGCAAGCTCAGTCACGGCGTGTACAAAATGCCCGCCAACCAATTCAACCTAGCCTGGTCGGCCGATAAGGTCGGCGCGATGCGCAACCAGGTCTACGTCATGGGGCGGTTCGACCTCGCCCCCGACGAGGCGTTCGTCGTCGACCTGAATGACGGTGGCGCCGAATACTTCACGGTGCCGCTGAGCAACATCTGGGGCACCACGCTCGATCTGGTCGACCGAACCGGCAGCCTCAACAAGGCGCAATCGGTGGCCAACGAGGACGGCACCTACACCTACGTGATCTCGCCCGTCGATCCCAGGGTGGCGAACTGGATCGACTCCGACGGCTTGCGGGAGGCCATTTTGACCCTGCGCATGGCGGAATTCGGCGAGGGCGGTCCGCGGGAAGACCTTGGGGCGCACGGAAGGGTGGTCAAGCTGGACCAGCTCGACGCGGAGGTGGCGCACCTGCCGCGGGTCAGCTCACAGCAGCGCGCGACCGAGCTGGCCGAGCGGCGCACGGCCTATCTGCGCCGCCTGCCGGAAGGGACGATCTGACGATGTCGCGCTGGCTGATCACGGGATGCTCCACGGGCTTTGGTCGCGAGATCGCGCGCGCCGCACTGGAAGCCGGCCACAGCGTGGTGGTGACCGCCCGGCGGGCCGAGGCGGTCACCGATATCGCCGACGAATTCGGGGATCGGGCCGTGCCTGTCGCCCTCGACGTGACCGACTCCGCCCAGATCGCGGCCGCGGTGGCCGCGGCCGACGATGCATTCGGCGGCATCGACGTCCTGGTGAACAACGCCGGTCATGGTTACCTGTCCTCGGTCGAAGAGGGCGAGGACGCCGAGGTGCGAAAGTTGTTCGACGTCAACTATTTCGGTGCGGTCGATATGATCAAGGCGGTGCTGCCGGCCATGCGCGCACGCGGGTCGGGGCACATCATCAACATTTCGTCGATGACCGGTCTGGTGGCCAACCCGCCCAATGCCTATTACTCGTCGACCAAGTTCGCGCTGGAGGCGGTGACCGAAGCGCTGGCCGCCGAAGTGCGCCCGCTGGGCATCAAGGTGACCGCGGTCGAGCCTGGCGCCTTCCGCACCGACTGGGCGACGCGGTCAATGAAGGAATCGGGCAGCCCGATCGCCGACTACGCCGACGTGGCGGCGCGCAAGGACCTGATCAAGCAATTCGCCGATCACCTGCCCGGCGACCCGCGCAAGGTCGCCGAAGCGGTGCTCATGGTGACCACGCTCGAGGAACCGCCGCTGCGACTGCTGCTGGGTCGGGACGTGCTGAAGGCCATGCGGGACAAGATCGCTGCGATGTCGGCGTCGATCGAAGAGTGGAAGGCCGTCACGAAGGACGTCAATTTCCCGGCGTCGTGACGTCGGTTGCCGCGACACGTAACCGACGCACACAACACGCCGCGGCGCGTGTGCCAGGTTTACGTCCCGAAGGCGGTAAGCCCGGTCAGTCCCGCACGATGAGGACCGTCTTGCCGGCGCGCCTGCCGCTCTCCCGGCTTTCGAACGCTTCCCGACCCTCGTCGAGCGCGAATGTCTGGGCGATCGCGACGTGCAACCGGTCGCTGTCGACCAACGCGGCAAGTTCGTCAAGCTGATCCCGGTTCGGCGTGACGATGAAGAAGGTTGCGCTGACCCCGAACTCGTCGGCCCTGCCCGCGGGAGGCGGTGCCGACAGGGTGACAAGGCGGCCGCCGCGGCGCAGCACGCCATAGGAGCGTTCCAGCGTCTGGCCGCCGACCGTGTCGATGACGACGTCGTAGCCGGCACCTGTTTCGTCGAACGCCTCGGTGCGCACGTCGATCACCCGCTGCGCGCCGCACCCACGAAGAAGGTTGGTGGTGTCGTTGCGCACCGTGGCGGTCACCTGGGCACCCAGCAGCGCGGCCAGCTGAACCGTCAACAGGCCCACTCCCCCGGCACCCCCGTGCACCAGCACGGTCTCACCCGGTTGCACGGCGGCGTGGTCAACCAGGGCCTGCAGGGCGGTCAGGCCGGCCAGCGGCAGCGCGGCGGCGGCGGCGTGCGAAACGGTCGAGGGCTTGGTCGCCAGGTCGGCCGCCGGTACCGCGACGAAATCGGCCGCCGCGCCGTCGCGGTCGAAGCCGATCAACCCGTACACCTCGGCGCCGGGCGCGAAATCCGTGACGTCGCCGGCAACCGCTGTGACCACACCCGATACCTCGTGTGACGGAATCACCGGGACGCGGCTGGCACCGTCGCGGGTCCAGGTCTCCTCCCACGTCAGCTCGTCGAAGGTGATCCCGGCCGCGTGCACGGCCACCAAGACCTCGCCCGCGGCCGGCACCGGCCGCGGGGCCCGTTCGAGCACCAGCTGCTCCGGGCCGCCCCGCCGGTGCGCCCGCAGCGCGGTCATCATCTCGGTCACGGCAGGCGCCAATCGATCGCGTCGGCCCCCATTCCGGCCAGCAGTTCGTTGGCGCGGCTGAACGGACGCGAACCGAAGAATCCGCGCGACGCCGACAGCGGCGAGGGGTGCGGCGACTCGATGGCGACGCAATTCCCTTGGGCGAGAATCGGTTTGAGCGTCGAGGCGTCACGGCCCCACAGGATCGCCACCAGGGGACGCGATCGCTGGGTCAACGCCCGGATGGCGCACTCGGTCACCGCCTCCCAGCCTTTGCCGCGATGCGAGGCGGGATTACTGGGGCGCACCGTGAGCACCCTGTTCAGCAACAGCACGCCGCGCTGCGCCCAGGGCGTCAGGTCGCCGCACGAGGGCTGCGGATGACCCAGGTCCGCGGCGTACTCCTGGAAGATGTTGGCCAGGCTGCGCGGCAGCGGCTGGACCTCGGGCGCCACCGAAAAACTCAGGCCCACAGCGTGTCCGGGCGTCGGGTACGGGTCCTGCCCGACGATCAGCACCCTGACGTCGTCGAAGGGATAGGAGAAGGCGCGCAACACGTTCGGCCCGGCCGGCAAATACCGACGCCCGGCCGCGATCTCGTCGCGCAGGAACTGCCCCATCTCTGCCACCTGGCCGGCCACCGGCTGCAGCGCACTCGCCCAACCCGGCTCGACCAGTTCAACCAACGGACGCGCGGTCATCATCGGCTCTTCGCGATCGCGTAAACGGTCACTGCGTCACCCTAATACGACTGCCAGCCCGCGTAGCCGCTCCACTCCCGATCGTCGACGAGCACCCGGGCCGGCCCGTCGAGAACCCGCCCGATGATGCGCCAACCGGGCGGCGCGGGACCGGCGAAACACGCCACCAGGGCGTGGTCCTCCCCACCCCCCAGCACCCACGGCCAGGGATCGGCGCCGACGGCGGCCGCGGCCCCGGCAAGCGCATCGCGGTCCGCGCCCAGCGCCGCCGCGGACAGATCCATGCCCACCCCGGACGCCTCGGCGACATGGCGCAGGTCGGCGATCAGGCCGTCGGAGACATCGATCATCGCCTGCGCACCCGCGGCTGCGGCGACCGCACCCTGACCATAGGGCGGCTCCGGCACCACATGCCGGCGCCGCAGCTCATCGAAGCCGGGAATCCCGTTGCGCCACAGAGAAAAACCGGCTGCCGAGCGACCCAGCTCCCCGGCGACGGCGATCAGCCCGCCGGGCTTCGCGCCCGATCGCCGCACCGGTGCGCGCCCGTCCAGGTCGCCCAGCACCGTCACCGAGATGACCCACTGCGGGCAGTGGACCAGGTCACCGCCGGCGATGCCGGCGCCGACCCGGTGCGCCTCGTCCCACATCCCGTCGACCAGCGCGTCCACCGCCTGCGCCGGCGTATCCTCGGGCGCACCAAAGGCAACCACGAAAGCCGTGGGCCGCCCGCCCATCGCCTCGACATCCGCGGCGTTCTGGGCGATCGCCTTGCGACCGACGTCGTGCGGCGTCGACCAGTCCAGCCGGAAGTGCCGATCCTGCACGAGCATGTCGGTCGACACCAGGGCGCGGCCGTCGCCGGTCGACACCAGGGCGGCGTCGTCGCCCGGCCCGAGCACGACGGCGGGAGGCTGCTCGCGACCCCGCACCAGGCGATCGATCACGGCGAACTCACCGAGTTGCCCCAGCGACGGCGTCTCACCCGATTCGTCTTGCACGCCACCTCCTTCGGCGCGGCGTGGTCCGGTGCGGACCACGGGACGGCGCGGTACGCCCCCGGCAGGCCACGATAGGTTCACGCCCGCGGAACGGACCGCGCCAGTGTAGAACCCCGCGGCGGAGCGAGCCCTTTTCGGCCCGGGAAAAAATTGGCACCCGGGTAAATGAGAGCGATAGTGGTTAGCGGAGAAAGGAGGTGCGTGGCCGTGGCTACCGAATCGGACGCCGATGGCGGACCGCCGCGGGTACTGATCATCGTCGCGATCGCGCTGGCCGTCGCGACGATCGGCGTGATCCTGGTCATCGCGGCAACCCGCGCCGCGCACCCGCACTCGGTCGCGGTTCCCGAGGTCCCGGCGCCGCAGGCCGACGGCGCCGGATGCCGTGCGCTGATGGGCGCGCTGCCGCAGCGGCTCGGGGACTACCAGCGCGCGCCGATCGAGCAGCCGGCACCGCACGGCGCCGCCGCCTGGCGGACCGGGCCGGACAGTGACCCGGTGGTACTGCGCTGCGGGCTGGACCGCCCGGCCGAGTTCGTCCTCGGCTCGCCGATCCAGGTCGTCGATCGGGTGCAGTGGTTCCAGGTGCGTTCCGAACAGCAATCCGCCGGTGACGCGGGCAGATCCACCTGGTACACGGTGGACCGCCCGGTGTACGTGGCGCTCACCCTGCCGACCGGGTCGGGCCCGACGCCGATTCAGCAGCTGTCCGAAGCGATCGACCACAGCATCCCGCCCGCACCCATCGACCCCGGCCGGCCTCGTTAGCGGTCCGGCGACCCGCCGCGCCCGGCTACGCCGCGCTTGCGATCACCACTAACGTAGGCCCACACCGCGGGCCAACGCGGTCTCGACCATCGTCGCCAGCAAGGTCGCGTAATCCACGCCGGTGGCCGCCCACATCCGCGGGTACATCGAGATCGTGGTGAATCCCGGCATCGTGTTGATCTCGTTGAGCACCGGCCCGGCCTCGGTCAGAAAGAAGTCCACCCGGGCCAGCCCTTGGCAGTCGATGGCCTTGAATGCCCGGACCGCCAATTCGCGTACAGCATTGGCGATTTCGTCGTCCACCTTGGCCGGCACATCCAACTCGGCTGCGTCATCGAGGTATTTGGTGGAAAAGTCGTAGAACGAATCCTCACGCCCGCGCACGCCGGCCACCCGGATCTCGCCCACCGTGCTGGCTTTCACTGTGCCGTCGGGCATTTCGAGCACGCCGCACTCCAGCTCACGGCCGACGATCGCCGCCTCAACAATGACTTTCGGGTCATGCCGGCGCGCGGTGGCGACGGCGGCGTCCAGCTCATCCCAGCTCGATACCCGGCTTACGCCGATCGATGAGCCGCCCCGCGCGGGTTTGACGAACACCGGCAGGGCCAGCCGCTCGCACTCCTCGGGCCGCAGCCTCGAGCGCGACGGGCGCAGCACCGCGTAGTCGCCGACCGGCAGCCCTTCGGCGGCGAACAGTTTCTTGGTGAACTCCTTGTCCATGCCGGCCGCGCTGGCCAGCACGCCCGCCCCCACATAGGGCACACCGGCGAGTTCCAGCAGACCCTGAATCGTGCCGTCCTCCCCGTAGGGCCCGTGCAGCACCGGAAAAACCACGTCGACCGACGCCAGGACCTCACTGGCCCCGGGCGCGAGAGACACCAACTGGCCGCTGCGCCGCGGGTCGGCCGGCAGCGCCAGTTCGGTTCCCGAATCGGCGGTCACTTCGGGCAGCCGCCGGTCGGTGATCGCCAGCGCGGCCGGGTCGCCGTCGGTGAGCACCCACGAACCCTCCGGAGTGATGCCGATCGACACCACGTCGAACCGCTCCGCGTCCAGGTTGCGCAGAATACTGCCCGCCGAGACGCACGAGATGGCGTGCTCGTTGCTGCGCCCGCCGAAAACGACGGCGACGCGCACCCGATCGCCGCCCCGTGAGCTGGGGTGCGGCGCCGACGGTTTGCTGGCATTCACAATCTCAAGAGGCTACCGGGTGGCACCCGGTCCGGTCGGGTGGCGGGCCTTCGCCTGGCCTTTTCACGTATAGGCGCCGGTCACTCGGGCTTGGTGCTGCGGCCCAGGAGCAGGGCTATCGCCTCGTCGACCGACAGCCCCTTGTGACAGACCCGGTGCACGGCGTCGGTGAGGGGCATTTCGACGTCGTAGCTGGCGGCCAGCGCAAGCACCGACTCGCAGGACGTCACGCCCTCGACGACGTGCCCGTCGCCGCCGTCGGGCGTGCGGGCCAGCACCGACTGAATGGTCGCTCCCCGGCCCAGCCGTTCGCCCAGGGACCGGTTGCGCGAATGCGGCGAGCTGCAGGTGGCCACCAAATCTCCCACCCCGGCCAGCCCGGCCAGCGTCGCAGCCTTGGCGCCGAGCGCGATGCCCAGTCGCATGATCTCGGCGAGGCCGCGGGTGATGATCGCCGCCGTGGTGTTCTCGCCCAGCCCGACACCGACCGCCATCCCGCAAGCCAGGGCGATGATGTTCTTGCAGGCCCCGCCGATCTCGGTGCCGACCACGTCGCTGTTGGTGTAGGGCCGGAAGTATCCGCTGTTCAGCATGCGCTGCAGGGCGACGGCCCGGCCCGAGTCGCTGCACGCGACCACGGTGGCGGCGGGCTGGCATTCGGCGATCTCGCTGGCCAGGTTCGGGCCCGAGATCACCGCGACCTGAGACGGGTCGACACCCGTGACCGAGACGATGACCTGACTCATCCGCATCAAGGTGCCCAGCTCGATGCCCTTGGCCAGGCTGACCAGGGTCGCGCGCGCGCGAAGCAGCGGCGCCCAGCGCTCGAGGTTGCCGCGCATCGTCTGCGCCGGCACGCCCAGCAGCACCGTTGACGCGTCGCGCAGGGCATCGGCGGCGTCGGCGGTGGCGCGGATGCCCGGCGGCAGCAGCGTGCCGGGCAGGTAGTCGGGGTTGTATCGGGTGGAGTTGATGCGCTCGGCGAGCTCGGGCCTGCGGGCCCACAGCGTGACGGCCGTGTCCGGCCCGCCCGCGTCGACCAGCACCTTGGCCAGCGCCGTGCCCCACGCGCCGGCACCCATGACCGTGACGGCACCCGATGACGTGCTGGTCATGTACCACCCCCTCCGTGGTCGGTGTCGCTCACGCGGCGCGTGCAGCCGCTACACCCTAGATCAGCGACGGACCGGGCGTCACGCGAGCCAGCGTGTTCGGGGCGCACGGCGCGATCGCCCTGGCTCGCGCGCGATCGGCGCGGCCTCGCTGGCAGGATGACATTGCATGAGCGGCATACGAGCCGACGGTGCGGCCGACGGCGGAGGCGATGTGGCGCTGATCATCGCCGTCAAGAGGTTGGCCGCGGCCAAGACCAGGCTGGCTCCGGTCTTCTCGGCGCGCACCCGGGAAAGCGTGGTACTCGCGATGTTGATGGACACCCTGACCGCCGCCGGACGTGTCCGGTCGCTGGGTTCGATCACCGTGATCACGCCTGACGACGCCGCGGCCGCCGCGGCCGCCGAGCTGGGAGCCGACGTGCTGACCGACCCGACGCCCGAGGGTCACCCCGATCCGCTGAACAACGCCATCGCCACCGCGGAACGCGCGGTGGGTGGTTCCTTCGCCAATGTCGTTGCGCTGCAAGGCGATTTGCCCGCGCTGCAGCCTCAGGAGCTAAACGAGGCGATCACCGCGGCACGCCAGCACCGGCGCAGCTTCGTCGCCGACCGGCTGGCGACGGGCACCGCGGCGCTGTTCGCGTTCGGGAACCCGCTCGAACCGCGGTTCGGATCCGATTCCTCGGCGCGGCACCGCAGTTCGGGCGCGATCGAGCTGACCGGCGCCTGGCCCGGCCTGCGGTGCGATGTCGATACTCCCACCGACCTCGCCGCCGCGCGCCGCCTCGGGGTGGGGCCGGCGACCGCCCGGGCCATCGCGATTCACTGATGTCGATCACCGCGGGCAAGCTGTCCGGTGGGTGAACGTCATCCCAACGGCGAATGGATGTCCCCCGAGCGCTAGCAGCACCCGCGCGTGATGAGCAATGATCGCAGGGTGACCGAAATCGAAGCTGAGGCGCGACCCGACGAGAATTTGTGGCATTCAGGCGACTCGGCCGTGGCAGCACCACCGGCTGCGACCCAGGCCGCGCTGACCGATCTGCCGGAGGACCGTTACCTCAACCGGGAACTGAGCTGGCTGGACTTCAACGCCCGCGTGTTGGCGCTGGCCGACGACAGCTCGTTGCCGCTGCTGGAACGCGCGAAGTTCCTGGCGATCTTCGCTTCCAACCTCGACGAGTTCTATATGGTGCGCGTCGCCGGCCTCAAACGCCGTGACGAGATGGGATTGTCCGTCCGCTCCGCCGACGGTTTGACGCCGCGCAAGCAGCTTGCCCTCATCGGGGAACAGACTCAGCGGATCGCCACCCGGCACGCGCGGGTGTTCCTCGATTCGGTGCGGCCGGCGCTCGCCGAGGAAGGCATCCACATCGTCACGTGGGCCGATCTCGATCCGGCCGAGCGCGACGAATTGTCGAGCTATTTCACCGAACAGGTCTTCCCCGTTCTGACGCCACTGGCCGTCGATCCCGCGCACCCGTTCCCGTTCGTCAGCGGGCTGAGCCTGAACCTGGCGGTCATGGTGCGTCAGACCGAGGACGGTGGCCAGCACTTCGCTCGAGTCAAGGTGCCCAACAACGTCGATCGCTTCGTCGAACTCGCCGCCATCAACAGCGCCGACGGCTCGGGGCGGACCATCGTGCGCTACCTGCCGATGGAAGAACTGATCGCGGCTTTCCTTCCTCTTCTCTTCCCGGGCATGGAAATCGTGGAGCATCACGCATTCCGCATCACCCGCAACGCGGACATGGAAGTCGAAGAAGACCGCGACGAGGATCTGCTGCAGGCGCTGGAACGGGAATTGGCGCGCCGGCGGTTCGGCCCGCCGGTGCGGCTCGAGATCGCCGACGACATGACCGAGGGCATGCTGGAACTGTTGCTGCGCGAACTCGACGTGCATCCCGGTGACGTCATCGAAGTCCCCGGCCTGCTCGACCTTTCGTCGCTGTGGCAGGTCTACGACCTGGATCGGCCGGCGCTCAAGGACGCGGCGTTCGTCCCGGATACCCACCCCGCCTTCGCCGACCGCGAATCTCCCAAGAGCATCTTTGCGACGCTGCGCGAGGGCGACGTCCTGGTGCATCACCCCTACGACTCGTTCTCCACCAGCGTGCAGCGCTTCATTCAGCAGGCCGCGGCGGATCCCAACGTGCTGGCGATCAAACAAACGCTGTACCGCACCTCCGGTGATTCGCCGATCGTTCGGGCTTTGATCGAAGCGGCCGAGGCCGGAAAGCAGGCTGTGGCACTCGTTGAGATCAAGGCGCGCTTCGACGAACAGGCCAACATCCGTTGGGCGCGCGCACTCGAGCAAGCGGGCGTGCATGTGGTCTACGGGCTTGTCGGCCTCAAGACGCACTGCAAGACCTGCTTGGTGGTGCGCCGCGAAGGTTCTGCGATCCGGCGGTACTGCCACATCGGAACCGGCAACTACAACAGCAAGACCGCCCGGCTCTATGAGGACGTCGGCCTGCTGACGGCGAATCCCGATATTGGGGCGGACCTCACCGACTTGTTCAATTCGCTTACCGGCTATTCACGTAAGGTCTCCTACCGCAATCTGCTGGTGGCGCCGCACGGAATTCGCGCCGGCATCATCGAACGCGTCGAGCGCGAGATCGCCGCGCACCATGAACGCGGCAACGGGCGAATCCGCCTCAAGATGAATGCGCTCGTGGATGAGCAGGTGATCGATGCCCTCTACCGGGCGTCACAGGCGGGGGTGCGGGTCGAGGTCGTGGTGCGCGGCATCTGCGCGCTGCGCCCGGGCGCCGAGGGCTACTCCGAAAACATCGTCGTCCGCTCGATTCTCGGCCGCTTCCTGGAGCATTCGCGGATCATCCATTTCCGCAACATCAACGAATTCTGGATCGGCAGCGCCGACATGATGCACCGCAACCTCGATCGGCGGGTGGAGGTGCTGGCTCAGGTCAAGGACCCCAAGCTCACCGCGCAACTGGACGAGTTGTTCAAATCTGCACTGGATCCGTCCACCCGCTGCTGGGAATTGAGACCCGACGGGCAGTGGACCCCGTCACCCCAGGAAGGACATACCGTGCGCGACCACCAAGTATCGTTGATGGAGCGCCATCGCAGTCCCTAGCTCTGTGCGGTGACTTCCGGTTGTCTTTCCAGGCCGCATCCCGATTGAGCGTGCGACCCTGATCGAATTGATCTGCAGGAGTTGAGGTGCCGACCCAGAACTCGTCCACCGCTAGGCGCTCCGGAAGCAAAGTCGTCTATGCCGCCGGCGCGGTGTTGTGGCGACCCGGCCACGGTGACGCAGATAACGGTGACGTCGAGATCGCCGTCATTCACCGCCCCCGCTACGACGACTGGTCACTGCCCAAAGGCAAGGTGGACCCCGGCGAGACCGCGCCGGTGGCCGCCGTGCGCGAGGTGTACGAGGAGACGGGTCAGCGCGCCATCCTCGGCAGGCGCCTGGACTTGGTGAGCTATCCGATCGACCAGGGCGTCAAAAAGGTTTATTACTGGGCGGCGCGCGCCACCGGCGGCGATTTCGTGCCCGGCAGCGAGGTGGACAGGTTGCTGTGGCTGCCGATCGCCGAGGCGATGCAGAAGCTCGACTACACACAAGACCGAAAGGTATTGCGCCACTTCAACAAAAAGCCTGCCGATACCCACAGCCTGCTGGTGGTCCGGCACGGCACCGCCGGCCGCAAATCGCGTTTCTCCGGCGACGACGCCAAGCGGCCGCTGGACAAACGTGGGCGTGCACAGGCCGAGGCCCTGGTTCCCCAACTACTCGCATTCGGTGCGTCACAGGTGTATGCGGCCGACCGCGTCCGCTGCCATCAGACCGTGGAACCCCTTGCCGAGGACTTGGGCGTGGCCGTGCACAACGAGCCCACACTCACCGAAGAGGCCTACGCCAAGAATGCGAAACGCGGACGCCACCGAATGCTGGATATCGCCGAGCAGGACGGCACGCCGGTTGTCTGCACTCAGGGCAAGGTGATTCCGGATTTGATCGCGTGGTGGTGTGAGCGCGATGACGTGCGTCCCGACAAGTCGCGCAACCACAAGGGCAGCACCTGGGTGCTGTCCTTATTCGACGGGCGGTTGGTGGCCGCCGACCACATCGGCGGCGCGCTGGCCGCCAACGTCCGGGCCTAGCCTGATCGGGGCGGCCCGCCTGCGCCGACCCGACCTGTAGCGGCCACCCGCTGCGCCCGGCTACGCCGCGCTTGCGATTGCCACGGCCGCGCTTGCGACCGCCCCTAACGTGATGGGGGCGGCCCGCCGCGCCGACCCGACCTGTAGCGGCCACCCGCTGCGCCCGGCTACGCCGCGCTTGCGATTGCCACGGCCGCGCTTGCGACCGCCCCTTGAGCGCACGAATACCCTTCGGGGGCACCACCGCCGCCCGAAGGGTACTCGTGTCTAGAACTTGACTCCGATTACTTGCGACCGCGACGCGCGGTCGTCTTCTTGGCCGGAGCCTTGCGGGCCGGAGACTTGCTCGCGGCCTTCTTGGCCGGGGCCTTGGTCGCGGCCTTCTTGGCCGGGGCCTTGGTGACGGCCTTCTTGGCCGGAGCCTTGGTCGCCGCCTTGCGAACCGGAGCCTTGGTCGCCGCCTTCTTGGCCGGGGCCTTGGTCGCGGCCTTGCGGGCCGGAGCCTTCTTGGCCGCGGCCTTCTTGGCCGGTGCCTTCTTGGCCGCGGCCTTCTTGGCCGGTGCCTTCTTCGCGGCGGTCTTCTTGGCCGCACCACCACCCGCTACCACACCGCGCTTGACGGCCGGGCCGTCCGACGGGAGGCGCTGTGCGCCAGACACAACCGCTTTGAACTGTGCACCGGGGCGGAACGCCGGGACGGACGTCGGCTTCACCTTCACCGTCTCACCGGTCCGCGGGTTGCGGGCCACCCGCGCTGCGCGGCGCCGCTGCTCGAACACACCGAACCCGGTGATGGTGACGCTGTCGCCCTTGTGTACCGCACGCACAATGGTGTCGACAACATTCTCGACCGCTGCGGTCGCCTGTCGACGGTCCGTGTTCAATTTAGTTGTGAGCACATCAATGAGCTCTGCCTTATTCATCAATCCCTCCGACACTAGTGGTCCTCGATTTGAACCGACTAGTGGACACGGTAAACCCTCACCCAGCAAAGTTCCAAGAGCCACGCGCAATTTCACCGCAAGGCGTGCGGCATTTTCGCAATCTGGTTGCCGCCCTTGACCGGTGGAGGGCCGTAAAAATCGGCTCGGTTTAGTTAGCCGATCAAGCAGAAATTCGGCTTCGGTCGGCCGTTCAAGAGGTGGGCAACGTCCGCGGTTTCCAGTCCGGATACCCCGCCTCGAATGACTCGATCTCGTCGAGTTTCCGCAGCGTAAGGGCTATATCGTCGAGGCCCTCGAGTAGTCGCCACGCGGTGTGGTTGTCAATCTTGAACGGCAGCACCGTCGTTCCCGCGGTGATATTTCGATCTTGAAGATTGACAGTGATTTCCAAACCCGGGCTCTGCTCGATGAGCTTCCAGAGCAGCTCCACACCGTCCTGAGAAACTTCGGCCGCCAGCAGCCCCGCCTTGCCGGCGTTGCCCCGGAAAATGTCACCGAATCGAGACGAGATGACCACCCGGAACCCGTAGTCCATCAGTGCCCACACCGCATGCTCCCGCGACGACCCCGTCCCGAAATCGGGTCCCGCGACTAGCACTGACCCCCGGTCAAAGGGGCTGAGGTTGAGCACGAATGACGGATCCGACCGCCAGCTGGCGAACAAGCCGTCCTCGAAACCGGTTCGGGTGACACGCTTCAAATACACCGCAGGAATGATCTGATCGGTGTCGACGTTGGAGCGCCGCAGCGGCACACCGATACCGGTGTGGGTGTGAAATGCTTCCATGCTCATCCCTTCAACAGTCGAATACGTCAGGTCAAATCGGCGGGAGCAGACAATGTGCCGCGAACCGCTGTCGCCGCGGCGACCGCCGGAGACACCAAATGCGTGCGACCGCCTTTACCCTGGCGCCCTTCGAAGTTGCGGTTGGACGTCGCTGCGCACCGCTCCCCCGGCGCAAGCTGGTCGGGATTCATCCCTAGGCACATTGAACAGCCCGCCTGGCGCCACTCGGCGCCGGCAGCGGTGAAAACCTCACCCAGCCCCTCGGCTTCGGCCTGCGCGCGCACCCGCATCGAACCCGGCACGACGAGCATCCGCACCCCGGGTGCGACCTTGCGGTCACGCAGCACGTCGGCAACGACCCGCAGATCTTCGATACGACCGTTGGTACAAGAGCCCACGAACACAGTGTCAACGGCGACGTCACGCATCGGCGTGCCCGGCCGAAGGTCCATATACGCCAACGCTTTCTCCGCCGCCTGCCGCTGCGCGTCGTCGGTCATCAGTTCGGGATCGGGCACCGCGCCGGCCAACGGCACACCCTGGCCGGGGTTGGTGCCCCACGTCACGAACGGGCTCAGCGACGCGGCGTCGAGGTGGACCTCGGTGTCGAATTCGGCGCCTGGATCGGTGTGCAGCTGCTGCCAATAACGCATCGCCGCATCCCATTGCGCCCCTTGGGGGGCATGCGGGCGCCCACGCAGAAACTCAAACGTAGTTTCGTCCGGAGCCACCATTCCCGCCCGGGCACCGGCTTCGATGCTCATATTGCAGACGGTCATCCGGCCTTCCATCGACAGCGATTGGATGGCGCTGCCGCGATATTCGATGACATGCCCCTGCCCGCCGCCGGTACCGATCTTGGCGATCAGGGCGAGGATGATGTCCTTGGCCGTCACCCCGGCGGGCAGCTCTCCATCGACATTGACCGCCATCGTCTTGAACGGCCGCAGCGGCAAGGTCTGGGTGGCCAGCACGTGCTCGACCTCGGAGGTGCCAATTCCCATGGCCAGCGCGCCGAATGCGCCGTGCGTCGAGGTGTGACTATCCCCACATACCACCGTCATTCCGGGCTGCGTGAGGCCCAACTGGGGCCCGACCACGTGCACGATGCCCTGCTCGACGTCGCCCATCGGATATAGCCGCACACCGAATTCGGCACAATTTCGCCGCAATGTCTCGACTTGGGTCCGCGACACCGGGTCGGCGATCGGCTTGTCGATATCGATGGTCGGGACGTTGTGATCCTCAGTGGCCAGCGTCAAATCGGGGCGGCGCACCGGCCGGCCGGCCAGGCGTAGGCCGTCGAAAGCCTGCGGGCTGGTGACTTCGTGCACCAGGTGCAAATCGATGTAGATCAGGTCGGGCTCGCTGGTACCGCCGGATACCACAACGTGGTCTTCCCAAACTTTTTCGGCCAGAGTGCGCGGTTTGGTGGCGGCCCCCGCCGCCCCTTGGTCGATTCCCATCTCGAACTCGCCTCAATTCACCTCGTCAGCGGCTCGCCGATCATTCGGGCTATGATCTCAGAATGCGAGACGCTAGTATCTCTTTGTGAGACAGCATAGCGGTATCGGCGTCCTGGACAAAGCCGTGGGGATCTTGCACACGATCTCCCAATCACCCTGTGGATTAGCCGAACTGTGTGAGCGGACGTCGCTACCCCGCGCCACGGCATACCGGCTGGCCGCCGCCCTGGAAGTCCATCGACTGCTGGCGCGCGACGACGAAGGCCGCTGGCTGCTCGGTCCGGCCGTCACCGAACTCGCGGCCCATGTCAACGATCCGCTGCTGGCCGCCAGCAGCGCGGTGCTCCCGCTGCTGCGCGAAACCACCGGCGAAAGTGTGCAGCTGTACCGACGCGAGGGCACCGACCGGGTCTGCGTGGCCGCGCTGGAACCTGCTGCGGGCCTTCGCGATACGGTTCCGATCGGTGCGCGCCTGCCGATGACGGCCGGGTCCGGAGCCAAAGTGCTACTGGCCCATAGTGACGCGGCCACCCAGAAAGCGGTGCTCGCGACGGCGAAGTTCACCGAACGAACGCTGGCCGAAGTGCGGAAGCGGGGTTGGGCCCAAAGCGTCGCCGAGCGCGAGCCGGGCGTGGCGAGTGTCTCGGCGCCGGTGCGCGATAGCCGCGGTGCCGTCATCGCCGCAATCTCGGTGTCGGGCCCCGTCGACCGGATCGGCCGGCGGCCGGGGGCACGCTGGGCCGCCGACCTGTTGTCCGCCGCCGACGCACTCACCCGTCGCCTCTGAAAGCCACCAGCGCACACTGCATCGCGCCTGGCCTGACAGACTGACCGGCATGGGAACCAATCAGCGCGCGAGCATCGTCATGTCCGAAGACGAGATCGCCGATTTCGTCGTGAAAAGCCGCACCGGCACGCTGGCCACCATCGGCGTCGACGGCCAGCCGCACCTGACCGCCATGTGGTACGCCGTCGTCGACGGCGAGATCTGGCTGGAGACCAAGGCCAAGTCGCAGAAGGCCGTCAACCTCAAGCGCGATCCGCGGGTGAGCTTTCTGATCGAGGACGGCCACACTTACGACACGCTGCGCGGGGTGTCCTTCGAAGGCGTCGCCGAGATCGTCGACGATCCCGACGTATCACACCGGGTGGGGGTCAGCGTCTGGGAGCGCTACACCGGTCCCTACACCGACGACATGAAGCCGTTCGTTGAGCAGATGATGAACAAGCGGGTCTGCGTTCGCATTGTGGCCCGTCGGGCTCGCTCCTGGGATCACCGCAAACTCGGCCTACCGGCGATGCCGGTGGGTGGATCGACAGCACCGGCGGTCCTGGGGACCGACCAGTAAGTGCGTTATTTGTAGCCCCGATGGGATTCGAACCCACGCTACCGCCGTGAGAGGGCGGCGTCCTAGGCCGCTAGACGACGGGGCCAGAAACGATCCAGAGACGATCCGGAGAGTCAGCATAGCTCAACCCGCTAAGCCCACCTAATCGCTTGAGCGGAGAGAGTTTTGCTGGGGTACCAGGACTCGAACCTAGAATGGCTGAACCAGAATCAGCTGTGTTGCCAATTACACCATACCCCATTGGCTGCCTAAAACCGCTGGTCAGCGTCGATTGCGGGCTTTCCTAAGCTCTTTGGAGTCCGCCGCCGCCAGCCGTTGTCGGCCTTTGTAAACCGCAGTGCAGACTACCAAAGTCTCGGCGCACACTCCGCACGCGTGGTCCCGGGTCGCTCAGGCGGTGTCCCGCCCGGCCGTCTCCCGCGCCGTGCGCAGCCGCTGCAGGCTACGGTCGCGGCCCAGCAGTTCCAGTGACTCGAACAACGGCGGGCTGACCGTCGTCCCGGTGGCCCCCACCCGGATCGGACCGAACGCCTTGCGCGGTTTGAGGCCCAGCTTGTCGATGAGCGCGGCCTTGAGCGCCGCTTCGAGGGCCGGCGCCGTCCAGTCCGCAACGTCGTCCAGCGCGGCCAGCGCCGCGTCCAGAACCGCAGCGCCGTCCGGCCCCAGCTCCTTGGCGGCGGCTCTCGGGTCGATGGCGTACTCGTCGTCGTTGAGGAACTTCAGCAGCTCCCAGGCGTCGCCGAGCACCACGATCCGGGTCTGCACCAAGTCGGCGGCGACGGCGAAGCTGGCGTCGTCGAGTTCGAGGCGATGACCGTGGACGTTGAGATAGTCGCGCAGCCTGGCGGTGAAGTCCTCGACCGCCAGCATCCGGATGTGCTCGGCGTTGAGCGCGTCGGCCTTCTTCTGGTCGAATCGCGCGGGATTGGAGTTGACGTTGACCACATCGAACGCGGCCACCATCTCCTCGAGGCTGAACACGTCGTGGTCGTCGGCGATGGCCCAGCCGAGCAACGCGAGATAGTTGAGCAGGCCTTCAGGTATGAAGCCCCGGTCGCGGTGGGCGAACAGGTTTGACTGCGGGTCGCGCTTGGAGAGCTTTTTGGTTCCCTCCCCCAATACCGTTGGAAGGTGCGCGAACTGCGGAGTGCGTTCGGCGACGCCGATCCGGATCAGCGCCTGATACAGCGCGAGCTGGCGCGGGGTCGACGGCAGCAGGTCCTCACCGCGCAGCACATGGGTGATCTTCATCAGCGCGTCGTCGCACGGGTTGACCAAGGTGTACAACGGATCTCCGTTGGCGCGGGTCAACGCGAAATCAGGCACCGATCCGGCCGCGAAGCTGATGGTGCCGCGAACCAGGTCGTCCCACGCGAGGTCTTCGTCGGGCATCCGCAGCCGCACCACGGGTTTACGGCCCTCGGCCAGAAACGCCGCGCGCTGGGAATCGGTCAGCTGCCGATCGAAATTGTCGTAGCCCAGCTTGGGATTACGGCCCGCCGCGACATGGCGCGCCTCGACCTCCTCCGGCGTCGAGAAGGCGTAATAGGCCTCCCCCGCTTCGAGCAGCTTGGCCACCACGTCGTGATAGATCTCACTGCGCAGTGACTGGCGGTAGGGGCCGTAGGGTCCGCCGACCTCGGGACCCTCGTCCCAGTCCAGACCAAGCCAACGCAGCGCATCCAGCAGCGCGGAATAGCTTTCCTCGCTGTCGCGCTGCGCATCGGTGTCCTCGATGCGAAAGACGAAGGTGCCCCCGGTGTGTCGGGCGTAGGCCCAGTTGAACAACGCCGTGCGGACCATTCCGACGTGCGGGGTGCCGGTGGGCGAGGGACAGAATCGGACCCGGACCAGGTGTGCTTGCGCGGATGCAGTCACGATTTTCCTTTACGGACCACGGGATTGGTGAGGGTGCCGATGCCCTCGATGGTGATGGAGACAGTGTCGCCATCCTCGATGGGGCCGACGCCCGCGGGCGTTCCGGTCAGGATGATATCGCCGGGCAACAACGTCATCACGGCCGAAATCCACTCGACGATGGAACCGATGTCGTGGATCAGCAGCGAGGTACGGCTGTGCTGCTTGACGTCGCCGTTGACCTCGGTGCGCAATTCCAGATCGCCCGGGTCCAGCGGTGTGAGGTCGGTGACGATCCATGGCCCGACCGGACAGAAGGTGTCATGGCCCTTGGCCCTGGTCCACTGGCCATCGGACTTTTGTTGATCGCGCGCCGACACGTCGTTGCCGATGGTGTAGCCAAGGATGTTCTCCGCCGCCTGGGCGGCCGAGACATCCTTGCAGGGCCGGCCGATGACCACCGCCAGCTCGCCCTCGAAGTGCACCGGTGATGCGTTGGCCGGCAACCGAATCGGCACGTTCGGCCCGATGATCGCGGTGTTGGGCTTGAGGAAAATTACCGGGTCAACCGGCGCAGGCCCGGTCATCTCCTTCATCTCGGCGATGTGATCGGCGTAATTCTTTCCGACACACACCACCTTGCTGGCCAGTATCGGGGCGAGCAGCCGGACGTCGGCCAACGGCCACGATCGGCCGGTGAAGTTCGGCGTGCCGAACGGATGTTCGGCGATCTCGCGCGCGATCATCTCGGCTGGGTTGTCGAGTTCGCCTTCGATACTGACGAAGGCGACACCGTCCGGGCTGGCGATTCGACCAAGGCGCATTCGGTTGAGCCTAGTGACGGTCGCGAGCGCGGCGCAGCCGGGCGTGGCGGGCCGTCACGATTCGGACCTGGGCACAAGTCCTACCCCTAAATTTCGCGCCGATATGCAAGCATGGGGAATGCAGACCGACCCCGCCACGACGCCCGAAATCGGCGCGGGCGCGCGCTGGTCGATCATGGTCGTTTCGCTGCTGGCAACGGCAAGTTCGTTCCTCTTCATCAACGGCGTCGCCTTCCTCATCCCGGCGCTGCAAAGCGCTCGGGGAATCCGGCTCGACGAGGCCGGTCTGCTCGCCTCCATGCCCAGCTGGGGCATGGTGGTCACGCTGGTGCTCTGGGGGTTCGTGCTGGACCGCGTCGGCGAGCGGGTGGTGATGACCACCGGCTCGGCGCTTACCGCAGTGGCGGCCTATGCCGCGGCGTCGGCACATTCGATGGTGCTGATCGCCATGTATCTGTTTCTCGGCGGTATGGCCGCCGCCAGTTGCAACACGGCCGGCGGGCGGCTGGTGTCCGCCTGGTTCCCGCCGCACCAGCGCGGGCTGGCCATGGGCATCCGCCAAACCGCGCAGCCCTTGGGAATCGCGTTGGGCGCGTTGATAATTCCCGAACTCGCCGAGCACGGTCCGCAGGCCGGGCTCAGGTTCGCCGCGCTGGCGTGCACGCTCGGGGCGATAGTCAGCGCGGTCGGAATCGTCGACCCGCCGCGCAAACCCCGCGCCAGTGCCAGCGAACAGGAGCTCGCCAGCCCGTATCGAGGGTCGTTGACGCTATGGCGGATTCACGCGGTCGCGGGCCTGATGATGATGCCGCAAACGGTGACCGTCACGTTCATGCTGGTGTGGCTGATCAGGAACCTGCACTGGTCGGTCGCGGCGGCCGGCGGGTTGGTCACTCTTTCGCAGGTGCTCGGCGCGCTCGGCCGGGTGGCCGTGGGCCGCTGGTCGGATCGACTGGGCTCACGCATGCGGCCCGTGCGTTACATCGCCGCCGCCGCCGTGCTGGTTCTCCTGTTACTGGCGTGGGCCGACTACATGAATTCCCGGTGGCAGGCGGGGCTGATGGTCGCCATCGCGGTGATCGCGGTACTGGACAACGGGCTGGAGGCCACCGCCATCACCGAATTCGCCGGGCCGTACTGGAGCGGACGCGCCCTGGGCATTCAGAACACCACCCAGCGGATGATGGCGGCCGCCGGCCCCCCACTGTTCGGTGCCTTGATCTCGGCCGCGAAATATCCACCGGCGTGGATGTTGTGCGCGCTGTTCCCACTGGCGGCGGTGCCGCTGGTTCCGGCGCGGTTGCTCCCGCCAGGCCTGGAAACTAGAGCGCGGCAGCAATCCGTTCGCCGACTTCGGCGGTGGCGCGCCGTTCGTTCCCACGCGTTGCCAGATACTGCTCGACGGCCCGATCCACCCGCGTAGCGGCGGCGTCCTCGCCGAGATGGGCGAGCAGCAGCGCCACCGACATGATGGCAGCGGTCGGATCGGCGATGCCCTGCCCGGCGATGTCCGGCGCGCTGCCGTGGACGGGCTCGAACATCGAGGGATTGGTCCGGGTGCCGTCGATATTTCCACTGGCGGCCAAGCCAATTCCGCCGCACACCGCGGCCGACAGGTCGGTGATGATGTCGCCGAACAAGTTGTCGGTGACGATCACGTCGAAGCGACCGGGGTCGGTGACCATGAAGATGGTCGCGGCGTCGATGTGTTGATACGCGACCTCGACGTCGGGGTAGTCCCGGCCGACCTCGGCCACGATGCGCGACCACAGCCTGCCGGCGAAGGTCAGCACGTTCGTTTTGTGCACCAGTGTCAAGTGCTTTCGGCGTCGCTGAGCCCGCTCGAACGCGTCGACCACCACGCGACGCACACCGAACGCGGTGTTCTGACTCACCTCGGTGGCGACTTCGTTGGGCGTTCCGACGCGGATGGCACCGCCGGTGCCGGTGTAGGGGCCTTCCGTTCCCTCGCGCACCACCACGAAGTCGATCTCGGGGTTGCCGGCCAGCGGGCTGATCACCCCCGGATACAGCCGGCCCGGCCGCAAGTTGATGTGATGATCCAGCTCAAAACGCAAGCGCAGCAACAAGCCTCGCTCCAGCACGCCGCTGGGCACCGACGGGTCACCGATCGCCCCGAGCAGGATGGCGTCATGCGCCCGCAGCTCGTCGATGACCGAGTCCGGCAGCAGCTCACCGGTGGCGTGGTATCGCCGCGCGCCTAGGTCGTAGCTGGTCTTGTCCACCCCGGGCAGCACCACGTCCAGGACTTTGATGGCCTCGGAAACGACTTCGGGCCCGATACCGTCGCCCTCGATCACCGCCAGCTTCATCGGTGTCGCTCCCCATCGCTTCGGTGTGCATCGCCGGTCATCGGGCGCCGCTCCTCCTCATCGCTTCGCTCTGCATCGTCGCCGGCGCGGGTCACGACAGATCAACCACCTCAAGCTTGTTGGCGCCGACGGCCGCGCCGATTTCCGCTCGCACGTCGCCCGGCACGTCCCGGTCCAGGCGCAGCAGAATCGTCGCACCCGGGCCCTCGGCGTCCTCGGAGAGTTGCGCGGCTTCGATGTTCACCCCGGCCGAACCCAGCAGGGTGCCGATCTTGCCCAGCGCGCCGGGCTGGTCGACATAGTTGATCACCAGGTTGGTGCCGCGGGCGCGCAGATCGAAGTTGCGGCCGTTGATCTGGACGATCTTCTCCACCAGCTGCGGCCCGGACAGCGTGCCGGCAATGTTGACGGCGGTGCCGTCGTGGGACACCGCGCGCACGTCGACCACGCTGCGGTGGTTCGGGCTTTCCGACGCGGTGCTGATTTCGGCGGTGATGCCGCGTTCTTCGGCCAGCGCCGGCGCGTTGACGAACGTCACCGGCCCCTCAACGACGGCCGAGAACAACCCGCGCAGGGCCGAAAGTTTAAGCACCTCAACATCTTCGGAGGCAATCTCGCCGCGCACCTGCACCGACAGCGACACCGGCGGCCCGTCGGACAGTGTGGCCGCCAGCACCCCGAGCTTGCGCACCAGGTCCAGCCAGGGGGCCACCTCCTCATTGACCACCCCGCCGCCGACGTTGACCGCGTCGGGAACGAATTCCCCGGCCAGCGCGAGTTTCACGCTTGCCGCGACATCGGTGCCCGCGCGGTCCTGCGCCTCTTCGGTCGACGCCCCCAGATGCGGTGTGACCACCACCTGCGGCAACTCGAACAGCGGGCTGTCGGTGCAGGGCTCTTTCGAGAAGACGTCCAGACCGGCCGCGCGCACGTGCCCGCTGCGCACGGCGTCGGCCAGCGCCGCCTCATCCACCAGACCACCGCGGGCGGCGTTGACGATGATGACGCCCGGCTTGGTCTTCGCCAGCGCGTCCTTGTCGATCAGGCCCGCGGTTTCGGGCGTCTTGGGCAGGTGCACCGAGATGAAGTCGGCGCGGGCCAGCAGGTCCTCCAGCGTCAGCAGTTCGATGCCCAACTGCGCGGCGCGCGCCGGCGACACGTAGGGGTCGTAGGCGACCAGGTGGGTGCCGAAGGCGCTGAGCCGCTGGGCGACCAGCTGACCGATCCGGCCCAGGCCCACCACGCCGACCGTTTTGCCGAAGATCTCGGTGCCCGAGAAGGACGACCGCTTCCAGGCGTGCTCGCGCAGCGAGGCGTCGGCGGCGGGGACTTGGCGGGCCGCGGACAGCAGCAGCGCCAGCGCGTGCTCGGCGGCACTGTGAATGTTCGACGTCGGGGCGTTGACCACCAGCACACCGCGTTCGGTGGCCGCATCGACGTCCACGTTGTCCAGGCCTACCCCGGCGCGGGCGACGATCTTGAGCTTGGGCGCCGCCGCCAGCACCTCGGCGTCGACGGTGGTGGCCGAACGCACCAGCAGCGCATCGGCCTCCGGCACGGCGGCCAGCAGCTTCTCCCGATCGGGGCCGTCTACCCAACGCACCTCGACCTGGTCGCCCAGGGCGGCGACGGTGGATTCGGCGAGCTTGTCGGCAATGAGTACAACAGGCAGATTCACCCGGCCAGCCTATCGGCTGTAATTGACGCGTGGACGTCACCATCGTCGGCAGCGGACCCAACGGGCTGACCGCTGCCGTAATCTGCGCCCGGGCCGGCCTGAAAGTGCAGGTCGTGGAAGCTCAGCCGACCTTCGGCGGGGGTGCGCGCACCGCACCCGACCCAGATTCCGCGGGAGTTTTGCACGACATCTGCTCGGCGGTGCACCCGTTGGCGCTGGCGTCGCCGTTCTTCAAGGAGTTCGACCTGCCCGCGCGCGGCGTGCGGTTGGCGGTGCCCGAGATTTCGTACGCCAACCCGCTGCCCGGGCGCCCGGCCGCCATCGCCTACCGCGATCTGGACCGCACCTGTGCCGAACTGGAGCATGGCACGTCCTTCAGACGACTGCTCGGCCCGCTGGTCGAGCGTTCCGACGACGTGGTGACCCTGCTGCTGGGCGACAAACGGTCGGTGCCGAACTCGCTGCCGTCGGCGGTGCGGCTGGGCCTGCGGATGCTGGCCCAAGGCACCCCGGCGTGGGGGTCGCTCGCCGGCGAGGACGCCCGCGCACTATTCACCGGCGTTGCCGCCCACATCATTTCGCGGATGCCGTCGCTGACCGCGGCGGGCGCGGGGATGATGCTGGCCACCCTCGCGCATTCGGTCGGCTGGCCGATTCCGGTGGGCGGCAGCCAGGCGATCACCGACGCCCTGATCGCCGACCTGCGCGCCCACGGTGGCGAGCTCACGGCGGGCACCGAGGTCACCGAACCGCCAGGCGGAGTCGTCGCCTTCGACACCGCACCGACCGCGCTGCTGCGGATCTACGGTGAGGCCCTTCCCTCTCGATACGCTAAAGCTTTGCAGCGCTACACGTTTGGACCCGGAGTCGCCAAGGTCGACTTCGTGCTCAATGACGAGATCCCGTGGTCGGACTCCCGGCTGCGGCAGGCCCCGACCCTGCATCTCGGCGGCACCCGGGCGCAGATGGCTCGCGCCGAGGCCGACATCGCCGCCGGCCGTCACGCGCAGTGGCCCATGGTGCTGGCCGCGTCGCCACACGTCGCCGACCCCGGCCGCATCGCCGCCGGACACCGTCCCTTCTGGACCTATGCCCATGTGCCGTCGGGATCCACCGTCGACGCGACCGAGGCGGTGACCGCGGTGGTCGAGCGGTTCGCCCCCGGCTTCCGCGACGTCGTGGTGGCGGCACGCGCGGTGCCGGCCGCGCGATTGCGCGACCACAACGCCAACTACGTGGGCGGCGACATCGGGATGGGCGGCAATTCCGCGTGGCGGGCCATCGCCGGCCCGACACCGCGGTTAAACCCTTGGCGCACACCCATTCCCAAGGCGTATCTGTGTTCTGCGGCCACCCCGCCCGGCGGCGGTGTGCACGGCATGGCCGGCTACTACGCCGCACGCACGTTGCTGCGCAGGGAATTCGGCATCGACACGCTTCCGGATCTGCGGCCTAGGATGACGCCGTGACGAAACTTGCGATCATCTACTACTCGGCCACCGGTCATGGCACCACGATGGCGCGGCGGGTTGCCGCCGCAGCCGAGTCGGCGGGGGCCGAAGTCCGCCTGCGGCACGTCGCCGAGACACAGGATCCCGCCTCGTTCGCCCACAACCCGGCCTGGACGGCGAACTATGAGGCCACCAAAGACCTTCCGGCGGCCACCGGCGACGACATCGTCTGGGCCGATGCGGTGATCTTCGGTTCACCGACCCGATTCGGCTCTCCGGCAGCGCAGTTACGCGCATTCCTCGACTCGCTGGGCGGCCTGTGGGCGCAGGGCAAGCTTGCGGACAAGGTCTATGCCGGCTTCACGTCGTCCAACACCGTGCACGGCGGTCAGGAAACCACCCTGCTCTCGCTGTACATCACGCTGATGCATTTCGGCGGCATCATCGTGCCGCCGGGATACACCGATCCGTCCAAGTTCGTCGACGGCAACCCGTACGGGGCAAGCCTCGTCACCACCCACGACAACATCACCCAGTTCGACGAAGCCACCCAGAACGCGCTGGACCACCTGGCCCGACGGGTGGTCGAGACGGCCGGACGCCTGACGTCGTAGCCGCAAGATGCGAAACCGACGTCAGCGCGGCAATATCTCGAAAGTTCGCGCGCTAACGTCGATCTCGGCGTGCAGCGTCTAGGCGGTCTCGGTGATCGGCCGGTCGACCCAGCTCATCAGGTCGCGCAACCTCTTGCCGACGACCTCGATGGGATGCTCGGCGTTCTCCTTGCGCAGCTGCTCGAGTTGCTTGTTGCCACCCTCGACGTTGGCGACCAGCTTCTTGGTGAAGTCGCCGCTCTGAATGTCGCGCAGGATCTCCCGCATCCGCTCCTTGGTGCCGGCGTCGATGACCCGCGGGCCCGACAGGTAGCCGCCGAACTCCGCTGTGTCGGACACCGAGTAGTTCATCCGCGCGATGCCGCCCTCGTACATCAGGTCGACGATCAGCTTGAGCTCGTGCAGCACCTCGAAGTACGCCATCTCCGGCGGATAACCCGCCTCGACCATCACATCGAAACCGGTCTTGACCAATTCCTCTGTGCCACCGCACAACACGGCCTGCTCACCGAACAGGTCGGTTTCGGTCTCGTCCTTGAAGGTGGTCTTGATGACACCGGCGCGGGTGCCGCCGATGGCCTTGGAGTAGGACAGGGCCAGCGCCTCGCCCTCGCCGGTGGGGTCCTGGTCCACCGCGATGAGGCAGGGCACGCCCTTGCCGTCGACGAACTGCCGACGCACCAGGTGCCCCGGGCCCTTCGGCGCCACCATGGCGACGGTGACGTTGGCGGGCGGCTTGATCAGGTCGAAATGGATGTTGAGCCCGTGACCGAAGAACAACGCGTCCCCATCCTTGAGGTTGGGTTCGATGTCGTTCTTGAAGATGTCGGCCTGCGCGGTGTCGGGCGCCAGCAGCATGATGACGTCGGCCCACTTGGCCACCTCGGCCGGGGTGTCGACCTCCAGGCCCTGCTCTTCGACCTTGGCCCGGGACTTCGAACCCTCCTTCAAGCCGACCTTCACCTGCACGCCGGAGTCACGCAGGCTCAGCGAATGCGCGTGTCCTTGGCTGCCGTATCCGATGACACCGACCTTGCGACCCTGGATGATCGTCAGGTCCGCATCGTCGTCGTAGAACATCGGCAATGTCTCCCCAGACGGGTTAGCCACTTCACTATCTCCTTTTTGTTTGCGCTGAAAATTTACTTGGCCGTGCCGATTCCGCGTGGACCGCGAGCCAACGACACCACTCCGGATTGGACGATTTCACGGATCCCGAAGGGTTCCAGTACCCGCAGCAGCGCCTCGATCTTGCCGCGGTCACCCGTCGCCTCAATCGTCAGCGACTCCGGCGACACGTCAATCACTTTGGCGCGGAACAGGTTCACCGCCTCGATCACCTGACTGCGGATGCCGGCGTCGGCGCGCACCTTGATTAGCGCCAGTTCGCGCGACACCGAGTTATCGTCGTCGAGCTCGACGATCTTGATGACGTTGATCAGCTTGTTGAGCTGCTTGGTGATCTGTTCGAGCGGGGTCTCCTCGGCGGAGACCACAATGGTCATCCGCGACATGTCCTTTTGCTCGGTGGCGCCGACGGCCAGCGATTCGATGTTGAAACCGCGCCGGGAGAACAGCGCGGCCACGCGGGCGAGCACGCCGGGTGTGTCCTCGACCAACACCGACAGGGTGTGCGTGTGCATCAGGCGTGTCCTTCGGTTTCGTCGTCGAACAGCGGGCGGATTCCGCGGGCCGCCTGGATCTCGTCATTGCTGGTGCCGGCGGCCACCATCGGCCAGACCTGTGCGTCGGCGCCGACGATGAAGTCGATCACCACCGGGCGGTCGTTGATCGCGCGCGCCTGGTTGATCACGTCTTCGACGTCTTCCTCACGCTCGCAACGTAATCCGACGCAGCCCAACGCCTCGGCCAGTTTCACGAAGTCCGGAATGCGATGCGAATGCGTCGCCAGATCCGTTTGCGAGTAGCGCTCTTCGTAGAACAGCGTCTGCCATTGGCGCACCATGCCTAGGTTGCCGTTGTTGATCAGCGCCACCTTGATCGGCACGCCTTCGATCGCGCAGGTGGCCAGCTCCTGGTTGGTCATCTGGAAGCAGCCGTCGCCGTCGATCGCCCACACCTCCGCGTCCGGGCGACCCATCTTGGCGCCCATGGCGGCCGGAATGGCGTACCCCATGGTGCCCAGCCCACCGGAGTTGAGCCAGGTGCGCGGCTTCTCGTAGGAGATGAATTGGGCCGCCCACATCTGGTGCTGGCCGACGCCGGCGACGTACAGGGCGTCCGGGCCGGCGATCTGGCCCAGCTTCTCGATGACGAGTTCCGGGCCGAGGCTGCCGTCGCTCTGCGGACCGTAGCTCAGCGGATAGGTGGACTGAACTTGGTTCAGGTAGGCCCACCATTCGGTCATGTCGAGCTCGGCGAGTAGCCCGTCCTGGCGCAGTAATTCGAGCAGCTCGATGATGACGGCTTTGACGTCGCCGACGATCGGCACGTCGGCGTGGCGGTTCTTGCCGATCTCGGCCGGGTCGATGTCGGCGTGGATGACCTTGGCTTCCGGGGCGAAGGTGTCCAGCTTGCCGGTCACCCGGTCGTCGAAGCGGGTGCCCAGCGCGATCAGCAGGTCGCTGCGCTGCAGGGCCGCCACCGCGGCGACGGTGCCGTGCATGCCGGGCATGCCCAGGTGCTGCGGATGGCTGTCCGGGAACGCGCCGCGCGCCATCAGCGTGGTCACCAAAGGGATTCCGGTCAGCTCGGCCAGCTCGCGCAGCTCTTTCGTCGCTTCACCGCGGATGACCCCGCCGCCCACGTAGAGCACGGGCTTGCGGGCGGCCGCGATCAGCTTGGCGGCCTCGCGGATCTGCCGGCTGTGCGGTTTGCTGTTCGGCTTGTATCCGGGCAGGTCGAGTCGCGGCGGCCAGCTGAACGTGCACTGGCCCTGCAGCACGTCTTTGGGGATGTCGACGAGCACCGCGCCGGGGCGGCCCGAGGAGGCGATGTGGAACGCCTCGGCGAGCACCTGCGGGATTTCGTTACCCGAGCGGACCAGGAAGTTGTGCTTGGTGATCGGCATGGTGATGCCCGAGATGTCGGCTTCCTGGAAGGCGTCGGTGCCGATCAGCGAGCGTCCCACCTGGCCGGTGACGGCGACGACCGGTATCGAGTCCATCTGGGCGTCGGCCAGCGGGGTCACCAGGTTGGTGGCGCCGGGACCAGAGGTCGCCATGCAGACACCGACCTTGCCGGTGGCGTGCGCGTAGCCACTGGCGGCGTGGCCGGCGCCCTGCTCGTGGCGGACCAGGACGTGGCGCAGCTTCTTCGAGTCGAACAGCGGGTCGTAGACCGGCAGCACCGCGCCACCGGGAATGCCGAAGATGACCTCTACGCCGAGTTCCTCCAACGAACGGATCACTGACTGGGCACCGGTAAGTTGCTCGGGCCCAATACGTTTCGGCTTGGCGGGCGCGGACTTCGCGGGTTTGGCCGCATCCGTGGCGATGTCGGCAGCGTCCGGTGCCGCGGAGGCGTGCTGCGTGATGGGAGCGCTCACTGTCGATCAGTCCTTATTCATTCCGGGAGTCTCGCTGGGGGCAACAAAAAACCCCCGACAGCTCATCTGCTGCACGAGGGTTGCGCGTTGGTGCTGGATTGCTTCAAATGCTGAAGGGCAAGTCAGCCACCAACGCGCCGATTAAGTACTACGAGCATCCCGGGCTTTCCGGCGGTATCCATAACGTCCGACGGTAGCCTTCGCACAGCTCAGGAGTCAAATCTGGGACCGCCGGCGCCCGGGCCGCCCGGTGGGTCGTCCGGGGCGCCGCCGGGCGAACGCTCCGGCGACCGGTCCAGTGTGCCGGGTGAAATGATGGTGGGGTGGCTACTGGCTCATCTCCCCAAACACCGTCCGCCGCGCCCGTCGTGATCAAGGTGTCGCCGATAGCGCATCTGGCCGTCGGGTTCTTGACCTTGGGGTTGCTGATACCGGTGATGTTGTGGCCACCGTCGCTGCCGCTGCTGATCCTTCCGATGCTGCTGTCGGCCATGATCATCCGGTTGCGCACCGTCGCCGACGACCAGGGCGTGACCGTGCGGATGCTGCTGGGCAGCCGGCACGTGCCCTGGGACGACATCGACGGACTGCGCTTCCACCGCGGGTCGTGGGGACGCGCGCAGCTCAAGAGCGGCGCCGAGCTGCGGTTGCCCGCGGTCACGTTCTCCACGCTGCCGGAGCTGACCGAGGCCAGCGCGGGGCGGGTGCCCAACCCCTACCAGTGAACTGAGCCGGTCAGCCGATCGGATTCACGCCGTTGAGGGCCACCCACACCCCGACACCGGCCGCAATGCCAGCCAGCAGGGCGACAAAGGAGCCGATGAACGGTCGGTGCGCCCAACCGCGGCGCGCGTCCAGGCCGTAACGGCCGGGTCCGCACAGGACGACCGCGGCGGCCATCACGATCAGGGTGATCTGGTATTCGTGGCCCTCGGGCAGGAAGAACGAGAAGTTGTGCGTGTGGGGGCGGGTAGAGATGCTGGCCAGCAGGCCGTTGATCAGGAAGGCCAGCGCACCGGCCGCGGCCACCGGGGTGAACAAGCCCAGGATCAGCAGCACACCCGCGACGACCTCGCCGCCGGCGCTCACGTAGGCCAGGACGTCGGCGTGCTGGTAGCCGACGTCGGACAGTGAGTTCTTGAACCCGGTGACCCCCGAGCCGCCCCACCAGCCGAACAGCTTCTGCAGCCCGTGGGCGCCGAGCACCACCCCGAGCCCGACGCGCAGCAGCAGCAAACCGAGATGCTGCGTTCCGCGCCGGCCCACGTCGTGCAACCGGTCGTGGTGTTCGTCGTCGTCGACCTCGGTGGACTCGGGTGCCGCGTGCCGGGCCGCCGACTGCGGCTGGACGTAGGGCAGCGGTTCCTGCTGTTCGAGCAGGTGGTAACCCCCGGCCGCGGAGCCGGCGACCGCAGCGGCGCCGCCGTAGGGGATGACGGTGGTGGTCCCGGTGGACGGGTTGAAGTCGCCGGGATAGCCGACTGGCGTCAGATCATCTTCGGGATCGACCAGCCGCGCCGAGGCGGGGCGTCCCGGGGTCGGTTCCGGCGATTCGCCGGGCCGTTGCCAATGTGCGTCATTCGGTTGACTGGTCACGGGTGTCAGGGTAAGGGCATTCGGTCCCAAATTGGGGATTTGAGCGGCGCTTTCGCCTGGCAATCGGTGGTTTGCCAGCCAAACCGGCCCGGATCGGCCCGAAATCGCGTCGGGAGCCCGTCCCGACGGCCCGCGACCGGGGATCGCCCGACCGCCGGACGCGGCGCCGGGCCGGCGAAAAGCGGTCGTGATCGGCGGACAAAAGGGACGTGTGTGGCGGCGCCGCCCGCACTGTCCGTAGCCTGACGGTCATGCGACTAGGGCGATCGGGGCGGTCGGTTCGGCGCGGATTCGCTGCGCTGTGCGCCCTCGTGCTGGTAACGAGCGGGTGTGCGCGCTTCAACGACGCCCAATCGCAGCCGTTCACCACCGCCCCCGAACTGAAGCCGCAGCCGAGCTCGACGCCTCCCCCGCCCCCGCCGCTGCCGCCCACACCGTTCCCCAAGGCGTGCCCCGCCCCCGGGGTGATGCAGGGCTGCCTGGAGAGCACCAGCGGCCTGATCATGGGCCCCGACAGCAAAACCGCGCTGGTCGCCGAGCGCACCACCGGCGCGGTCAAGGAGATCTCGGTCAGCGCGGAGCCGAAAGTGAAGACGGTGATCCCGGTCGACCCGTCCGGGGACGGCGGCCTGATGGACATCGTGATGTCACCCACCTACACGCAGGACCGCCTGATGTACGCATACATCAGCACGCCGACCGACAACCGCGTCATCCGCGTGGCCGACGGCGACATCCCCAAGGACATCCTGACCGGGATCCCCAAGGGCGCCACCGGAAACACCGGGGCGCTGATCTTCACCAGCCCCACCACGCTGGTCGTGATGACCGGCGACGCGGGCAATCCGGCGCTGGCCGCCGATCCCAAATCGCTGGCAGGCAAGGTGCTGCGGATCGAGCAGCCCACCACCGTGGGCCAGGCACCGCCGACGACGGCGCTGTCCGGCGTGGGCGCCGGCGGTGGGCTGTGCACCGACCCGGTCGACGGCTCGCTTTATGTCGCCGACCGCACCCCGACGGCGGATCGGTTGCAGCGCATCACCAAGACGTCGGACGTCTCCACGGTGTGGACCTGGCCGGACAAGCCCGGCGTGGCCGGATGCGCGGCGATGGACGGGACCGTGCTGGTCAACCTGATCAACACCAAGCAGACGGTCGCGGTCCGGCTTGCGCCGGCCACGGGCGCGGTCACCGGAGAACCCGACGTGGTACGCAAGGACACCCATGCGCACGCCTGGGCGCTGCGAATGTCGCCGGATGGAAACGTCTGGGGTGCGACCGTCAACAAGACGGCCGGGGACGCCGAGAAGCTGGACGACGTGGTGTTCCCGCTCTTCCCGCAGGGCGGCGGATTCCCGCGCAACAGCGACGACAAGAGCTGACGGCCCTCACGCCCTAGTGGCCGATGATCGGCCCCGGGTTAGCCCTGGCCGCAGGCGGCCAACACCAGTTCGCGCACCCGGGCGGCGTCGGCCTGGCCGCGGGTGGCCTTCATCACCGCGCCGACGATCGCCCCGGCCGCGGCTACCTTGCCGCCGCGGATCTTCTCTGCCACATCGGGATTGGCGGCCAGCGCCTCGTCGACGGCGGCCTGCGTCACCGAGTCGTCGCGCACCAGCGCGAGACCGCGGGCGGTCATCACCGCTTCGGGCTCACCCTCGCCGGCCAGCACACCCTCGACGACCTGGCGGGCCAACTTGGTGGACAGCTTGCCCTCGTCGACCAGCGCCACCACCGCGGCGACCTGCGCGGGGGTGATGGCCAGCTCATCCAACGCCACGTTGGCCTCGTTGGCCTTCTGCATCAAGAAGTTTCCCCACCACGCGCGGGCCTGCTCGCTGGAGGCGCCGTGTTCGATGGTCGCGGTGACCAATTCGATCGCGCCCGCGTTGACCAGGTCGCGCATCACCTCGTCGGAGATGCCCCATTCTTCCTGAATGCGCTTGCGGCTCAACCACGGCAGTTCGGGAATGGTCTGGCGCAGCTTCTCGACCAGTTCGCGGCTCGGCGCGACGGGCTCGAGGTCAGGTTCGGGGAAATAGCGGTAGTCCTCGGCGGTCTCCTTAGTGCGCCCCGGGCTGGTGTAGCCCGACTCGTGAAAGTGCCGGGTTTCCTGCGTGATCCGTCCGCCCGACGCCAGGACGGCGGCTTGGCGCTGCATTTCGTAGCGCACAGCCACCTCAACGCTTTTCAGCGAGTTGACGTTCTTGGTTTCGGTCCGCGTCCCGAACTCTGCGGTCCCGACCGGCTTCAGCGATACGTTCGCGTCACACCGCATCGAACCCTGATCCATTCGCACGTCGGATACGCCCAAGGCGCGCAACAGGTCTCGTAAGGCCGTCACATAGGCGCGGGCGATCTGCGGTGCCCGGTCCCCGGCGCCGACGATGGGTTTGGTGACGATCTCGATCAGTGGCACACCGGCACGGTTGTAGTCGATCAGCGACGTGGTCGCGCCGTGAATGCGACCCGTCTCGCTGCCGATGTGGGTGAGCTTGCCGGTGTCTTCCTCCATGTGCGCGCGCTCGATCTCGACCCGCCAGGTGGTGCCGTCCTCCAGCGGCGCCTCGAGGTAGCCGTTGATCGCGATGGGCTCGTCGTACTGCGAAATCTGGTAGTTCTTCGGCATGTCCGGATAGAAGTAGTTCTTCCGGGCGAAGCGGCACCAGGGGACGATCTCGCAGTTCAGCGCCAGCCCGATCCGAATGGCCGACTCGACCGCGGTCTGGTTGAGCACGGGCAGCGAGCCGGGCAGGCCGAGGCACACCGGGCACACCTGGGTGTTGGGCTCGGCGCCGAACGCGGTGCTGCAGCCACAGAACATCTTGGTGACGGTGGACAGTTCCACGTGCACCTCGAGGCCGAGCACCGGGTCGAAACGCGTGATGACGTCGTCGTAGTCCATCAGCTCGGCGCCGGCAGCAACACTCATGCGCTCGATCCTAATGGTGTGCCTGTATCAGCCGGTGTGCGGTGATCGCGCCACCGGGAACCGGTCGCGCTGCCCTCCCCTGCCCGGGAACATGTCGGCCAGCACGGCCGCCATCTCCAGGTAACTGCGCCGGCTCTCCTTGCTCATTCGGTCCAGCGCGATCTTTCGTCCCTCGTGCACGTGCCGATCGAATGGCAGCACCACGGTGGCGCCGACGCGGGCGGACAGCCGGTCGAGTTCGGTGACGGCCACAGCGTCCACCTTGGCCGGCTCGACATGGTTGATGGCCAGCACGGTCCACTGCATCAACGATTGATACCCGTTGTGGCACAACCATTCCAGCGTCGTCCGGGTTTTACGTACCGCATCGACGGCGGGGCTGGTGACCACCACCAACGCCCGCGATTCCGGCAGAACAGCGTCCATCACAGCGGAATTGAGCGTCTTGACACAATCGACGAGCACCAGCGAATACTGGTTTCGCAGCATCGAAAAGGCCCGCAGCATGTCCTGGCGCTCCAGGCGCCAGTCGGTGTCCGGCAGCCCGAGCACTTCCAGCCCGGAGCCGTTCATATACGTCAGCGCGCGGATGTCCTCGTATTCCGCCGCCGGGTTGCCGTGCAGCAGGTCGGCCAGGCTGTGCGGGTTGCGCCGGCCGTGGCGCTCCGCCAAGTCACCGGCATCGATATCGAGGGCGAGCACCCGGTCGTCGCGCACGGCGGCGAACGTCGAGCCCAGCGCCTCCACCACCGCCGTCTTGCCGACCCCACCCTTGAGGTTGAGGACGGAGATCGGAAAGGCGCCACCCACGCTCGCGCGGATGCGCTGCCGCAGCGCGTTCTCATAGGTCGTGTTCTTGCCAGCGCCGAGCTCGATTCCGGTGAGGCGGTGAATCAGCTGCCGCCAGTTGAAGCCCGCGGCGTCGGTGTCGTGAGTGTCGAACCGGTCCAGCGCCGTCGCGCCCAGCATCGGCTCGGGGCGAGGCCGTGGTGGGATCCACCGCGGTGGCGGCTGCGCGGCAGGTGGCGGTTGCGGGGGGCCGGTGCCCTGGCGGTTCGGGCCGCGGGACTGCGGCACGGTGGCGGCCGCGGGGTCGCCGTCGGCGCGCCACTCGCGCGGGCCCGGCTTCGGGTTCGGCGGGTCCGGTGGTCCCGCCGCTACAGCGGATTGTTGAACGACTCCGCGAATCGCACCGCGGTTGCTCATACTCCCGGTATAACCCTCGGGGACCGGTCCGGAAACCACCAAAATGCGGTAATAGCGAACCACCTGGATCATTAGCGGGCGAATTCAAGTCGCGGTTCACCCAGATCCACCGGTTGTTTGCCTGGCGCGCGGCCTAACCGAAGAAGGCGGCGGCGTCGTCGTAGCGGGTCTCGGGCACCAGCTTGAGCTGACGCACCGCGTCGGCCAGCGGCACTCGGCCGATGTCCTGCCCGCGCAGCGACACCATCTGGCCGTATTCCCCGGCATGCGCGGCGTCGGCCGCATTCACCCCGAACCGGGTGGCCAGCACCCGGTCGTAGGCCGTCGGGGTGCCGCCGCGCTGCACGTGACCTAGCACGGTCACCCGGACGTCTTTGTTGATCCGCTTCTCCACCTCGGCGCCGAGCTGAGCGGCCACGCCGGTGAACTTTTCGTGGCCGAATTCGTCAATCCCGCCTTCCCGCAACGAAATCGAGCCGGGGATGGGTTTGGCGCCCTCGGCGACCACGCAGATAAAGTGCGAATCTCCGCGCTGGAAGCGCCTTTTGACCAGCCGACAGACCTCTTCGACGTCGAACGGCTGCTCGGGGATCAGCGTCATGTGCGCGCCCGAAGCCAGGCCCGCGTTCAGCGCGATCCAGCCGGCGTGCCGGCCCATCACCTCGACCAGCATCACCCGCTGGTGCGATTCGGCGGTGCTGTGCAACCGGTCGATGGCGTCGGTGGCGACGGTCAACGCGGTGTCGTGGCCGAAAGTCACGTCGGTGCAATCGATGTCGTTGTCGATGGTCTTCGGCACACCGATCACGGGGACGTTTTCCTCCGAGAGCCAGTGCGCGGCCGTCAGCGTGCCTTCCCCGCCGATGGGGATCAGAACGTCGATCCCGTTGTCGTCGAGGGTCTGCTTGATCTGGTTCAGCCCGGCCTGCAGCTTGTCGGGGTGCACGCGGGCGGTGCCCAGCATGGTTCCGCCCTTGGCCAGCAGGCGGTCGTTGCGGTCGTCGTTGTGCAGCTGGATACGCCGGTTCTCCAGCAACCCGCGCCAACCGTCCTGGAATCCGACCACCGACGAGCCGTACCGGGAGTCGCACGTCCGCACCACTGCCCGGATGACCGCGTTGAGTCCGGGGCAGTCGCCGCCTCCGGTGAGCACTCCGATCCGCATGCCCTTCATCTTGCCTGGGGCTGCGGGCTTATGGCGCGATTAGCGCGCGACGGGCGCCGACGGCAGCGGTCCGCGGGTCGCCTCGTAGGCGGCGCCAACCCGGTAGAGCCGGTCGTCGGCCAGTGCGGGCGCCATGATCTGCAGCCCGACCGGCAGGTCGTCGTCCGGCGACAGACCGGCCGGCACCGACATACCGCAGTGGCCGGCCAGATTCAGCGGCAGGGTGCACAGGTCGAACAGATACATCGCCAGCGGATCGTCCACCTTTTCGCCCAGCCGGAACGCCGTCGTCGGGGTCGCGGGCGACACCACCACGTCCACCGAGCGATAGGCCTCGTCCAGGTCGCGGGCGATCAGGGTGCGCACCTTCTGGGCCTGGTTGTAGTAGGCGTCGTAGTACCCGGCCGACAGCGCGTAGGTGCCGATCATGATGCGCCGCTTCACCTCCGGCCCGAAGCCGGCGGCCCGGGTCATGGCCATCACTTCCTCGGCGCTGTGGTTGCCGTCGTCACCGACCCGCAGCCCGTAGCGCATCGCGTCGAAGCGGGCCAGGTTGCTCGACACCTCCGACGGCAGGATCAGGTAGTAGGCGGCCAGTGCGTACTCGAAGTGCGGGCAGTCGACCTCGCTCACGTCGGCACCCAGAGCGGTCAGCTGCTCGACGGCGGCCTCGAAAGTTCTCAGCACCCCGGGCTGGTAGCCCTCGCCGCGCAGCTGCTTGACCACCCCGACGCGCACGCCCTTGAGGTCGCCGGCCGCGCCGGCTTTGGCGGCAGCGGCGACGTCGGGAATCGTCGCGTCGACCGATGTGGAGTCGCGGGTGTCGTGCCCGGCGATCACCTGATGCAGCAGCGCGGTATCGAGCACCGTGCGGGCGCACGGGCCGCCCTGATCCAGCGACGACGCGCACGCCACCAGCCCGTAGCGGGACACGGTGCCGTAGGTCGGCTTGACCCCGACCGTCGCGGTCAACGCGGCGGGCTGCCGGATGGAGCCGCCGGTGTCGGATCCGATGGCCAGCGGCGCCTGGAACGCGGCCAGCGCGGCGGCGCTGCCCCCGCCGGAGCCGCCGGGGACCCGGTCGACGTCCCACGGGTTGCGGGTGGGGCCGTAGGCGGAGTTCTCGGTCGAGCTGCCCATCGCGAACTCGTCCATGTTGGTCTTGCCCAGGATCGGGATTCCCGCCGCGCGCAGCCGCGAGGTGACGGTGGCGTCGTACGGGGAACGCCAGCCCTCGAGGATCTTGGACCCGCAGGTGGTGGGCATGTCGACGGTGGTGAAGACGTCCTTGAGCGCCAGCGGCACCCCGGCCAGCGGGGACGGCAGCCGCTCCCCGGCCGCGACGGCCTCGTCGACGACGGCGGCCGCGCCCAGCGCCTCGTCGGCCGCCACGTGCAGGAAGGCGTGGTAGCGGTCGTCGGTCGCCGCGATCTGGTCCAGGCACGCCTGGGTGACCTCGACGGACGACACCTCTTTGGCCGCGATCCGGGCGGCCAGTGTGGCGGCGTCGGACTGGATGATCTCGTTCACTCGCTGTCCCCCAGGATCTGCGGGACCCCGAAGCGGCCGTCGATGGCGGCGGGCGCTTCGGCCAGCGCCTCGGCCTGGGTCAGGCAGGGTGTCGGCTCGTCCGGGCGGGTGACGTTGACGTCCTTGAGCGGGTTGTCGGTCGCTTCGACGCCGGTGACATCGACCGCCTGCACCTGGCTGACGTGGGTCAGGATGGCGCCGAGTTGGCCGGCGAAGCTATCGAGCTCGCTGTCGGTCAGCGCCAGCCGGGACAGCCGGGCCAGATGCGCTACCTCGTCGCGGGAGATCTGGGACACGATCCGAAAGCCTAGCCGCGCGCGTGCCGCCGCCTGCACGCCCGTTGCCGATCCCGAGACCGGTGAGCACCGTCGCCGCGATGACCGTCGCAACCGGGTCGAGCCGAAATGCCGTCTTCACATCGCTGTGCAACAGTGTTGGCCGTGCCCTCCTATCTGTTGCGCATCGAGCTCGTCGACCGGCCAGGCAGCCTGGGGTCGCTGGCGGTGGCGCTCGGTTCGGTGGGCGCCGACATCTTGTCGCTCGATGTCGTGGAGCGCATCGCGGGTTACGCGACCGACGACCTGGTGATCGAACTGCCGCCGGGCGCGATGCCTGACACGCTGATCACCGCCGCGGAGTCCCTGTCCGGTGTCCGGGTGGACAGTGTGCGCCCGCACACCGGCCTGCTGGAAGCGCATCGCGAGCTGGAGCTGCTCGACCACGTCGCCGCGGCCGACACCAAGGCGGCACGACTGCAGGTTCTCTCCGACGAGGCGCCCAAGGTGTTGCGCGTCAGCTGGTGCACGGTGTTGCGCAGTGTGGGCGGCGAGCTGCAGCGCCTGGCCGGCAGCCCGGGCGCCCCGGAGACCAAGGCGGACTCGGCGCCGTGGCTGCCGCTGGCGCGGGCCGCGACGCTGGACAGCAACGCCGAGTGGGTGCCCAAGGCGTGGCGCGATATGGATGTGACGATGGTCGCGGCCCCGCTGGGCGACCCGCACACCGCGGTGGTGCTCGGCCGACCCGGCCCGGAATTCCGGCCGTCTGAGGTCGCCCGGTTGGGCTACCTCGCCGGGATCGTCGCCACCATGCTGCGCTAGTGGCCGGTGACTCAGCCGGTAGCGTCAACGAATCACTTGATCCATCAACGTGTTTGAGCTTCGATGCATTGCCGGTAGTGACCGATTCCGGAAACCAAGCTAGTTGTTTGTCGGTGGTGGTTGGGGGTGGAAGGGTTCATACCACCACCAGTCGGCGCGCTCGCCGGTAGGTCCCGGGCAGGGCGCCACCGCGGGAGGGGGTTGGGTCGGTGGGCGTGCCAGCGATCCCGGGCTCAGTAACCGGCCGGCGTCGTCGGTGACGGTGAGAGCGCCTGCGGGTCCGGTGATGGTGATGACGCCCCGATGGTGCAACCGGTGATGATGAGGGCATAACAGCACCAGGTTGGCCAACTCCGTGGGGCCGCCGTCCTCCCAGTGCCAGATGTGATGGGCGTGCAGACCACGGGTGGCACCGCAACCCGGAACCACGCACGTGCGGTCGCGATACTCCAGCGCGCGGCGAAGCCGCCGGTTGATCAGGCGGGTCGCCCTCCCGGCACCGATGACCTCACCGTGACGCTCGAACCAGACTTCGGCAGTGCCATCACACGTGAGGTATCGGCGTTCGGCGTCGGTGAGCAGCGGACCCAGATGCAGTGCCGCAGCGGGCTGCTCGACGTCGACATGCACCACCACGGTGGTGTGCTGCCCGTGCGGGCGGCGGGCCGCCTCGGCGTCCCATCCGGCCTCAACCAGGCGCATAAACGCCTCGGCGGTGCCCGGCAACGGGGGCCGCTGATCTAAAGCGCCCCGGCCCTCACCGTGATCGTGCTTCCACTCGGCGATCAGCGCATCACGGTGAGACGCCAAGGCGGCGTCGAACTTCGCGGCGTCCTGGTGGGCAAGTGCGATCCGATAGCAGCTGCCCTGCTCGTTGGTAGTCGTCGTGATCGAGCAGCGCTCGAGCCCGGGCCGGGGGTCGGGTTCGGGTCGCGGTTCCAGCTTGACCGCGGTGCGCAGCTGATTGACCGTGGCGCAGCGCGCCAGCTGCGCGTAGTGCTCATCAGAACCCGCCCCGGCCCGCGCCGCGATGACGCCGACCTGATCGGTCGACAGCCGGCCCTCTCGCATGCCTTGAGCGCAGCGTGGGAACTCCTCGAGCCGGCTCGCGATGGTGCTGATCGTGTGCGCGTTCGCCGACGAGCAGCCCGTCTTCCAGGCCACCAACGCCGGCACCGACCGCGCGCCGGTGACGCCACACAATTGGTCGCGATCGATCTCGGCGACGATCTCAACGATGCGCCCATCAATCGCGTTGCGCTGACCCGTCAACTCCGCCAGCTCCTCGAACAACACCGCAACACGCTCGCTGGGACTCACCACCACAGCACCAGCGGATGCCGTCAAAGACATCACATCATCATTGCAGCCACCACCGACAAATCCAGGCCGCCCGATCCCCGGCCCGGAATTCCGGCCGTCTGAGGTCGCCCGGCTGGGCTACCTCGCCGGGATCGTCGCCACCGTGCTGCGTTAGCGCGCAAGCACGTTCGATCAGGACCTCGAGCCGGACCTCGATCCGGACATCGCCACCGGGTCGTCGTCGTCCCACAACAACAGCTGACGAACCGCCGGGCGCGGACCGTAGGGCCGCAGCATGGTGCTGGCCGGACGCGGGCGCACCCGTTGGGGCCACCAGAACCAGCGCCCGAGAAGCCTTGCGACGGAGGGCGTCATGAACGAGCGCACGATCAGCGTGTCGAACAACAAGCCGAGGCCGATCGTGGTCCCGATCTGACCGAGGACCTGGAAGCCGCTGAACACGAACGCGCACATGGTGACCGCGAAAACGATGCCGGCCGAAGTGACGACCGAACCCGAGCCGGCCATCGCCCGGATGATGCCGGTGTTGAGGCCGGCGTGGATCTCTTCCTTGAACCGCGAGATCAGCAGCAGGTTGTAGTCGGATCCGACCGCCAGCAGCAGGATCACGGCCAGCGCGAGCACGACCCAATAGAGCTGGATGCCGAAGATGTACTGCCACACCAGAACTGACAGCCCGAATGAGGCGCCCAAGGAGAGGGCCACCGTGCCCACGATGACCAGCGCGGCGATCAGGCTGCGCGTGATGATCATCATGATCAGCAGGATGAGACTCAGCGCGGCGAACGCCACGATCATCAGGTCGTACTTGGCGCCGTCCTGGATGTCCTTGTATGTCGCGGCCGTCCCGCCGAGATAGATACCCGCTCCGGCCATGGGCGTGCCCTTCAGGGCCTCGTGCGCGGCCTTCACGATCGGGTCGATGTGCGAAATCCCTTCGGGCGTCGCGGGATCACCCTCATGCGTGACGATCATGCGGGCGGCCTTGCCGTCGGGCGAGAGGAACAGCTTGAGCCCGCGCTTGAAGTCGGGGTTGTTGAACACCTCGGGCGGCAGATAGAACGTGTCGTCGTTCTTGGCCGCGTCGAAGGCCCGCCCGAGCGCCGTCGCGTTGTCGATCGCGGCCGCGGTCTGCGCGTAAATCCCGGACAGCGTGGCGTAATTGGCCAGAGTCAGATCGCGATTGGTCTGCTGGCTTTGGATCTGCGGCGGGATGAGCGCCGTCAGCTTGGGCTGCAGCGCGTCGAGCTTGTCCAGCGATGCCGTGAGGTTTTCGAATTTCTCGGTGAGCTGATCAATCCCGTCGAGGGCGTCGAACAGCGACCGGAACGCGAAGCAGACGGGAATGTCGAAACAGTGCTTCTCCCAGTAAAAATAGCTGCGCACCGGCCGGAAGAAATCGTCGAAGTTCGCGATCTTGTCGCGCAGGTCCTGGATCGTGCCGAGCGTGTCATGGAAATTTTGGGTCTCGTCGTGGGTGGTGCCGGCGAGCTGCTGCTGCAGCACGTACTGCTGCCGCAGGATGTTGATCGTCTTGGTCAGTTCGTTGGCCTGCTTGAGGGCGTCGTCGGCCCGATCTCGTTGGTAGGTCAGGTTTTCCTGCTGCGCCGCGCTGGAATTGCTGACCAAGAATGCGAGTGAGCTGTGGACGAGCGGGGTTCCCAACGGCCTGGTGATGGTCTGCACCTGCGCCACCCCGGGAACGTGAAACACCGCCTTGGCCACCTTGTCCAGGACGAGCATGCTCTCCGGGTTACGCAGGTCGTGATCGGTTTCGACCATCAACAACTCGGGCTCCAGCCGGGCGCGCGAGAAGTGCTTCTCGGCGGCGGTGTAACCGATATTGGCCGGCGCGCTGGCGGGCATGTAGGGCCGGGTGTCATAGCTTGTCTTGTATCCGGGCAGGGCGATCAGCCCGACCAGGGCCAGCGCGCACGCCGCCGCGAGCACCGCGCCGGGCCAGCGGACGATGGCGGTGCCGATCCGCCGCCAGCCGCGGGTGCGTATCGCCCGCTTGGGGTCGAAGATGCCCGCCTTGGCGCCCAGGGTAAGGATCGCGGGCCCCAGGGTGAGCGCGGCGAACAACGCGACCAGAATCCCCAACGCGGCCGGAATGCCCAGACTTTGGAAATAGGGCAGCCGGGTGAAACTCAGGCAGGCCACCGCGCCGGCCACGGTAAGACCGGAACCCAGCACGATGTGCGTCGTCCCGTGATACATGGTGTAGAAGGCTTTTGCGCGATCCTCACCGCTGCCGCACGCTTCCTGATAGCGGCCGACGAAGAAGATCGCGTAGTCCGTCCCGGCGGCGATCACCAACAGCGTCAGCAGGTTCGTCGCGTACGTCGACAGCCCGATCACGCCTGCGTTGCACAGAAACGCGACGAGCCCTCGGGCGGCAGACATTTCGATGAGCACCGTCGCGAGCACCAGGAGCGTGGTGAGCACCGAGCGGTAGACGAAGAACAACATCAGCGCGATCACCCCGACGGTGATCCCGGTGACCTTCGCGGTGCCCTTGCTGCCGACGTCGAATTGATCGGAGATCAGCGGTGCCGCCCCGGTCACATACGCCCTGACGCCCGGTGGCGGCTTCATGTGCTCGACGATGTCGCGGACGGCGCCGACGCCCTCGTTGGCCAGCGCCGAGCCCTGATTACCCGCGAGGAACAGCTGCACGTAGGCGGCCTTGCCGTCACTGCTCTGCGATCCCGCCGCGGTCAACGTATCGCCCCAGAAATCCTGGACGTGCTCGACGTGCTTGCGGTCGCGCTCGAGCCTGCGGACCATCTCGTCGTAGAAGCGGTGGGCGTCGGCGCCCAGCGGCTTCTCGCTTTCCAGCACGATCATCGCCGAGCTGTCCGTGTCGAATTCGTGGAACTTTTCGCCGATGCGCTTGATCGCCTTGAGCGACGCCGCATCCGGTGAGTTCAGCGCCACGTTGTGGGTCTTCCCCACCTCTTCCAGCTGCGGCACCGCGATGTTGGTGATAGCGGCCAGCCCCACCCAGAACAGCAGGATGGGCAACGCGAACCGGCGAATGGTACGCGGCACGAACCGCCGCGACTGGTGATCAGTGCTCATCCGGATTTATCCAGACAGTAGGTGTAGGCGTCGACTTTGTTAACGGTGCGTTGGTCTTTCACTTCGCCGTTGACGGTGATGCGGCAGCCCAGGGTGTCGCCGTTGCCCTGCGCGACGACGTTGCCGATGACCGCGGGTTCGGTCGTGGTGATGGTGAACGACCACGGCAGCGGCGCGTCTTTGACTTGCTGCGGCTGTGCGTTGACGTCAAGGTAGTTGATGGTGGCCACGGCGCCCGGTGCGCCGAAGACCTCGAGCACGACCTGCTTGGGGTTGAACGGGACGATCTCGCCTGCCAGGCCGCTGCCGGCCGAGGTGGTGTTGTGCGACCCGAAGATCCCGTGCAGGCGATAGATTCCGAACCCCGCGAGCGCGACGACCACCACGGCGACGAGCACCATCCATCCCCGCTTCACCAGGGACGCGATCGAAAAGCCTTTCACCCGTTAGCCTTTCGAAGATCGGGCGACAGCACCACGCTCACGCCAACCGCGGCGGCAAACATCGTGAGCGTGATCGACAGCTATGACAGTACGGTACGGGACCGTACTGCACAAGAGACGCGCGCGTATATTCCTCCCCCGCGGGGCCAACTCGGAAATGCCGCGTCGTTACCCGGCGGACCTGGTCAGACCGGGGATGAGAAACCCGTCGACAAAGGCTTGCACCGTGCGACGGGTGGGTGGCCGGCCGGGCAAGATCGAGCGGAAGATCAGGTAGCCGGGCAACAGGTCCCAGAGTTCGTCGGTGATGACGTCTTCGGCGATCTCGCCGCGGTCGGCCGCATGGTGCAGCACGTGCTGAATCGTGGCTTTGCGCTGGTCCAGGAATTGATGCTGCATCGCGTCCTTGAGCGCGGGGTGGCGCGACACCTCGACCATCACCGCGCGGATGGTGCCGGCGTGCTGCCCGCACTCCTGGGTGATGGTCTCTCCCAGGCTCAGCAGGTCGCCGCGCAAGGTGCCGGTGTTCGGCGGGACGGCCACCTGGCGCACGCCTTCGATGAAGGCGGCCAACACCAGTTCGGCCTTGGACGGCCAGCGCCGGTAGACGGTGGCCTTGCTGGCGCGGGCGGCGTTGGCCACCGCGTCCACGGTCAGCTGGTCATAGCCGTGTTCCTGCAGCAGCCGCAGGGTCACTCCCAGGATTTCGGCCTCGCGAGGCGACCACGGCGATGCCTGCTCGTACCGGTCGGCCGTCTGGGTCATAGAGCCCACGATAGAGCCGCCCGGCGGTGCGGACCAATTTCGGCGCAGTCGGGCCCGACGAATGTGGATTCGTCAGCGGGGATGCATCAGCGCGCGTTCGACGTCGGCGAGCAGGTCGTCGGTGTCTTCAATGCCCAGCGAGATGCGCGCGAATCCGTCGGCGACCGGATCTCCCCAGCGCGCCCGGCGGTCGACCGACGTGTGCAGGCCCCCGAAACTGGTGGATGCGATGAGCAGTTCGCTGCGCTCCACCAGCGCGTGCACGGCGGCGGCGTCGGCCAGCTCGACCGAGACCAGCGCGCCGAAACGGCGCATCTGCGCCATGGCCACCGGATGCGCCGGGTCGTCGACCAACCCCGGGTAGCGCACCGCCCGCACGGCCGGGTGGCGGGCCAGCATGGTCGCCAGGGCCCGGGCGTTCTGGCATTGCCGTTCGAATCGCAACCCGGCAGTTCCCATGCTGCGCAACAGAAGCCATGCCTCAAACCCACCCAGGATCGCACCGGCGAGCAGCCTGTGTCTCTCCACCGCGGCGAGCAGCTCGGGCTGGTTGGTGGCGACGTAGCCGGCCAGCAGGTCGCCGTGACCGGAAAGGGCCTTGGTCGCACTGGCCACCACCGCGTCGGCGCCCAACGACAACGGCTGCTGCCCCAGGGGTGTGGCGGCGGTGTTGTCGACGACCAGGCGCGCGCCGTGTCCGCGGCAGATGGTGGCCAACCGGTGCAGATCGATCACGTCTAGCGCCGGGTTGGTGGGCGTCTCGGCCAGCACCACGTCGGCTCCCGCGGCGGCGTCGTAGATCTGCGCGCTCGACGCCTCGATGACCGTCACACCGGGCGGCACCAGGTCTTCGCGGGCGTAGCGGCGCACTTGGTAGTAGCCGTCGGCCGGTACCACCACCGTCGATCCGGGCGTCGCCAGCGTGCGTAGCACCGCGCTGATAGCCGCCATGCCCGAGCCGAACACCAGCGCGGCGGTGGCTCCCTCCAGCTCGGCGAGCGCCGACTCCAGTTGGCGCCAGGTCGGATTGGAGCTGCGGCCGTAGCTGTCGGGGCCGCTCGAGGCACCGGTTTCGTCGCTGGACAGGTGGTAGGTGGCGGCCAGCACCGCCTGCGGCGCCACCGGCTGACCCGAAACGATCTCGGAATCAACGGCTTTGAGGCTGCGGGTGGAATCGCCGTACCGGTTACTCATCGGCTTGGTCGGCCGGGGTTTCGGGGGGACCCTCGGCCAGCAGTTGCCGGAAGCCGTCCTCGTCGAGGACGGGCACCCCCAGCTCGATCGCCTTGTCGTACTTGGAACCCGGCGAATCGCCGGCCACGACGTAGTCGGTCTTCTTCGACACCGAACCGGCGGCCTTTCCCCCGCGCGTGAGGATCGCCTCCTTGGCGTCGTCGCGGGAAAAGCCGGCGAGCGACCCGGTGACCACCACCGTCAGCCCCTCCAGCGTGCGCCGCAGGCTGGTGTCGCGCTCGTCGGCCATCCGCACGCCGGCGGCGCGCCACTTGTCGACGATCGCGCGGTGCCAGTCGACGGTGAACCATTCGGTGAGCGCCGCGGCGATCGTCGGCCCGACACCTTCCACCGCGGCCAGCTGTGCGGTGGACGCCGACATGATCGTGTCCAGGTCACCGAACTCGGTCGCCAGGGCGCGCGCGGCCGTCGGCCCGACGTGCCGGATCGACAACGCCACCAAAACCCGCCACAGCGCCACCTTCTTGGCCTTGTCCAGGTTGTCGAGCAGCCGTCTACCGTTGGCGGACAGGGACCCCGCCTTCGTCCGGAACAACTCGGTGCGCAACAGGTCGTCTTCGGTGAGCGCGAACAGGTCGCCCTCGTCAGCGATCACCCCGGCCTTCAGCAGCGCGGTGGCCGCTTCGTAGCCCAACCCCTCGATGTCGAGGGCCCCGCGACCGGCGACGTGGAAAACACGCTCCCGCAGCTGAGCCGGACAGGACCGGGCGTTGGGGCAGCGGATGTCGGCGTCGCCCTCCTTGGCCGGCGCCAGCGGGGTGCCGCACTCGGGACATGTTGTGGGCATGACGAATTCGCGCTCGGAGCCATCGCGCAGGTCGACGACGGGACCGAGCACCTCCGGGATCACGTCGCCGGCCTTGCGAATCATCACGGTGTCACCGATCAGCACGCCCTTGCGTTTCACCTCGGCGGCGTTGTGCAGCGTGGCCAGGCCCACCGTCGACCCGGCCACCTTCACCGGTGTCATGAACGCGAACGGTGTGACGCGCCCGGTGCGCCCCACGTTGACGCGGATGTCGAGCAGCTTGGTCTGTGCCTCCTGCGGCGGGTACTTGTAGGCGACGGCCCATCGCGGCGCGCGCGAGGTGGTCCCGAGCCGGCGCTGCAACGCGACATCGTCCACTTTGACTACCACGCCGTCGATTTCGTGGTCGATGTCGTAGCGGTGCTCGCCCCAGTACCCGATCCGCTCCTCCACGGCGGCCAGCCCGCGCACCCGTGCGGTTTGTGCTGCCACCGGCAGCCCCCACGAGTTCAGCGCAGCATAGGCCTCGTGCTGGGTCTTGGGTGCGAATCCTTCGGTGCGCCCGATGCCGTGGCAGATCATGCGCAGCCTGCGCCGGGCGGTGACGGCGGGGTTCTTCTGGCGCAGCGACCCGGCCGCGCTGTTGCGCGGGTTGGCGAACGGCGCCTTGCCGTCCTCGACCAGGCTGGCGTTGAGCGCCTCGAAATCGGCGAGCAGGAAGAACACCTCGCCACGCACCTCGAGCAGGGCGGGAACCGGGAAGTCCGCGTCGGCGGACAGCCGCTCGGGGACGTCGTCGATGCTGCGCGCGTTGAGCGTCACGTCCTCACCGACCCGGCCGTCGCCCCGGGTGGCCGCGCGTTCCAGCCGGCCGTCGCGGTACACCAGCGACAGGGCGACACCGTCGATCTTTAGTTCGCACAGGTAATACGGTTCCTTGCCGACTTCGTTCTCGACGCGATTGCTCCAGGCCACCAGCTCGTCGCGATCGAAGACGTCGTCGAGGCTCAGCATCCGTTCCAGGTGCTGCGCCTCGGCGAACTCAGTGGCGAAACCGGCTCCGCCGACCAGCTGCGTCGGGGAATCGGGCACCCGGAGCTCCGGGTGGCGCTCTTCGAGCGCCACGAGTTCGTTGAACATGGTGTCGAACTCCGCGTCCGAGACGATCGGCGCGTCCTTGATGTAGTAGCGGAACTGGTGTTCGCGGACCGTTTCGGCCAGGTCCTGCCACTGCCGACGCACCTCGGGCGATACCGGATCAGCCTCTGCTGAGCTCACCTTGGCAGGCTATCCGAGGACACCGACGCGAAACGCGATCAGTCCTCCACTGAGTCCTCGACGTAGGCACGCAACCGGTCCACCGCGGCATCCCACCGGCGGGACAGCTGACTCAGGTAGTCGCTGGCCGACGCCAGTGGCTGGGTCTGCACCGTCCAGACGCGTTCGCGGCCCCGCCGGCTGCTGGTCACCAGCCCGACGGACTCCAGCAGCTGCAGGTGTTTGCTGGCCGCCTGCCGGGTGATCGGGATGACGCTGGTGACCTGCGACGTCGAGCTCGGGCCCTGATCGCAGAGCCGCACGATGATGCGTAACCGGTTGGGATCACCCAGGGCGTCGAACAGCGGCGCGTCGACGACGGCACGTCCGCTCATACCCGGACGTCTTCGACGTACCTGCGCATCAGCGTGGTCTGGATCGCCCAGCCTTCGCCGTTGGCCTCGCAGGACGGGCCGCGACGCGCCTCCGGAATCGCCTCGAATCCGGATTCGGTGATGGTCAGCAGCACGCCGTCGGGCTGCTCGGACAGGGTGAACTCGACGAGCGTGGTCGGCTCCCGGTCGTAGTCGACATCCGGATCGACGGCGAACGGATGCCATCGGTAGGCGAACCGGCGCTGCGGCTCGATGGCGACGATCTGCCAGGTGCTCTGCACCCCCGCGTGCGCCTCCTGGCGCTTGGCGACCTCGTCGTCGACGATGGTCGGCCTGATCGCGGCGGTCACCGAGGTGCCGGCGACGAACGGCCCGTCGAAGCGCACCCCGAACCAGCGCCCGAACTCCTCGGCGTCGCTGATGGCCCGCCACACCCGGTCCAGCGGGGCGCGCAGCACCACATGCTTCTCGATCTTTATATGCAACCTCCTGGTTGCCTGTCAGTTCAGCACGGGGCGGATGGAAACGCAACCAATTGGTTGCCTATTCGATGGCGTCGGGATCCGCGGCGAACATCTCGGCCGCCTTGCGGGCGAGCCCGATCGCGGTGCGGGCCCACTCCGGCGTCGCGCGGGCCAGACCGCAGGCGGGGGTGACGCCGATGCGGTCGCGCAGCGCCGAGCGGGCGAAGCCGAGGCGATCGGTCACGGCGACCACCGCCGAAGCCACCTCCTCCGCCGACGGCCGACGCGGCGGGGTGTCGCCGGCCACCACCCCCAACATGACGGTGCGGCCCGGCTCCACGAACGCGGCAATGCCGTCCAGATCCGCCGCATTCAGGCTGCCGGCAGTCACGGAAACCGCCCGAAATGTGCTGCGCTGCAACATGTTCCATGGCACATCGGGGGCGCAGCAGTGCAGCAGCACCTCCCCTCCCACCGTCTGGGCGCAGGCGTCGAGCAGCCCGGCGGCCACCTCCTCGTCGATGGGCGCCACCGGGCTCAGCGAAGTCACCCCGCTCAGCCCCCCGCCCAGCGCCTTCGGCAGCGACGGCTCGTCGAACTGAACCACCACCTCCGCCTCGAGCCGGCGGCCCAGGCCCGCGCGGTGCGCGGACACGCCCTCGGCCAGCGACGCCGCCAGGTCTCGCAGCGCCCCGGAATCGGTGATCGCCCGGTGGCCGTTGGACAGCTCGACCTCGGCGGCCAGCGTGATCGGGCCCGGAGCCTGCACCTTGACCACCCGGCCGTCGTTGCGCAGGCCGGCGGTTTCCCAGGCCTCTTCCAGGGCGTCCATGTCCTCGTCGAGCAGGCTGACGGCGCGGCGGGTGACCGCGCCGGGCCGGGCGGCAAGCCGGTAGCCGCGCGGCGCCGCGTCGATGGCCACGTCGATCAGCAGCGCGCCGGCGCGGCCGATCATGTCCGCGCCCACTCCGCGCGCGGGCAGCTCGACGATGTGGGCCAGCGCGCCCGCCAGTTCACCCACGACAACTTCGGCGGCTTGGCGCGCGGCGATGCCGGGCCACGATCCGACGCCGCTGGCATTGGCAAAGGGATGGCTGAAAACACTCACCGGACAACCGTATTCGACGTCGCGCCACTCGAAGGTCGGCAGGGGTCTGTGTGCCGGCCGGCCGCGCGGGTAGGTTCAACGCCGAAGGGGTGCGAAAAGGTGTCGCAGAAGGCGAAATCAGCGTGGCTGCCGCTGTTGTGCGGCGCGGTGATGCTGGTAGCGGCGTGCACCCGGGTGGTGGACGGCGCGGCCACGGCGGGATCCGGCGCCAACCGCAAGGTGGTGCAGGGCGTCGACGTCGACGCGATCCTGCTCGACCAGTCGCGGATGCGCGCGATCACCGGGGCCGGCGAGCATCTGACCATCATTCCCTCGATGGACGGCACCAGCCCGGTGGACATCGACGCGCTGGCGCAGACCGCGCCACGCGAGTGCCGGTTCATCTACGCCGAGACCGCGACGTTCGGGCGCGACCTCGAGGCGTTTCACAAGACGACGTTTCAGGACCCGCCCGACGGCGCGCTGATCTCCGAGGGCGCCGCGGCCTACCGCGACGCCGACACCGCCCGGCGTGCCTTCGGCGCCCTGGTGGGCACCGTCGGCGACTGCGCGAACGGCTCGAGCGGGCAGCTGTATGTCGGCGACTGGAACGCCGACGCCACCTCGCTGCACCTGCGGCCCGGCGGGTGCGGCCGCGACTACAGGATCCTGTCGGTGGCCATGCTGGAGGTCACCTTCTGCGGTTTCGCGCAATCGGTGTCCGACATCGTGATGACGAATATTTCGGCGAACGTGCCGCGGTAGCCCCGATTCAGCGCGCGGTCGCCGCGATGGTGGCGCTGCCGAGCACCTCGTCACCGTCGGGGTCGGGCCGGTACAGCACCAGCGTCTGGCCGCGCGCCACACCGCGCATCGGGGCGCGCAGGCGCACGACGAGCTCGTCGTCGACCAATTCGGCCACCGCATCGGCCGTTTCACCGTGCGCGCGCACCTGAACCCCGCACTCCACCGGGCCCGACGGCGACACGCCTGAGGTGAAAATCGGTGTCCGCCCGACTATTTCGCGGATTTCGAGATCGGCCGCCTCTCCCACCTGCACGGTCGCGGTCTCCGCGTCGATCGCGGTCACGTACCGGGGGCGGCCGTCAGGTCCCGGCCCGGCGATGCCCAGCCCCTTGCGCTGGCCGATGGTGAAACCGTGCACGCCGTCATGCTCGGCGAGCACCGTGCCGTCCGCATTGACCACGGCGCCCCGGCGCACCCCGATGCGCTCGCCCAGAAACGCGCGGGTATTGCCCGAAGGGATGAAGCAGATGTCATGACTGTCCGGCTTGTCCGCGACGGTCAGACCGCGTCGGGCGGCCTCGGCCCGGATCTGCGGCTTGGGGGTGTCCCCGATGGGGAACGCCGCGTGGCGCAACTGCTCGGCGCTCAGGACGGCCAGCACGTAGGACTGGTCCTTGTCCGTGTCGACGGCGCGCCGCAACCGCCCACTCGCCAGCCGGGCGTAGTGGCCGGTGGCCACCGTATCGAACCCGAGGGCAACGGCTTTCGCCGACAGGGCCGAGAACTTGATCTTCTGATTGCACACCACGCACGGGTTGGGTGTTTCGCCACGCGCGTACGACGACACGAATTCGTCGATTACGTCCGACTTGAACCTCTCCGCGAAATCCCAGACGTAGAACGGGATTCCGAGCACATCCGCGACGCGGCGCGCGTCGGAGGCGTCTTCCTTCGAGCAGCAGCCGCGCGAGCCGGTGCGCAGCGTGCCGGGCGCGCTGGACAGCGCCAGGTGCACGCCGACCACGTCGTGTCCGGCGTCGACCATCCGGGCGGCGGCGACCGACGAGTCGACGCCACCGCTCATGGCGGCAAGCACTTTCACTTAAGACGCCCCCGCGGCGGCCATCGCGGCCCGACGGGCGCGGTCCACCGCCCCGGGCAGGACCCGCAGCACCGCATCGACGTCGGCGTCAACACTAGTGTGGCCCAACGAGAGTCGCAAAGACCCGCGAGCGCTGGTCGGGTCGGCGCCCATCGCGATCAGCACGTGTGAGGGCTGCGCGACACCCGCGGTGCACGCAGATCCGGTCGAGCACTCGATTCCGTTGGCGTCCAAGAGCATCAACAGCGCGTCGCCCTCGCAGCCGCGGAACGTGAAGTGCGCGTTGCCGGGAAGGCGCAGCGGATCGCGGGCCCCGTTGAGGCTGACGTCCTCGATGCCGCCCAGCACGCCGTCGACCAGCCGGTCCCGCAACGCCCGCAGCCGGGCGCTGTTGACCTCGAGCCCGTCGACCGAGATCCGGGCCGCCGTCGCCATTCCGACCGCTCCGGCGACATCAGCCGTGCCCGAACGGATGTCACGCTCCTGCCCGCCGCCGTGCGCCAGCGGCATGCACGCGACGTCGCGACGCAGCAGCAGCGCACCGACCGCCGATGGGCCGCCGAACTTGTGCGCGGTCACACTCATCGCCGAGAGCCCGCTGGCGGCGAAGTCGACGGGCAACTGCCCCACCGCCTGAACCGCGTCGCTGTGCATCGGAACGCCGAATTCGGCCGCGACGGCGGCGAGTTCGGCGGCCGGCATGACGGTGCCGACCTCGTTGTTGGCCCACATCACCGAGACCAGCGCCACGTCGTCGTGGCGCTGTAGCACCTCGCGCAGCGCCGCGGCCGACACCGACCCGTCGGCGGCGGTCGGCAGCCAGGTGACCTCGGCGCCCTCGTGTTCGACGAGCCAGTTCACCGAGTCCAGCACGGCGTGGTGTTCCACCTCGCTGGTGACGATGCGCCGGTGCCGCGGCTCGGCGTCGCGGCGGGCCCAGTAGATGCCCTTGACCGCCAGGTTGTCGCTCTCGGTGCCGCCGGCGGTGAAGATGACTTCCGAAGGGCGCGCGCCCAGCCTGTCGGCGATCAGCTCACGGGATTCCTCGATGCGGCGCCGCGCCGTCCGTCCGCTGGTGTGCAGCGAGGACGCGTTGCCGACCGTGCCGAGCACAGCCGTCATCGCCTCGACGGCGGCGTGGTGCATCGGGGTGGTGGCGGCGTGATCCAGGTAGACCATGACGCGACCCACGATACCGGCCCGCCCGTTTGCTCAGGCCACCAGCACGTGCCCGTGACCAGCGCGCCGGGCGGTTCCGGCACCCACCGCTGACTGGCACCGGCCGGCCAGGACGCGCCGGTCGGTCCCCGGGAGCTGCAGAGACTCGACGTGCACCCGCGCCAGCGTGCGCCGCACGACGAGCAGGCGGCGGATCGAGCTCAGCAGTGTCTCGTCGCCGACGAAGGCCGGCACCGTCGAGGGGCTGCCGTCGATGTGGTGGTAGGTCAGCCGCAGCGGCTGCACCGGACGCCCGGCGTCGATCGCGGCCTGGAACATCGCCGGATAGAACGCGCCGCGGTCCAGACCGCACCACGTCGTGCCCTCCGGGAACGCCACCACGGTCTGACCGGCGCGCAGCCGGCGGGCGACGGCGTCCACCACACCGGGCAGCCGGCGCAGACTGGATCGCTCGATCGGGATGATCTTCAGGATGCGGGCCACGATCCCGGTCGCCGGACCGGTGAACATGTCGGCGCGCGCGACGAACGACCCGGGCAGCACCGAGCCGATGGCGAAGACGTCGAGCCAGGACATGTGCGGGCTCACCACCAGCACGCCGCGCAGGTTGCGAATCGGGTTGCCCGTCACGGTGATTCGAACACCCAGGCAGCGCAGCACCAAGCGGCAGTAGATGCGCTGCACACGGGTGCGGCCCGGCAGCGGCACCGCCAGCAGCGGCAGCCCCGGCGCCAGCAGCAGCGCCAGCATAAGCCGAAGCGTTACCCGCAGCGCCCTTCGCAGCGGCCGCGACGACGCGGCGTCGCCCGCACCCACACAGCCGGCGTCACACGATGCGCGCGGCAGCCAGGAGTGCCCGGTGCCCGCGGGGGCGTTCATCGCTCGCAACCCGCCGTTCCGTCGGCCAGCTCGGCAACGGTGGACACCGATCGGAGTCGTTTGAGATATCGGGTGTCGGCGTGCGCCTTGTCCAGCAGGACGCAGAAATCACCGACCCCGAAATCCGGGTCGTGCGCGGGTTCGCCGCACACCTGGGCGCCCAGCCGCAGGTAACCGCGCATCAGCGCGGGGACCGAGGGCCGCGCGGACGGCGCGATGTCGTCGAGCCGCGTCCCGTCGACCACCACCGGGCGGTGCGGGTAGACCCGGTATTCCGGGGGTGCGGCGTGCCGGCTCAGGATGAAGTCGCGGACGCCGCGCAGCTGGCTGCCCGGTACCTGAGCGTCGGATTCGCCGCCGATGGGCACCGACACGCATCCGGTCACGTAGTCGTAGCCGTAGCGGTCCAGGTAGGCCAGGATTCCCGCCCACATCAACAGCACGACGCCACCGTTGCGATGCCCGTCGCGCACCGCGGCGCGCCCCATCTCCACCAGGGACGGCCGCAGCGGGTCGAGCGCGCGGATGTCGAACTCGGTGGCGGTGTAGAGCCCGCCCGCCGCGATGGCCCCAGCCGGCGCCAGCATGCGGTAGCAACCGACCAGCTCACCGGTGTCGTCGTCGCGCACCAGCAGGTGGTCGCAGAACTCGTCGAACCTGTCGGCATCCCGCCGCTCGTCGTCAGCGACCGGCAGCGCGAAGCCGGGAGTGCTGGTGAACACGTCGTATCGGAGTCGTTGCGCCGCCTCGATCATGCCGGGGTCGGTGGACAACAACAGGGAGTAGCGCGGTGCGGCCGAGGAGCCGGCCGCCACACCGCTCGGCTTGTCGCTGGGTATGAGGACAGAAGCAATGCTCATGAACCCCAACGTGGCGTAGTCGATGAGCTAGTCGGCATCGACGCTGTGACGTGTCGGTGCACGTGAGATGACGAAATATCGATACGAGGCCGCCGCAAAAGCCCGGCGGCGGCGCGCTCGGCCGGGATCGAACGACGCCATTTCGGGTATGCCGCCCTCATGTTGCGACCCGGACCGCTGACGCGCTGCCCACCCGCCGGAGCGACCGCACCCCGGCACCGGCGGGCGGGCCTTCGGCGGCCCACCGATCTCGACGAAGTCATCAACCAGCAGCTCCGGCTCGGGCAGGCCGCTCCGTGATGCTGACCGCCGATCGCACGATCGCGGCACCGCCCGCGGCGGTGTGGGAATTGCTGGTCGACCTGGACGCGTGGCCGAAGTGGGGTCCGACGATTCGGCGGGCCCGGCTCGACCGGCCGCACACCGAGCTGGGTCTGCACGCGACCGGCACCGTGCAGACCTCCCTGCTGGTCGCGGTTCCGTTCGAGGTCACCGAGTTCGAGCCGGGCCGCCACTGGGCGTGGAAAGTGGCCGGTGTGCCGGCGACCCGGCACCGGGTGGACCCGGTGGGCGGCGGCGCGCGGGTGAGCATCGCGGTGCCGTGGTGGTCCGCTCCCTACCTGACGGTGTGCTCCGTCGCCGTGCGCCGCATCGACGCAATGCTGACCGGCGGCTAGCGCGCGCCGACAGCCGAGTCCGAGAACCCATGTGCGACTTCACAATCCGCTAGCGCGGGTGCTAGCGGATTGTGAATTGGGTTCATGGTGCAGAGACGGTGCCGGTGTGACACGAGTGGGCCGTGGTACGCCGGAAGCCGGAGCCGGACTGGATACGCAAAGCGCCCCCGGCACCGCGGTGCCGGGGGCGCTTTGCGGCCGAGAAACTCAGCCCTTGCGTGTCTTGATCGCCTCGGTCAGCTGCGGGGCGACCTTGAACAGGTCGCCCACCACGCCGTAGTCGGCGATCTCGAAGATGGGCGCCTCTTCGTCCTTGTTGACCGCGATGATCGTCTTGGACGTCTGCATGCCCGCGCGGTGCTGGATGGCACCGGAGATGCCCAGCGCGATGTAGAGCTGCGGCGAGACCGTCTTACCGGTCTGGCCCACCTGGAACTGGCCCGGGTAGTAGCCGGAGTCGACGGCGGCGCGCGACGCACCGACGGCCGCGCCCAGCGAGTCGGCCAGCTCCTCGACGACGCTGAAGTTCTCCGCGCTGCCGACACCGCGACCACCGGAGACGACGATGGTGGCCTCGGTCAGTTCCGGACGATCGCCGGCGACCGCGGGCTCGCGGGCGGTGATCTTGGTGGCGTTCTCGGCGGGGGCCGGGACGTCGACCTTGACCTCTTCGCCGGCGCCGGCCTGCGGCTCGGCGTCGATCGCGCCGGCGCGCACCGTGATCACCGGGGTGTCGCCGTTGGCCTGCGCCTCCACGGTGAACGCGCCACCGAAGATGGAGTAGGTCGCCTTGTTGCCTTCCTTGACGTCGACCACGTCGACCAGCAGGCCCGAACCGATGCGGGCCGCCAGCCGGCCGGCGATCTCCTTGCCGTCGGCGTTGGCGGACAGGATCACCGCGGCGGGCGAGTTGGACTCGGCGAGCGAGGCCAGCACGTCGACCACCGGAGTGATCAGGTATTTGTCGACGTCGTCGGACTCGGCGACGTAGATCTTGGCGGCGCCGGCCTCCTTGAGCCCGTCGACTAGGGGCGCGGCGGTCCCGGGAGCGCCGACCACGACGGCGGCGGGCTCGCCCAGCGCGCGGGCGGCGGTGATCAGTTCGGAGGTGACCTTCTTCAGCGCACCTTCGGTGTGCTCGACGAGCACCAATACTTCAGCCATGGGTTATCTCGCTCTTCTCGTCTTCGGGAATCGGGTCAGATGATCTTCTGGGCAACCAGGTACTTGGCGACGTCGTTACCGCCCTCGCCCTCGTCGGTGACCTTCTCACCCGCGGTCTTCGGCGGCTTGGGCGTCGACGACAGCACGGTCGAGCCGGCGTTTTCCAGCCCGACCTCGTCGCTCTCGACGCCGATCTCGGCGAGGGTCAGCACCGTGACCTCTTTCTTCTTGGCGGCCATGATGCCCTTGAAGGAGGGGAAGCGCGGCTCGTTGATCTTCTCGGTGACGCTGACCACCGCGGGCAGGGTGGCCTCGAGGGTGAACACGCCCTCGTCGGTCTCCCGCTCGCCGGTGACCTTGTCGCCCTCGATGGAGAGCTTGCGCACGTGCGTGAGCTGCGGCAAGCCCAGGTATTCGGCGATGACGGCCGGAACCGCACCGCCGGTGCCGTCGGTGGCCTCGTTGCCGGCGATGACCAGCTCGGTGCCCTCGATGGTGCCCAGTGCACGCGCCAGGGCCCACCCGGTCTGGACCACGTCGGAACCGTGCATGCCGTCGTCCTTGAGGTGGACGGCCTTGTCGGCGCCCATCGACAGCGCCTTGCGGATGGCCTCGGTCGCGCGCTCGGGGCCTGCGGTCAGCACGGTCACCGAGCCCTCGCCGCCCTCGCGCTCGCGGATCTGCAAGGCCTCTTCGACGGCGCGCTCGTTGATCTCGTCCAGCACCGCGTCGGCGGCCTCACGGTCCAACGTGTAATCGCCGTCAGTGAGCTTGCGCTCCGACCAGGTGTCTGGGACCTGCTTGATCAGGACCACGATGTTCGTCATGAGTGTGGTTCGTCCTCCTCGAAGGGGGCTCGCAGCAATCGGCTACGAAACCTCGGTACGCGTTTTCGCAACGCACAGCCGTGTTACTACCCGGTAACTTTGTGCGGTATGCATTCACACCATAGCTGGTCGTAGTGCACGTTCTTGCAGCCCGTCCGCCGCCTCACAAGCGGGGGCCCGCTTCCCCGGTTCGCGAATCCGACACTTCGCGTTAGCCTGCCTATGCAATGAGCGCACTCGTCCCTGACGTCCCGCAGCACACCCCCGGCGACACCGCGCCGGCGGGTGACGCGGTGATGATGCTGACGGGTGAGCGCACCATCCCCGGTTTGGACATCGAGAACTACTGGTTCCGCCGCCACGAGGTCGTCTACCAGCGACTCGCCGAGCGATGCGTGGATGCCGACGTCCTCGAGGCCGGCTGCGGCGAGGGCTACGGCGCCGACCTGATTTCCGGCGTCGCCCGCCGCGTCATCGCCGTGGACTACGACGAAGCCGCGGTGGCCCATGTCCGCAGCCGCTACCCCCGGGTCGACGTCATGCAGGCGAACCTCGCACGGCTGCCGCTGCCCAACGCGTCGGTGGATATTGTGGTCAACTTCCAGGTGATCGAACATCTGTGGGACCAAACACAGTTCGTCGTCGAATGCGCCCGGGTGCTGCGGCCGTCGGGGCTGCTGATGATGTCCACGCCCAACCGCATCACCTTCTCGCCGGGCCGCGACACCCCGATCAACCCCTTCCACACCCGGGAACTCAACGCGGCCGAGCTGACCCAGCTGCTCGTCGACGGCGGCTTCGCCGACGTGTCGATCAGCGGCCTGTTCCACGGGCCGCGGCTGCGCGCGATGGACGCCCGGCACGGCGGCTCGATCATCGACGCGCAGATCCAGTGCGCAATGGCCGCTGACCCCGGGGCACCGTGGCCGCCGGAGCTGGCGGCCGACGTCGCCGCGGTCACCACCGCGGACTTCGACCTGGTCGAGGCGGGCGTGGGTGCGGGCACCGGCCACCACATCGACGACAGCCTCGACCTGATCGCGATCGCGGTAGCGCCGTGAGCACCGCGCAGAACCGGGTTCCCGGCCTCTTCACCCTGGTTTTGCACACCCACCTGCCCTGGCTGGCCCACCACGGCCGCTGGCCGGTCGGCGAGGAATGGCTGTATCAATCCTGGGCGGCGGCCTACCTGCCGCTGATGCGCGTGCTGCGCACCTTGGCCGGCGAGGACCGCCGGAGCCTGATCACGCTGGGCGTCACGCCGGTGGTGAACGCGCAGCTCGACGACCCGTACTGCCTGGACGGCATGCATCACTGGCTGGCGAACTGGCGGTTGCGTGGCCTGGAAGCCACCAGCGTGCGGTCAGCTCCCCGCTCGAAGTCGGCCGGCTACTCGTCGTGCACGCCGGAAGCGTTGCGCGCCTTGGGAATTCGTGAATCCGCCGTAGCGGAACGGGCCCTGCAGGACTTCGCCACGCTGTGGCGGCACGGCGGCAGCCCGCTGCTGCGCGGCCTGCTCGACGCCGGCACGGTGGAACTGCTCGGCGGCCCACTCGCCCACCCCTTCCAACCGTTGCTGGCGCCGCGGCTGCGCGAATTCGCACTGCGCGAGGGCCTGGCCGACGCCGCGCACCGCCTAGGGGCGCGAAAGGGGCGAGGCCCGGGCGGGATCTGGGCGCCCGAATGCGCCTACGCGCCCGGCATGGAGCACGACTACTCCGCCGCGGGCGTCACCCATTTCATGGTCGACGGTCCGTCGCTGCACGGCGACACCGCGCTGGGCCGGCCCGTTGGCGACACCGACGTGGTGGCGTTCGGGCGCGATCTGCTGGTCAGCTACCGGGTGTGGTCACCGAAATCCGGCTATCCCGGGCACGCCGCGTACCGCGACTTCCACACCTATGACCACCTCACCGGCCTCAAGCCGGCAAGGGTGACGGGCCGCAACGTGTCCTCGGAAGACAAGGCGCCCTACGATCCCGAGCGCGCCGACCACGCGGTCGACGTGCACGTCGCCGACTTCGTCGACGTGGTCCGCAACCGCCTGATCTCGGAGTCCGAGCGCATCGGGCGACCCGCCCATGTGATCGCCGCCTTCGACACCGAGCTGTTCGGCCACTGGTGGTACGAGGGCCCGACGTGGCTGGAGCGGGTGCTGCGGGCCCTGCCCGAGGCGGGGGTTCGGGTGGGCACGCTGGGCGACGCGATCGCCGACGGCTTCGTCGGGAACCCGGTGGCCCTGCCCCCCAGCTCGTGGGGTTCGGGGAAGGACTGGCAGGTGTGGGCCGGCGACCAGGTCGCCGACCTGGTCGCGCTGAACGGCGAAGTGGTCGATCTGGCACTGGGCACCGTCGACAAGGCGCTGTCCCAGACGGCGTCGCTGGACGGGCCCATCCCCCGCGACCACGTCGCCGATCAGATCCTGCGCGAAACGCTGCTGACCGTCTCCAGCGACTGGCCGTTCATGGTGAGCAAGGATTCGGCCGCCGACTACGCCCGCTACCGCGCCCATCTGCACGCGCACGCCACCCGCGAAATCGCCGACGCGCTCGCGTCCGGCCGGCGCGACACCGCGCAGCGGCTGGCCGCAGGATGGAACCGCGCCGACGGCCTGTTCGGCGCCCTCGATGCCCGCAGGCTGCCCCGATGAGGCGGGCCGCGGCGTGAAAATCCTGATGGTGTCGTGGGAGTACCCGCCGGTGGTGATCGGCGGGCTCGGCCGGCACGTGCATCACCTGTCGACCGCGCTGGCCGCCGCGGGTCACGACGTCGTCGTGCTGTCCCGCCGACCCACCGGGACCGATCCGCGCAGCCATCCGTCGTCCGACCACATCAGCGAGGGCGTCCGGGTGATCGCGGCCGCGCAGGATCCGCACGAATTCACCTTCGGCACCGACATGATGGCCTGGACGCTGGCCATGGGCCACTCCATGATTCGGGCCGGGCTGCCCCTGACGAAGCCGGGCACCAACCGGGCCTGGCGGCCCGACGTCGTGCACGCCCACGACTGGCTGGTGGCCCACCCGGCGATCGCGCTCGCCCAATTCTACGATGCGCCAATGGTTTCCACGATCCATGCCACCGAAGCCGGTCGGCATTCCGGCTGGGTCAGCGGTGTGGTCAGCCGTCAGGTGCATGCGGTCGAATCGTGGCTGGTGCGTGAATCCGACTCGCTGATCACGTGTTCGGCGTCGATGGCCGACGAGATCACCGAGCTGTTCGGTCCCGGGCTGGCCGAGATCACGGTGATCTGCAACGGCATCGAGACGGCGCGGTGGCCGTACGCCGCGCGCAGGCCACGCACCGGGCCGGCCGAACTGCTCTACCTGGGCCGGCTGGAATACGAGAAGGGTGTGCACGACGTCATCGCCGCGCTGCCGCGGATCAGACGCACCCACCCCGGAACCACGCTGACCATCGCCGGCGAGGGCACCCAGCAGGGCTGGCTCGTCGAGCAAGCGCGTAAACACCGGGTGCTCAAGGCGATCCGGTTCGTCGGGCACCTCCAGCACGCGGAGCTGCTGGCGGTCCTGCATCGCGCCGACGCTGCGGTGCTGCCCAGTCATTACGAGCCGTTCGGGATCGTGGCGCTGGAGGCGGCCGCTGCCGGCACTCCCCTGGTGACGTCGAACATCGGCGGCCTGGGTGAGGCGGTGATCAACGGTCGGACCGGTGTGTCGTGTCCGCCCCGCGACGTGGCCCGGCTGGCCGCGGCGGTGCGCACCGTGCTCGACGACCCGCAGGCCGCGCAGCGGCGTGCCCACGCCGCACGCGAACGACTCACGTCGGATTTCGATTGGCACACGGTGGCCGACAAGACCGCGCAGGTGTATCTGTCGGCCAAACGCGGAGTGCGGCAGCCGCAGGCCCGGCTGCCCATCGTCGAGCACGCCTTGCCGAACCGCTAGCACGTTCCTAACGTCGAGGGATGGGTCTGGACTATTCGAGCGTCGTGGACGCTCCCATCACCGACGTTTTCGACTGGTACGCCAGGCCGGGGGCGTTCAATCGCCTCTCGCCGCCGTGGTCACCCATGCGGCTGGTCAGCGAGGCGGATTCGCTCAAGGACGGGCGCGCTGTCCTGGCACTGCCCGGCGGCCTGCGCTGGGTCGCCGTCCATCAGCCCGACGGCTACGACCCGCCGCGGCGCTTCGTCGACACAATCGGCGGCGACGGCCTGGCCACGCTCCCGGCGCGAATTGCCGTGCGCTGGCGCCACACCCACGAATTCGAAGACCTCGGTGACAACCGCACCAGGGTGATCGACCGGGTCGACACCCCGGTGCCCGGCTCGCTGCTGCGGCCCATGTTCGACTACCGGCACCGGCAGCTGGCCGACGATCTGGCCGCTCACCGGCTGGCCGCCGAGAACGGGCTGCGGCCGATGACGATCGGAGTCACCGGATCCTCGGGGCTGGTCGGCTCGGCGTTGACCGCCTTCCTGCGCACGGGCGGCCATCGGGTCATCGCGCTGGTCCGGCACGACGCGCGCGGCGATGACGAGCGACGGTGGAACCCCGACGATCCCGACCCGCGGCTGTTCGACGGGATCGACGCGGTGATCCACCTGGCGGGCGCCTCGATCGCCGGCCGGTTCACCGACAAACACCGGCAGGCCATCCGGGACAGCAGGATCGGGCCCACTCGGCGGCTGTCCGAACTGCTGGGCCGCGGCGACGCGAAGCCCGCCGTGCTGCTCTCGGCGTCGGCGATCGGCTACTACGGCTATGACCGTGGCGATGAGACGCTCACCGAGGACAGCGATCGCGGCGACGGATTTCTGGCCGACGTGGTGGCCGACTGGGAGCAGGCGACGGTGCCCGCCCAGCAGGCCGGGGTGCGGGTGGTGCAGGTGCGCACCGGCATCGTGCAATCGCCCGCCGGGGGCACGTTGAAGCTGATGCGCCCGCTGTTCAGCGCCGGGCTCGGCGGCCGGCTGGGTGACGGTCGACAATGGCTGTCTTGGATCGGGATCGACGACCTGGTGGACGTCTATCACCGTGCGCTGTGGGATGCCACGATGTCGGGGCCGGTGAACGCCGTTGCGCCACAACCGGTCCGCAACAGTGAGTACACCGCCACGCTGGCGGGGGTGCTGCACCGGCCGGCGGTGTTACCGGTCCCCTCGCTGGGGCCGCGGCTATTGCTGGGCGGACAGGGTGCCCGCGAACTTGCGTGCGCGAGCCAGCGGGTGGCTCCCGCCAAGCTCGCCGCCGCCGGACACCGGTTCCGCCAGCCCGACCTCGATCAGGCCCTACGTCACCTGTTGGGCCGCACCCGCTGACGACCCGTCGGGGCTGTCAGTCCTCGGCGTCCCTGCCCTCGCGGCTGTGCTGATAGGCCCGGGCGCGCAGGTCGGCGAGCCACCTCGGGTGCAGACTCAGGCCGGGCGCCGTGTTGACGACGGGGTCGAACGACACGTCCTCGTCGCGTTCGGGGTCGATGGCAGTGGTCAGCGTGATGCGGGCCAGCGGTGTGAAATCGCCTCTGCCGCAAGCTTGATCGAGCGTCACCTGGATGTGGCTGCGCTCGAGCTTGGCCCGGACGCTGTCCAGGGACAGGCCGGCGCCGCCGATCTCGCGCGAGGTTCGGGCCCGCAGCCACCAATTGTTGTTCTGATAGTGCAGCGGCATCAGCGTGGTCAGCGTCTGACCGTTCCACGAGGTGGCCGGGCGCAGCGCCACCGCGCGCGACAACACCCCCGACCCCGACGAGACGAGCAGGACGTCCCAAGGCTTGTCCGCCGGCGGCGGGGCGGGCACCCGGAACGCCAACCCGATGAAGTCGGGCAGCACCCCCGGCGTGCCGGTGGCCTTGGACACCCGCGCAACGATCTCCGACGACGCGATCGGCAAGCCCTTGCCCGCGGGGGCAACCCGTTCGATGAAGCCCTCCGCCAGGACCCCGCTCGGATGGAAGAACCGTTTACCCCGGATGGCGGAGCCCCACTGAAACGGCAGCGCCGCAAGTTCGAAAACATTCACCGGCGGCGGATTCCCATTCTGTGCCGGCGGAAACCGTTGCATGCACCACCACTTCCGCGATGGTGGCCTGACTATTACCGCGATACAAACGCCCGCCTGCTGATCATCCGCGGAGCGGGCAACTGTTGTTGCGGACTGTAGGTGTGGCTGTCGATGTAGACCTGCGCCATGACCGCCTGCCACGACTCGATCTGGGGCGAGGACTTCCAGGTGCCCTCGACCAATCCCACGATCACGGCATTGTTGTCGTCGGTCAGGGTGTAGACCGGACCGCCGAAGTCCCGGCGGTCCGGGGTCATGTCGGTGATGGCGAAGCGGCCGTCACCCACTGAGCTGACCGAGCCGCATCGTTGGCCGGTCGCGCTGCGCAGCTGGCACACCGGCATCCCGGCTTGCGCGCGGGTTCCCGGTGCGGATCCCAGATGGCGCCCCGTCGGCAGCACGTCGGTGGCCGTCACGCCCGGCGCGATCGCGATGACTTCGTATTCCACCGGCAGCATCGAGGTGTCCGTGCTCCCCGGGTCGGCCACCGCCTGACGCGGTGCGGCAAAGAGCAGCGTCGTGAATGCGGATGCGATCGCCAGCCGGCACCACCGGCGTCCGAGCTCTTCCATTGGGACGCATCACCCCTCACGTCCTCAGGGGGTAGACCGCGTTTGTTGTTGAACACGCGTATATCCACCCCCGAGGGGGACAAACCACGCTCGGCCCGCGCCGGTTTCGAAAGATCGATATCCCATCGCTCGCCGCGGCGGTAGGCTGCTGAACAGGTTGAGTTCACAGCTGCGTCTCCGGCGGGAGCGGTGCGCAAACACCGGTCACTCCCTTGCCACCGACATTCGATAGGCGCTCTCATGGCTGCTATTCGCTCCGCAAACTCGGCGGACCAACATGGCCCCCGGTACATGGCTCACTTCGGCCGGGCACACCTGTTCGTCTATGCGCGCAATCTCGGCGCGCTGCTGCGCGTCGACGGAGAGATCGACGCCTCCAACGCGGACGAGCTCACCCAGGCGATCCGAAAGTTCGCCCGGCTCAAGACGCCGCTCGTCCTTGACCTCAGCCATCTGCGCTTTGTCAGCGTGGCGGGTTTTCGGGCCCTGCTCGTGCTTAATGACGAGCTTCGCAGGGCGTGCGTGCACTCCAGCGTGGTCGCCGGCGTCGCTATTCGCCCCCTGTTACGCATCGTGCATCACAACGGGTTGCCGATCGCCGGCTCGGTGCCCGAGGCCTTCCAGAACCTCGAGGACATCCTGGCGGCCCGACGACAGTTCCTTTCCGACCTGGCCCGGCCACGACCAGCTCAGGCACCGGCCGCGCACGGCGTTGCCTCGTAAGGTTCGCCTATGTCGTTGCGGCGGTTAGGCTTTGGCCTCTTCGCCCAATTCGTCCTGAAAGCAGTGCAACGCGTCTATCAGGGCGGCGAAAACCCGGTGCGCGGCGGTCAAGTCCGCATCGGGTAGGCCGGCGAGCGCCACTCGGGTGTGCGCGTTCAGCGGACCGAAGAACGACCGGGCGGTGGTAAGACCTGATTCATCGTTGCGCAACATGACCTTTCGGCGGTCTGCCGGGTGGGTGTCGCGACGGATATGGCCGGCGTCGATCAACCGGTCCACCAGGTAGGTGATCGCCGAGCCTGAGAGTCCCATCCGCTGGCTGAGGTCGCTCGAGGTCATCGGCCGCCCAGCCGCTTCTGCCACCATGATGTAAAGCAGGGCACGAAAATCATTGGGTCGCAGGCTGTGTACCAGCGCGAACAACTGGCCGATCTGATCGGACTCGGTTGACAGCTCCCTCAGATCGGCCGAGATCAGCGACTCCAGCTCATCGCGCGCATCAGCGTCCATAACGCTGTGAGCATATGCCGATCGGGCTGACATTTCAGTTACTTAATATTTAAGCGGGTGCATACTCGGCCGGCCACCCACGACGAATCGTTCGCCTGGGCTGGCGTAGCGGCGCAAAGTTCATTAAATTAATGTTTAAGTTATTGAACAAGGTGGTATGCCGTAGCGGGCGCCGCGAGGGCGCGTCTGACGACTCGCGCTGTCGTTTTACCCGCCTCGTCGGCGGGTATGACGCGTGTGTTTGGGGACGCTGGACCCGGGCATGCCAAGCCGTCTCGGAGGGAGCGCTTGGGCACTATGGGAGCTTTGTCGTTTTCACCTGCCACAACGTCGCCGCCCGTGGCGATCGGCTGGCTCAGCGCCGACGACTTCGAAGCATGGCGATCGAATGTGCGGCGGATGGTCTTGGGTGACCTCGCCGATTTCGTCGCCGCCCGCCGCGTCGGCGAACTCGACGATGCACGCATCGACGCCGCCGGCGACATTCTGGTGGAGTTCGTGTCCGGCGGTAAGTGCCTGCGATCGACGTTTGTGTACCTGGGCTGGCTGTGCGGCGCGCCGCCCGACGACGCGGCACTGCGGGCCGCGGCCAGTTTCGAGTTGTTGCACGCCTTTGCGCTGCTGCAGGACGACGTGATGGATGGTTCCGACGAACGGCGCGGTCGACCGTCGGCGCACCGGCAATTCGGCCAATGGCATCGCGAGCGCGGATTGTCCGGCTCGTCGCGGCGATTCGGCGAATCGGCCGCCATTCTGCTGGGCGACCTCTGCCTGATCTGGGCCGAACAGATGCTGCGCGACAGCGGCGTCGAGCCTCGTCGCCTGCAACGGGTCTGGCCTCGCTATGACGCCATGCGGACCGAACTCGCCGTCGGGCAATTCGCCGACCTGACCAACGACGCGCGACAGATGCCCGGGCTGGAAGTCGTGCTCGACGTGGCGCGGCGCAAGTCGGGCAATTACACCGTGCGCCGGCCGCTGGAAATCGGTGCGGCGATGGGCGAGTGTGACGATCGCACACTGTCTCAGCTGGGCCGGTACGGCGCCGCCGTCGGGGAGGCATTCCAGCTACGCGACGACATGCTCGGCGTTTTCGGCTCGCCGGCGATAACCGGCAAGCCCTGTGCGGGCGATCTGCTCGAGCGCAAGGCGACCAGCGTTGTGGTGGCCGCCCACCAGCTCGCCGACGCGCCGACCCGGCGTGAACTCCACGAGCTCGCGAATCGTGAAACCCTCGACGACAACGCGATCGACAGGTGGAAAGCGCTGATCGTCGAGACGGGAGCGGTGCGGCTGATCGAGGAGATGATCGGCGACCGCGTCACTTCCGCCTGCGGCCATCTCAGCGACTTGCCGATCGACGAGCCCGTCCGCACCGCGCTGGGCGAAATGGCGGCATTCTGCACGGATCGCGCCGTATGAGTGGGACCAACCGGGGAGACTGTTGAGCATGCGGACCATCCAAGGGCGCGGAGATCACGTGGTGGTGGTCGGCGCCGGGCTGGCCGGCCTTTCCGCGGCGCTGCACCTGGCCGGCCGGGGCCGCGCGGTAACGGTGGTGGAGCGCGAGCCGTGGCCGGGCGGGCGGGCCGGTCGGCTGGACATCGACGGCTATCGGATCGACACGGGGCCGACGGTGCTCACCATGCCGGACATCATCGACGAGGCGTTCGCGGCCGTCGGCGAACGACTCGGCGACCGGATGGAATTGCTGACGGTCGATCCGGCCTACCGTGCCGTGTTCGCCGACGGCAGCGCACTGGACGTGCACAGCGACGCAGATCGGATGGCCGACGCCGTCGCTGAGTTCGCTGGCTTCGGGCAGGCAGCCGGCTATCGGCGGCTCCGGGAGTGGCTGACTCGGCTGTACCGCACCGAATTCGACGGCTTCATCGCCGCGAACTTCGATTCGCCGCTGTCGCTGCTCACCCCGCAGTTGGCGCAGCTGACGGCGATCGGCGGCTTCCGCAAGTGGGACCGGATGGTCAAACGGTTCATCAGCGACCCACGGCTGCAGCGGATCTTCACGTTCCAATCGCTGTACGCGGGCGTGGCGCCCCGCGACGCGTTGGCCGTGTACGCCGTGATCGCTTACATGGACACCATCTCGGGTGTGGTGTTTCCGCGCGGCGGTGTACGCGCGCTGCCTGACGCCCTGGCCGCGGCCGCCGCCGACGCCGGCGTCCGATTCTGTTACGGCGCAACCGTTACCGCGCTCGAACGCACCGGAAGCCGGGTCAGCGCCGTGGTCACCGAGCAATCCGGACCCATTGCCTGCGACGCGGTGGTGCTGACCACCGAACTGCCGCAGACCTACGCGCTGCTGGGCCGCGCACCCCGTCGCGCCGTGCGGCTGCGGCCCTCGCCCTCGGCCGTCGTGGCGCACGTGGGTTGTCCCGCCGTCGAACCCGAGACGGCCCACCACACGATCCTGTTCGGCAAGGCATGGGATCAGACCTTCACCGACATCGTCGACGACGGACGACTCATGCGGGACCCGTCGTTGCTGGTCACGCGGCCGACGGCCAGCGACCCAACCCTGGCTCCGGAGGGGCGCGATCTGCTCTACGTGCTCGCCCCGGCGCCGAACCTGGATCGGGGCGCCATCGATTGGGCCAGCACCGGGGACGCCTACGTCGAGGACATGATCACGCGCGTCGCCGACCGGTTGTTGCCCGGTTTGCCGCACGACGCAACGGTTTTGGGTATCGTCACGCCCGCCGATTGGGCGCGCCGCGGCATGACGGCCGGCAGCCCGTTCGCGCTCGCCCACACCTTCGCTCAAACGGGACCGTTTCGTCCGGGCAACATGGTGCGTGGCATCGACAACGCGGTGCTGGCCGGGTCCTCCACGGTGCCCGGTGTCGGCGTTCCGACCACGCTGATCTCCGGGCGGCTCGCCGCCGATCGCGTCACCGGCGTCGGCAAGCGGTCGGCGGCGCACTTCGACATGAAAGCCGGGTTGCCATGATACGAGGCGAGTTGACCGCGGCCGGGATCGACGATCCGCGGCTGCGCGACGGATATCGCCAGTGCCGCGAACTCAACGCCGCGCACGGCCGCACCTTCTTTCTGGCCACCCGGCTGCTCGCGCCCGACCAGCGGCCACCCGTGCACGCGCTGTACGGCTTCGCCCGCTACGCCGACGACATCCTCGACGATCTCGATCCGCGGGTCGGCACCGACATCCGCGCCCAACGGCTACAGCAGCTGTCGGAGCGGTTCTTTTCCGGTGGTGCCCACCTCGACGATCCGTTGGTCGCCGCGGTGACCGACACCGTGCGGCGCTATCAAATCAGCGCCGAACTGTTCGAGGATTTTCTGTCGTCGATGCGGATGGACCTCACGGTCACCGACTATCCCGACCGAACGGCCCTCAACCGCTACATGCGGGGGTCAGCGGAAGCCATTGGGCTGCAAGTGCTTCCGATATTGGGGACGGTTACGCCCACGGAAGATGCGGCGCCCTACGCCGCGGCGCTGGGCAGGGCGTTCCAGCTCACCAATTTTTTGCGTGACATCGACGAGGACCTGCAGCGCGGCCGTGTTTACCTGCCGGCCGACGAACTGGCCGCCGACGGGGTCGACAGAGAGCTGTTGACGTGGTGCCACACGCATCGCCGCACCGATCCGCGGGTGCGCCGGGCCCTGGTCGCACAGCACGAAATCACCCGGCAGACATACCGATTCGCCGTGAACGGGATCGCCACCCTCGCCCCCCGGTCACGACCGTGCGTCGAAACCGCGGCAGCACTGTATTCGGAGATCCTGGACTGCATCGAGAAAAGCGACTTCGCGGTGTTCGATCGCCGGGCCACCGTCGGCAAGGCCCGACGGCTTCGGGTCGCCGGTGTGGGACTGATACGGTCGTGGCAGGCGCGGAACAGCGCGTCCGACGATCGTCACTCGGGGGCCGCATGAGCGATCGGTGGCAATACCTGGCGGTGCTGGCCGCATGCCTGGTGATCACCGCGCCGCTGGAAATCTTCGGCCCCGGCGTCTACCGGCAGTGGCGACGGGTCATCAAGGCGGTAGTGCCGGTGGCCGCGGCGTTCCTGGTGTGGGATGAGATCGCGGTCGCCGCGCACGTGTGGACCTACGACCGCGCCTACCTGTGCGGCCTGAGCATCCCGTTCCGGGTGCCGATCGAAGAGGTGCTGTTCTTCCTCGTCATTCCGGTGTGCGCGTTGCTGACCTTCAACGCCGTGAGCACCCTTCTGGAAAAGGTGAACCGCCGATGACCGGCCTCGGCTACACCTTGCCCGCCGCGCTGGCGGTATTGCTGGTCTGCGCACTGGAATTGGCGATGCTGCGCACGGGGCTCTTCCGGCGGCCGGCGTACTGGCTGTCGATGCTGATCGTGCTGGGATTCCAGATCCCGGTGGACGGCTGGCTGACCAAGCTCAGCTCCCCCATCGTCATCTACGACGATCGGCAATTGAGCGGCGTGCGGTTCCCGTTCGACATCCCGGTCGAGGACTTTCTGTTCGGCTTCGCGTTGGTCACCGCGGTGCTGCTGCTGTGGGAACGGCAACGTGCGCGTCAGTGATGCGGGCGCCGGTGAGCTGGCGGCCGCGTTCGACGCGGGTGCGGCGGCCTACGACCGCCTGGTCGGCGCCAGCCCCGGCTACCATGCGCAGCTGGCCTTGTCGGCGCGACGGATGCGGATCCCCGGGCGCGGCAAGGGATTACGGTTACTCGATGCCGGATGCGGAACGGGCGCTTCGACGGCCGCGCTGCTCGCGGTCGCGCCCGAGGCCGACATCGTCGCCGTCGACGCGTCGCGCGGAATGCTCGACGCGGCGCTCGCCAAGGACTGGCCCGACTCGGTGCGCTTCGTGCACTCCCCCGTCGAACAACTGGCCGAGCACGGGATCACCGGACCGTTTGACGGCATCCTGGCCGCCTACCTGATTCGTAACGTCGCCGACCGCGACGACCAATTGCGCAAATTCCGCGAGCTGTTGCGCCCGGGCGCCACGTTGGCGGTGCACGAATATTCGGTGCGCGACTCCCCCGCGGCCACCCGCATCTGGCACGCCGTGTGCTGGGGCATCATCATTCCCGCCGGGTGGTGGCGCACCCGGGACGCCGGGCTGTACCGCTACCTGTGGCGCAGCGTGCTGGCGTTCGACGGTGCCGCACGGTTTCGGGATCGCCTGGCCGGCGCCGGCTTCACCGCGGTGCACAGCGAGACGATGCCCGGCTGGGAAGCCAACATCGTGCACACCTTCCTGGCGGATGCGCCGCTATGACCGCCGACCGGCGTCGCCGAACATTCGCCGCGCCAACGGGATCACCGGACGCCGGTGCGCTGCCGTCCCGCCCGCGGGTGGCCGTCATCGGCGGCGGGATCGCCGGGCTGACGGCCGCCACCGGGCTGGCTGAGCGCGGCGTGGCCGTCGAGGTCTTCGAACGCGAGCACTACCTCGGCGGCCGGGTGGGGGGCTGGACGGAGCCGGACGGCGGCGCCGAGCTCGCGATGAACCGCGGCTTCCACGCATTCTTCCGGCAGTACTACAACCTGCGCGCGCTGCTGAAGCGAATCGACCCGCAATTGCGGATGCTCACGCCCGTCGAGGATTATCCGCTCATCGACGGGGCGGGCCGGCGCGACAGCTTTCGCGGGCTGCCGCGCACCCCGCCGTGGAACGCCGTCGTCTTCGCGGCGCGCAGTCCGACGTTCCGGCTGCGTGACTTCACCCGCATCGACGCCCGCGCGGCCGCACCACTGGCGGCGGTATCGGTGCCCGGCACGTACCAGCGACTCGATAACACCGACGCCGCAACGTTTCTCGAGGACATCCGATTCCCCGAGGCCGCACGGCATCTGGCGTTCGAGGTGTTTTCGCGCAGCTTCTTCGCCGACCCCTCCAAGCTCTCCGCGGCCGAGCTGGCGACCATGTTCCACATCTACTTCCTGGGGTCGTCCGAAGGCCTGATCTTCGACGTGCCGTGCGCGAACTACGACAGCGCCCTGTGGCAGCCGTTGCGCGGCTACCTCGAGGGGCGAGGCGTGCGGTTCCGGCTCGCCACCAAGGTCCTGAGCATCGACACGGAATCGGCGGGGGCCTTTCGGGTACACACCGATGCCGATGACCACTCCGACGTCGACGCCGTCGTGTTGGCCACCGACATCGCGGGTTTACAGCGAATCGTTGCGGCGTCCAGCGCCCTGGGCACCGACGACTGGCGCGCCCGGATAGCGAGGCTGCGCACCGCGCCGCCCTTCGCCGTGCATCGGTTGTGGCTCGACCGCCCGGTCGCGGCGCACCGGCCGGCGTTTCTGGGTACGGCCGGACACGAACCGCTCGACAACATCAGCGTGCTGGAGCGCTACGAAAACGAAGCGCGCGACTGGGCGGCCGAGCATCACGGCTCCGTCGTCGAACTGCATTCGTATGCATTGGATTCCGCGCCGTCCCGCGCCGCCGCGCTGCGACAACTGCACAGGGTGTATCCGGAAACCGCTGCGGCACAGATCGTTCACGAGAAGCTGTTGCATCGCAGCGACTGCCCGCTGTTTTCGCCCGGCACCTACCCTCACCGCCCGACGGTCATCACCCCCACGCCGGGCCTACTGCTGGCCGGCGACGCCATCCGGATCGACTTGCCGGTGGCGCTCATGGAGCGCGCCGCCACCACCGGCTGGTGCGCCGCGAACCAACTTTTGCAACGATGGGGTCTAGCCGGACACCCGTTGACCACGGTACCCACCCAAGGCCGGTCGCCACTGCTGCGATGGCTTGCCGCCCGCGAAAGATCCACCCGAAAATGAAGATCCGCGAACAGCTTCAACAACGCTGGTCCGCCGCCCGGACCAAAGGGTGGCCGCTGCAGGTGATCCCGCGCATGTCATGGGCCGATCAGCGCCCGACATATCGCGACGCGCAACCCGCCATCATCGAGGCCGCGCTGCAACGCTCCCAACGCAGACCCACCGGGAACTGGTACGCGTTCGCCGCCAGCCGCCAGGTGCCCGTCGGGCGGCCCTTCGGCACGCGGGTCGCCGGCGTCGACGTCGTCGCCTGGCGTGACGAGCAGGGCCGGCTGTGTGTGGGGCCGCGCAGTTGTCCCCATCTGGGGGCCGACCTTGCCACCGGCACCGTGCACCGGGGCTCGCTGATCTGCCGCTGGCACGGGCTGACCCTGGACGGACGCTCTCGCGAATTCGGCTGGAGCCCCCTGCCCAGTCACGACGACGGCGTCCTGGCATGGGTGCGGCTCGATGCGGTGGCCAAAGAGGAACCCCTGGACCGGCCGGTGATTCCGCAACGGCCGACCGGCGACAACCTGAGCGCGGTCGCCCACATGGTGGGTGTGTGCGAACCGAGCGACATCATCGCCAACCGGCTCGATCCGTGGCACGGCGCGTGGTTTCACCCCTACTCGTTCACCCGGCTCGACGTGCTCACGACGCCCACCGAACAGGTCGACCGGTTCCTGGTGGCGGTGACATTCCGGATGGGACCCCTGGGCGTACCCGTCGTCGCGGAGTTCAGTTGCCCGGAGGCACGCACCATCGTCATGCGCATCGTGGACGGAGAGGGTACGGGCAGCGTCGTCGAAACCCACGCGACGCCAATGGGTCCGGGACCTGACGGCCGGCCGCGCACCGCAGTCCTGGAGGCCACCATCGCGCACTCGGACCGGCCCGGTTTCCAGCGCGCCTCCCGGGCCGAGGCACTGATCACCCCGTTCATGCGCTATGCGGCCACCAAGCTCTGGCGCGACGACCTCGCCTATGCCGAACGCCGATACCAGGTCCGCGCCGGACTCGGCTAACCCCGCCGCCGGGGGTGCGCGTGGAAGAATTCAAGCGTGCAGAAGCCCTACGCGGCTGCCGTCGCAGCGACCGTTGGCGCCCACCTGGCATACCTGCTGTACGTGCCGAGCGGAGGTTTCCTCGCATTGCGCTGGCCGAGGACCATCGTGGTGCACGTACCGGCGGTTGCCTGGGGTGTCGCGGTCGTGGTGTTCGAGCTGGGCTGCCCGCTGACATCACTGGAGTCGTGGGCCCGCCGGCGCGCGAACATGGATCCCCTACCCACGTCGGGGTTCATCGACCGCTACGTGACGGGACGATTCGTCCCCGCCGACCGCGTCGGGGCCGCACAGACGGTGGCCTTTGCCGCCGCCGCCATCTCATGGGCCGTATTGGTCCGCCGCGCCGTTGGCCGCGGGACTCGCGGCGTGCCGACCGCCGGTTGACCGCCGCCGCACCACCCACAGCACACCGGCCAGCAGCAGCACCGCCAGCGCGATCACGGTGGGCCACATGGCCAACTGAGCAAGCCACAAACGCCGTTGCAGGCGCAGCACTTTGCGCTCCGCGCGCCGCGCGCGCCGCGTCGTCTCGATCAAGGTCATCGTCACATCAGATACCCGAGGCGCACTCGTTCAAACCGGCACGCAACGCCACGGGCCTCGCCGCAGCTGCTTAACCATTCAGTTGATGAATGACTTGAATCCCGAGATTGACGATTAGGGTCCCCGTGTCGCGGGCATGCCATAGGCCAAAAGGGGGAGAGAGCTCACCGAGGCCGACTACGCGCACATGCGAAAGGTCGCCGGCCACGCCAAGCGTCACCTGGCACAACGTCCGCACGGCGAGATCGACGAGCGCCCGTGGCGCTACTCGTTGATGAACTGCGGCCACGATCCCGCAAAGTCCTGATATTGCCCGCTCGGCGCCGGCTGAGCCGCCGCGAGGTCATCCTTCGCTGGTGCCGTAGGCTGATGGCCACCGATTGCACCGGCAACGGCTGCGGGGCGTGCTTGCTCTCAGCATTGGCCTGCAACGGGCTACAGAGGAGAAACGCCCGACCGTTTCGCCGGCCGCGAATTGCGGTCGCCGATACGCTGGCCAGCGTATCTTCCACGAAGGATGCGGGAAAGTGACCAAGCGCGCCGCCGACAACCGATCGGACCGAGCCGAACTCGAGAAATTGATGTCGGCCGACATGCGTGCGATCACGGCGCAGTCCGACCGCATCGGCCGCCACTTCGCCCGCCAAAACGCCGTCAGTGGCACGGATTTCCACGCGTTGCTGCACATCATGGTCGCCGAAACGGCCGGAGAACCGTTGACCGCGGCGCAGCTGCGGCGGCGCATGGACGTGTCACCGGCGGCGATCACCTATCTCGTCGATCGCATGATCGACGCCGGCCACGTCCGGCGCGAACCCGATCCCCAGGACCGGCGCAAGACCCTGCTGCGCTACGAGAAATCGGGGATGGCGCTTGCCCGGTCGTTTTTCACTCCCCTTGGCGCCGAGCTGCATACCGCCCTCGCCCACCTTCCCGATCGCGACCTGGCGGCGGCGCACCGGGTGTTCACCGCGATGACCGAGGCGATGGCCGGCTTCGAATCCCGACTCGCCACACCGAGTCCCAAGCCATCCCCCGCCACCGAACCGAAGCGCGCGACGGCAAAAGGCAGCCGCAATCCGGCAAAACGCGGCAATTAGTGCACCGGCCACTCGGCCGCGCAGCCCAGTAGCCGCTGCTCGATCAGGTCGGCGCCGCGGGCCACACCTCCCGTTGCGGCGAATCCGGCGGCCACCCGGTGCGCACCCGCGACCATCGTCATTGCCTCGCGCACCTTGACCCTCAACCGCGCCGGAGTGAGCCTCTTCGCGGCCAGTCGGGTACCGCAACGGGCGACCTCCACCCGCCGCGCGACCTCGGCCTGGTCGCGCGCGAAAGGCACCACACAGACCGGCACGCCGCGGTCGAGCGCCTTCAGCGTCGTGCCCATTCCCCCGTGGGTGATGGCGCAGTTGGCCTTGTCGAGGATGGCCGCATGCGGCACGAATCGGCAGACGGTCGCGTTCGCCGGTCGCGGCAGACCGGGGGGTATCCCGGCCGGGAACGTCGCCACCACGTGAACGTCCTCGTCGGCCAGCGCCCGCAGGGCAATTCGCCCCAGCGACTCGTCGGCCTGCCGGAGCGAGGAGGTGTTCACCAGCACCATCGGACGATCGATCGCCTCGATCCACTCCGGCGTCACCGTCGGTGCGGGCTCGAATACGCATGCGCCGATGTGGTACACCACACCGGCCCAATCAGGATGCGGATACTCGAACGGCTCTCCGCCGGCGGCCAGCACCAGGGACGCGCGCCGCATGAGGCCGTCCACCGATGCCACCGGTGGGACGCCGAGCTCGGCACGAATGGCGTTGATACGGGGCAACATTGGCCGGTCGAACAGGTGCCTGACGATCGGTCGCACCGTGGCGTCGCGGATCTCGCCGGCCACGCCCGGCAGCGGACGCATTCCGGGACCGAACGGCGGCACTCCCCGGGACCGCAGATACGGCGTGAACGGCGAAAAGAGCAGCCACGCGATGTCGCCGGCGTCCGCGACCGACAAGGCACCCCAGCAGTTCGCATCCACCATGACCGCATCCGGCCGCACCGCGTCCACCGCACGCCGAAAGTCGTCGACTTCCAGCACCGCTCGCCGGCAGAGCACATCGATCGACAACTTCAACACTCCCAATGCGTTTCGCGCCTGCCAATCGTTCCCGGCAATGGCCTCGATCTCCGGGTCGACCGGCTCGGCGTGCACACCGACCGGTCGCATCGTCGAGACACCAGCCGACATGGTGCGCAGATGAACGTCATGGCCGCGCCGGGCCAGCTCGGCGAGCAACGCGCCGGTCGGCAGCAGGTGCCCCAGGGCCGGTGAGCCGTACGCCAAGATGACAGCCACGTCGCCCGAACCTAGGCCAGGCCGGTGAGGCCGATATCGCGCAGGCCGGCCAGGTTCGCGGCACCGCAGCCGTGCAGGCAGACTCGAAGCTCGTCGATAAACGGCTGCAGCCAATCGACAACGGCGGCAGTCGATTCGATCGCCGCGGGCAGCAGCGGCCGCGCCACCGCCACCACATCGGCACCCAGTGCGAGGGCCTTGGCCGCGTCCATACCGGTGCGGATGCCACCGGAGGCCACCAACGGGATCGTCGGTAGCACCTCACGAACCTCCACGATCGCGCGGGCGGTGGGAATGCCCCAATCGGCCAGGTGCGGATAGCGTAGCTCGCCGTACCGGACGAACTGCTCGACCCGCGACCACGACGTGCCTCCGGCACCCGCGACATCGATTCCCGCCACCGGCAATTCGCCAGCTGCGCCGACAAGCTCCGCGGCCGCCGCGCCACCGATCCCGTGGCCGACCTCCTTGAGCAGCACCGGATAGTCGATCGTGTCGGCGGCCTCGCGCAACCGGCTCAGCGATCCGGAGAAATCGGTGTCACCGTTGTGCTGCATCGCCTCCTGAAGCGGATTGGTATGCACGGCAAGCGCATCGGCGCCCACCCGGTCTAGGGCCTTGGCCAGATCCGGCACGGCGGTCTTCGTCAGTTGCGCCAGGCCGATGTTGCCGAACAGCAAGACATCCGGAGCGACATCGCGCACCGTGAAACTGCCCGCGGCGCGCTCCCCCAGCGCGCTGTCCAACATGATCCGCTGTGAGCCCAGCATCATGCCCAGGCCCAGCTGTTGGGCGGCCGCGGCCAGATTCCGGTTGATGGTCCCGGACAACTCGGCGCCCCCGGTCATCGCACCGATTAGTATCGGAGACCGCAAAGCGGCACCGAAAAAACTGGTGGACAAATCGATATCGCCCAGATTCGTCTGGGTCAGCGCGTTGTACGGCAATTCATAGCGCTCCAGCCCGGTGGTGACGCCGTCATAGCCGACCGGCTCGCTCAGGCAAACGTCGATGTGCCGCCGCTTCCGGGTTTTCATCTCCCCCCGGTCAGCGGTCATCGCCGGTGCCCTCTCCTGTCCGACACCGCACCCACCCAGCGTTCATAATGTCCATAGTGCCCCCTCGTGCGTACCGCCGGCGCGCCAGTTCGGCAATGCGTCATTTCAGTTGATTAATGTTTAACAAACTGAAAGGGTTGTTGGTGTGTGGGATCCCTTGGCCGCCGCTGTGACCGGCCGCCGTTCTTGGCTGATCGCGCTGGTCACCGCCGTGCTGGGGATCGGCCTGATGGCTCTGATCGGCGGCAACGCGGCCGCGGGCCAGTCCCCGCAATCCGTCCCGTTGGACTCGCAATCAGCCCAGGTAGAGCGGCTGGCCAGGCAGTTTCCCGGGGATCAGAATGCCCCGCTGATCGTCGTGTTCAGCCGCACCGATGGCGGCGTCCTGGGCTCGTTGGATATCGCCGCCGCCCAGGCCGCTCGCCACCGGGTACAGGAGTCCGCGCAGCCCGGAGACGGTTTTCCGGCGGCGCCACTGATGGTGTCGCAGGACGGCAAGGCCGCCCTGGGCGTGGTGCCCATCAGCGCCGGGCTGTCGGGGCTGGCCCTGGGCCACGTCGTCACCACGCTGCGCACCGCCGCGGCCGACGGCCTGCCCGCGGATCTGCAGGTGCACGTGACGGGCGGCCCGGCGTTCGGCGCGGACATCGCCAGCGCGTTCACGAACGCGAACATCACCTTGCTCGCGGTGACGACAGCGGTGGTGGCCCTGCTGCTGATCGCCACGTACCGCTCGCCGGTGCTGTGGCTGATACCGCTGCTCGTGGTCGGGTTCGCCGATCGAGTGGCGGCCGCGGTCGGCACGGCGGTGGCATCGCTGACCGGCTTGAGCTTCGACGGCGCCACCTCCGGGATCACCAGCGTGCTGGTCTTCGGCGCCGGCACCAATTACGCCCTGCTGCTGATCTCCCGGTACCGCCAAGAGCTCCGCCACCATTCCGCGCACCGCGCCGCCCTACGTCAGGCCGTGCGCAGGGCCGGGCCGGCCATCGTCGCCAGCAACGCCACCGTGGTACTGGCGCTGCTCACGCTGCTGTTCGCGTTCACCCCGAGCACCCGCAGTCTTGGCGCGCTGGCGGCCTGCGGACTCGTGGTCGCCGCGATTTCGGTGCTGGCAATCTTGCCCCCGCTGCTGGCCCTGTGCGGCCGGCGACTGTTCTGGCCGTTTATCCCGCACGCCGGGGACGACGAAACCCTGGACTCCGGAGCGTGGCGCCGCGTCGCGGAATGGGTGAACCGGCGCCCCGCACTGGTTGCGGCGGTCGCGGCCGCGGTGCTGGCGGCCCTGGGCACCGGCTTGCTGGGAACCCGGATCGGTTTGTCGCAGACCGAGCAGTTCAGGGTGCGCGCCGACTCGGTGTCCGGCTACAACGTTGTGGCCCAACATTTTCCGGCCGGCCTCACCAATCCGACGCTGGTCGTCAGTTCCACCGATCACGCGTCGCCCGTGCAGCAGGCGATCAAGGCCACCCCCGGTGTCGTCTCGGTGACCGAGTCCGGCCGGTCGGGGTCCGGGCTGACGCAGTGGTCGGTGGTGATCGACGCGCCGCCGTCGTCAAAGGGGGCGTTCAGCGTCATTGCCGCGCTTCGGGATTCGACCCGGGCCGCCGACCCCGGTGCGCTGGTGGGCGGGGCCGACGCGCAGGCCCTGGACATTCGTGACGCGGCGACGCATGACCGGATCTTGCTGATCCCGGCGATCCTGGCCGTGATTCTGATCGTCCTGTACGTGTTGCTGCGGTCGGCGCTGGCGCCGCCGACGCTGCTGGCGGCAACGATTTTGGGCGCGCTGGCCGCGCTGGGCCTGGGCGGCTGGGCGAGCCTGCATGTCTTCGGCTTCCCGGCGCTGGACAACACCACCCCCTTGTTCGCCTTCCTGTTCTTGGCGGCCCTCGGCGTGGACTACACCATATTTCTGGTAACCCGCGCCCGCGAGGAAGCCGCGCGGCACGGCGCCCGCGCGGGTATGGTGGGCGCGGTGTCGGCCACCGGCAGCGTAATCACCAGCGCCGGAATCGTTTTGGCCGCAGTGTTCTGCGTGCTTGGGGTGTTGCCGTTGATCGTCCTGACCCAACTGGGGATCATCGTCGGGCTGGGAATCCTGCTCGACACCTTCGTGGTACGCACCCTGGTCATCCCTGCATTGTTCGCCCTCATCGGCGATCGGATCTGGTGGCCCACCAACCCCATCCACCCCGAAGCCGTTGAGCGACAAGCGGATCGGAAACAACCAGAACGGAGCACGACGTGAACAGGTCGATCCTGGCCGCAACCAGCCTTGCCGTCGCCGCCGCTGCCGGCGCCGGAAGCATTGCCAGCGGCGGCGCCATGTCCGGGTGGTACTCGCGGCTCCGCAAGCCCTCCTACCAGCCGCCCCGCGCCGCCTTCCCCACGGTGTGGACCACGCTCTACGGTGACATCGCGGCCACGTCGGCGGTGGCCATCGACCGGTTTCGCGAGACCGGGCAGCAGGACAAGGCACGCAACTACGCCGTGGCGCTGACGGCGAACCTGCTGCTGAACGCCGGATGGAGCTGGCTGTTCTTCCGGTACCACAAACTCGGCGCGTCCGCGGTCGGCGCCGCGGCGCTCGCCGTCAGTAGCGCCGATCTGGTCAGGCGCACGGCCGAAGTCACTCCGCGCGGTGGCCTGGCGCTGCTGCCCTATCCGGTGTGGTGTGGCTTCGCGACCATCTTGTCCACCCACATCTGGCGACTCAACCGATAGATCATGCCGGCACTGTTGTGGTTTCGCCGCGATCTGCGGTTGCGTGACAATCCGGCGCTCATCGCCGCGGCCGAGAACGATGAGGTGCTCGCCTGCTTCGTGCTCGATCCGCGCCTGGAGAAATCATCGGGACAACGCCGGTTGCAGTACCTGGGTGACTCGCTGCGGCGGCTGCGCGACGATCTTGACGGCCGGCTGCTGGTCGCCCGCGGGCAACCGCACACGCAAATTCCCCGGATCGCCAAGGAAATCGGCGCGTCGTCGGTACATATCTCGGAGGACTTCGCGCCGTTCGGAAAGCGCCGCGACGAGCGGGTGCGCGCGGCACTGGATTCGGTGCCGCTGGTGGCGACGGGGTCGCCGTATCTGGTCTCGCCCGGCCGGGTCACCAAGCCGGATGGCTCGCCGTACAAGGTGTTCACCCCGTTTCTGCGTCAGTGGCAGAAGACCGGATGGCGAGGGCCGGCGAAGTCGAACGCCAAGTCCGCACGCTGGCTGGACCCGGCCCAACTGCGGATCAAGCAGTGCGAGATCCCCGATCCCGGGCCCGAACTCGAGGTCGCCGCCGGCGAAGCGGCGGCGCGCAAACAATGGAAGTCGTTCGTCGACAACGGATTAGCGGGATACGGCAAGGACCGCGACCGGCCCGACCTGAAGGGGACCAGCCGTATGTCGGCGCACCTGAAGTTCGGCGCCATTCATCCCCGCACCCTGGTCGCGGACCTGGACCTGGGCAGCGGCGGCGCGCAAGCCTTCTTGCGGGAGTTGGCTTTTCGCGACTTCTACGCCGACGTGCTGCACCACTGGCCGGCCAGCACCTGGCGCAACTGGAACAGCGATTTCGACGGCATCCAGACCGACACCGGCGCCGAGGCCAGACGCCGCTTCGAGGCGTGGAAGGCTGGCGAGACGGGGTTTCCCTTCGTCGACGCCGGGATGCGTCAGCTGCGCGAAACCGGATTCATGCACAACCGGGTGCGGATGATCGTTGCCTCGTTTCTGGTCAAGGACCTTCACCTGCCGTGGCAATGGGGGGCCGAATGGTTCCTGGACCAGCTGGTGGACGGCGACATGGCGAACAATCAGCATGGCTGGCAGTGGTGTGCGGGCTGCGGTACCGATGCCGCGCCCTATTTCCGGGTGTTCAACCCGATCACACAGGGCGAGAAATTCGACCCGTCGGGCGACTACATCCGGCGCTGGGTGCCCGAACTGCGCTCGGCCGACGACGTGCACCTACGCAAGGGCGATCGGCCGGACGGCTACCCCGCGCCGATCGTCGATCACGCAGCCGAGCGCACCGAAGCGCTGCGGCGCTATCAGAGCCTCTGATTCCGCTTCGCCATCGCGACCCCGGCGGGGGCCCGGCGAACTGGTGTGCACCGTTCGCCGGCCCGTTAGCGCCCGCGCTAGCGGATTCAAAAAGCGATTTATGGTGCGGCAACGTTACTGATGTGACGTGAGTGGCCTTTGGTGGGCGGGAACCCCAGCAACGGCCATCCCCGCCGGCAGGCGTTTGCTGAATCGTCCTTCCGCGAAGGTCGGGGCGCAGATCAACTGCGACATGAAGGTCAAAGACCGGCCCTTCAACGTCAACGTCTCCGTGACCAGCGTCGACGGCAAGGACGTCAAGTTCGACATGGTGGAGACCGTCGACAAGAACCAGGTCGCCAGCGCGATCAGCACCCAGGTCGGCCAGCAGGTCGGCAGGAGGCCGGACGCGGTCACCTGCCCCGACAACCTGAAAGGCGTTGCGGGAGCGACGCTGCGGTGTCAGCTCACGGATGGCACCGACAAGTACGGCGTGCTGGTGACCGTGACGGACGTCGACGCCGGCGACGTCAACTTCCACTTCAAGGTCGACGAGCAGCCGCAGGCGGCCGGCTAGCGGGCGGCCTTTTTGCGTTCGATGTCGGCCAGCGCGGCCGCCAACTCGGCGCGCTGCGCCGCCGAGCTCTCCCAGGCGAGCTGGCGGTTCTTGACCACCTTGGCCGGCGCGCCGACCGCGATCGAGTAGTCCGGGATCACCCCGCGGACCACCGCGTGAGAACCCAGCACGCAACCCCGTCCGACGGACGTGCCACGCAGCACCGACACCTTGACGCCCACCCAGGTGTCCGGGCCGATCCGCACCGGGGACTTGACGATGCCCTGGTCCTTGATCGGCAGGTCGATGTTGTCCATGCGGTGGTCGAAATCGCAGACGTAGCACCAGTCGGCCATCAACACCGAATCGCCGAGCTCGATGTCGAGGTAGGCGTTGATGACGTTGTCGCGACCCAGCACCACCTTGTCGCCGAACCGCAGCGAGCCCTCATGGGCGCGGATGGTGTTCTTGTCGCCGATGTGCACCCACCGACCGATCTCGAGCTGCGCGAGCTCGGGCGTCGCGTGGATCTCCACGCCCTTGCCGAGAAACACCATGCCCCGGGTGATGATGTGCGGGTTGGCCAGCTTGAACTTCAGCAGCCGCCAGTAGCGAACCAGGTACCACGGGGTGTACGCGCGGTTGCGCAGCACCCATTTCAGCGAGGCCAGCGTGAGGAACTTGGCCTGGCGCGGGTCCCGGAGGTTCGATCCACGCCAGCGGCGATGGACCGGTGCACCCCACATGCTCGTCATGGCCGGACAGCCTAACTCGGTCAATCGCGAGCCCGGAAACCGCCACGGGTTACCCTCACCTGTACTCGATTGCCGCCGATCGGCCGGGCCTGCCCGCGAGCGGCCCGCCTCGCAAGAAGGATTTGGAAAACCGAAGGTGCTTGCCCGACAACTCGTCAGTGGGCTCCGGCGTTGGTCATCCGTAGTGCTGGCGGCTGTGCTCGGCGCGTGCGGCAACACCGACTCGTGGGTCGACGCCTCGGCCGCCCAGGGCTGGCCGGCGCAATACGCCGACGCCGCCAACAGCAGCTACACAGCCACCGGCGGGGCCACCAAGCTCTCGCTGCAGTGGACCCGGTCGGTCAAGGGAAGCCTGGCCGCCGGTCCGGCGCTGAGCGCACGCGGCTATCTGGCCCTCAACGCCCAGACCTCGGCGGGATGCTCGCTGATGGAGTGGGAGAACAACCACAACGGGCGGCAGCGCTGGTGTGTGCGGCTGGCCCAGGGCGGCGGCTTCGCCGGACCGCTACTCGACGGGTTCGACAACCTCTACGTCGGCCAGCCGGGAGCGTTCGTGTCCTTTCCGGTGACCCAGTGGACGCGGTGGCGCCAGCCGGTGATCGGCATGCCGACCACGCCGCGGTTCATCGCGCCGGGCGAGCTGCTCGTGGCCACGCACCTGGGACAGGTGCTGGTCTTCGACTCCCATCGCGGCCAGGTGGCCGGGAGTCCGCTCGATCTGGTCGACGGCGTCGACCCCATCGACGCCGCGCGTGGGCTGGCCGATTGCGCGCCGGCCCGCCAAGGCTGTCCGATCGCGGCCGCGCCCGCCGTGTCGACCGGCAACGGGATGGTGGTGCTCGGTGTCTGGCAGCCCGGCGCTCCCGCCGCGGGTCTGGTGGGGCTGAAGTACCACCCCGGGCAGTCGCCGCTGCTGAGCCGCGAATGGACCAGCGACGCCGTCGGCGCCGGTGTCATCGCCAGCCCGGTGCTGTCGGCCGACGGGTCGACCGTCTACGTCAACGGCCGCGACCAACGCCTGTGGGCACTGCGCGCCGCCGACGCGAAGGTGAAATGGTCGGCGCCGCTGGGCTTCTTGGCGCAGACGCCGCCCGCGGTCACCCCGCAGGGGCTGATCGTGGCGGGTGGCGGGCCCGACACCCGGCTGGCGGCGTTCAAGGATGCCGGTGATCACGCCGATCAGGTGTGGCGCCGCGACGACGTGCTGCCGCTCTCGACGTCGAGCCTGGCCGGCACGGGCGTCGGCTACACGGTGGTCAGCGGGCCACCTGCGAACGGCGCCCCCGGCATGTCGCTGCTGATCTTCGACCCGGGCAGCGGCCGCACGCTGAACAGCTATCCGCTTCCGGCGGCGACCGGATATCCGGTGGGGGTGTCGGTCGGCACCGACCGCCGGGTGGTGGCCGCCACCAGCGACGGCCAGGTCTACGGTTTTGCGCCGGCCTGACCGGGACATACTTCTCGGGTGCCGATTGACGACCCCGCGACGCACGGCGTCGCGATGACCAAAACCGCGGCAAGCCCGCGCGCCAGCACCGCCGACGTCGTGGCGACGTCCGTCTTGCTGGTCATCCACGGCGGCCTCTACACGGCGAGCTTCGTGCTGCTGGGCCTGCTCGTGATGAGCACCGACCCGTGCGGTTCCCAGAAGTGCGGCGATCCCGCCTGGGTCGACCGGGCCATGAACCTGGGCACCTGGGGCGGCGCCGTCCTCCTGGTCGTCGACATCGTGGTCGCCGTGTATTTCCTGGTGCGGCGGAACCGGGCCTTCTTCGTCCCGCTCATCGGTTGCGTCGCGCAGGTGGTGCTGGTCATCATCGCCGCGGCGATGGAGATACAGGCCGGGCCGGTCTGAGCCGTCAGAGGGTGGCGACCCGCTAGATGGCGAGCGGCGGGATGGCGTTGCGCGGCACCTGGGCCTGCATCGGCCCGCCGAACGCCGGCAGCATCTCGCCCGGGGCGAAGTAGAAGATCAGCTGATCGTCGGTGATGGCGAAGTTCTGGTAGTGCGTAGGGTCATGTCCCGTCGACGGCAAAATCGCGGCGCCCAAAGGGGTTTGGCGCTCCAGGTCGCGCTGCACGATCGGGAAGATCGCGTCCAGCGGCGCGGCGCCCGGGGAGAACAGGTTGTCGAAGGTGATGGGCTGCTTGGTCCCGAGGTTGTAGTTGAACGCCTTGTACCAGATCGACGGGTGCGCTCCCCCGACGTCCTGAAAGAACTTGAGCACGACGCTGCGGGTGTTGTGCGGCGGCTGCCCGGCGCCGTGCTGTTCGGTGGTGGCCTCCAGTTGGTAGGGCTGGTCGCGTCCCCCGGAACTCTGCGCGACGGCCACGAAGCCGTCCCGGTTCTGGGTGATGTAGTCGGTCAGCGCCTGCCCGTCCGGGTAGTCGGCGGGAAAGGTCATGTTGAGCGTGTAGTTGGGGCCGGTGGCCTGCAGATGGCACATCTGGCCGGCCTCGATGCTGCCGCCCAGGCTGGCACATGACGGCGGCTCGGCCGCGGCCGGCGCGCCCGAGACCGCCGCCATGAGCAGCGCAGCGGCTATCGCATAACGCATCGTGGAATTGTCCTCGCAAACTAGCCAGGGCCGGTGGCCCGGGGAAGTAACGCCGCCAGCGTACCCGGCGCTATCGAGAGGGCCGGCAAACGAACGCCATCGCCCGGCTGGCGCTCCGCGCACCGATGCGAGCGATGACCACCGACAGCGATCGGCTCCCGCGCAGCCGCATCCGTTTGCGCAGCGCGTCCGGGTCCACCCGCACCCCGCGCACCAGGACTTCCAGCGACCCGCAGTCCAGCGCCGCCAGCGCCTGGCGCAGCCGGCGTTCGTCGAAGACCAGCTGGTCGAGCACCTCGAACCCGCGGTCGGTCGCCGGCAGCCGATCGCCGGAGAGGTAGGCGATGTCGGGATCGAGCTGCCACAGCCCGTGTCGCGCGCCGTAGTGGCGCACCAGCCCGGCCCGGACCACGGCCCCGTCCGGGTCGACGATCCACCGCCCGACCGGGCGCACCGGGCAGTCGTCGGCATCTGTGTCGGTGAGCTGCTCACCGCGATCCAAGAGGGTGGCCCGTCGGCCCACACCCAGCCGCGCCAGTCCGGCCGACCACAGGCACGCTTCCCGGACCGAACCGCGATACGACGTCACCTCGATCTCCCCGGCAAAGCCCAGGCGCCGCACCTCATCGAAATCGATTCCGGGAGCACATTTTACGACGAATTCCCGGCCGCGGTAGGCGTCGAGCAACGCGCCCAGGCCGGGCTGGTAATCCTCGATGCGCGACCGGCGCCGGCCCTCGACGCGCCGGGCCGGGTCGACGACGAGCACGGCGTCGCGGGTGACCGGGCGCAGCGCGTCGGCGCGGCAGATCCAGGCCGCCTCCCCCACGTTGTGGCGCGCCATCGCGAGGCGCACCGGATCGATATCGCTGCCCACCGCCGCGATGCCGCAGCGGCTGAGCGCGGCGAGCTCGGTGCCGATCGAGCAGGTCGCGTCGTGCACGACGACGCCGCGACGGGCCAGCCGCCTGGCACGGTGCAGGGCGACCGGCGCCGCGGTCGCCTGCTGCAGCGCCTCGTCGGTGAACAGCCAATCCGACGCACCCAGCTCGCCTAGTTTCTCCAAGGCGCGGCGACGCAACAGGACCGTCTCCACCAGCACCGCCGCCCGGTCGCCGAATTGGGCGCGCGCGACGGCGACGTCGCCGATCCGGGTGGCGTCCGTCAGTTCGAGTTCGGCGACCGCCGCCAGCGCCGCGGCGCCCGCGCGCGACCGCAGATAGCCGACGTCCTCCGTGCTGAATGGCAGCCCAACGCTCAGGAGGGTTTGACCCCGGTCACCATCACGTTGTAGAACCAGCCCTTCGGGACGACGCGGCGCCACACGTTGGCGTCCACCCAGCTCAGCGTCTTCCAGCCGTTGAAGGCGAATTTCGCCCAGCCCCAGCCCAGGCGCCCGGGCGGCACCGACGCCTCGAGGGTGCGCACCGGCCAGCCGAACATCGCGGCGGTGAACTCTTCGCTGACGGTCCGCACTTCGGTGGCGCCGGCATTGGCGGCCATCCGCTCCAGGTCACCGGGCGTGAAGGTGTGCAGGTCGACGATCGCCTCCAGCGCCGCGGCCCGGGACGATTCGTCGAGCTCGGCCTGCGGGCGCCGCCAGCCACCCAGGCCGGGCAGCTTGGTGACGTTGGTGGCGATGCGCCAGGTCAGGGTGGACAACTCGCGGGCGTATACGTCGCCGGCGCTGGTCGGTTCGCCGGCGAAGACGAACCGGCCGCCCGGGCGCAGCACCCGGATCACCTCGCGCAGCGACAGCTCTACATCGGGAATGTGGTGCAGCACGGCGTGCCCGACGACCAGGTCGAAGGTGTTGTCCTCGTACGGGATGCCCTCGGCGTCGGCGACCCGGCCGTCGATGTCGAGCCCCAGCGACTGCCCGTTGCGGGTGGCCACCTTGACCATGCCCGGCGACAGGTCGGTGACCGACCCGCGCCGGGCGACCCCGGACTGGATCAGGTTGAGCAGGAAAAACCCTGTACCACAGCCTAATTCGAGGGCACGGTCGTAGGGCAGCTCGTGCAGCACCTCGTCCGGCACGATGGCGTCGAAGCGGCCGCGGGCGTAGTCGATGCAGCGCTGGTCATAGGAGATCGACCACTTGTCGTCGTAAGTCTCGGCTTCCCAGTCGTGGTAGAGGACCTGGGCCAGCTTGCTGTCGTTCCGGGCGGCTTCCACCTGCTCGGCGGTGGCGTGTGGCGTCGGGACGGCGTCGGTCGAACTGGTCATGCAGGGCAGCCTAACGGCCGTCGGGATCCGCCAGGTCGCCGCCGCCCTGAGCAGCGGAGAACACCTCGACGTAGCGCCGGCGTTCGGCGGCGAGCCGCTCGGGCGTCTCCAGGCCGAAGACGTCGTTGATCCCGGCCTTGGCGGCGGCCAGCGCGTGGCGCGGCCCGTCGAGAAAGCGACGCGCCCACGCGGCGGCGGCGTCGTACACGTCGTCGGGGGCCACCGTCTCGTCGATCAGGCCCAGCGCCAGGGCTTCGTCCGCGTCGACGAAGCGGCCGCTGAACACCAACTCCTTGGCCTTGCTCGCGCCGGCCACCCGGGTCAGCCGGGCCATCGCGTCGCCGCCGGGCACCAGGCCGGCCAAGATTTCGGTCGCCCCGAACTTCACGTTGTCCCCGCTGATCCGCCAGTCGGCGGCCAGGGCCAGCGTGAGACCGGCCCCCAGCGCGTACCCGGTGATCGCGGCGACGGTCGGCTTGGGGATCGCCGCCACGGCGTCGATGGCCTCCTGCCGGACCCGCGCCACGCTCTCGGCCTCGGAGCTCCGCAGCGTCCGCAGCTCGGGCATGTCGTCGCCCGCGGAGAAGATCTCGTGGCCACCGAACAGGATCACCACCGCTGCGTCGTCGCGGCGCCCCAGTTCTCCGGCCGCCGCGATGACCTCCCGATACACCTGGCGGGTCATGGCGTTCGTCGGCGGGCGCGACAGCAGGAGCATGGCCAGCCCGGCGTCCTGCGAGCCGTCGCTGACCACCACGCTGACGAACTCGCTCAATGCCGCCACCCCAGGCCGCCCGCTTCCCTTGCCTGGTGATACCGGTCGGAGTCGAAGAACTCGAACACCCAATTGTCGCCCTGGATCTCCAGATTCGGCTGCACCGGCACGATCTGGCGCTCCACGGCCAGCACCTCGGCGACGGTTCGCCCGGCCAGCGAATCCAGCTGCGTCCACGTCGGGGGCAGCAGGAAGCTGCGGCCGGCCTTGAAGTCGTCGATGGCCGCCTCCGGGGTCGTCCAGCCCGCCCGGTCGGACTCGGTGTTATCCCCGTCGGCGCGCTGCCCCTGCGGCAGGGCACCCACGAAGAAATAGGTGTCGTAGCGCCGGGTGCGCTCGGCTTCCGGCGTGACCCAATTGGCCCACGGCCGCAACAGATCCGAGCGCAGCTCGAGGTTTTCCCGGCGCAGGAAGTCAGCGAATGACAACGTCCCGTCGGCCAGCGCGCGGCGGGCCTCGCCGTAGACCGAGGCGTCGTCGACGATACTGTTCGGTGCCGAAACGGCCTGGCCAGCCGGCCCCGCGAACAGCACCCCCGACTCCTCGAACGTCTCGCGGGCCGCGGCGCAGACCAGCGCCTCGGCCAGGTCGGGTTCGATGCCGAAGCGCTGGGCCCACCACTGCGGTGGCGGGCCGGCCCACGCGATATCGGCGTTGCGGTCGCGGTCGTCGACACCGCCGCCGGGGAACACCATGGTCCCCGCGGCGAACTCCATCTTGGCGTGCCGGCGCATCAGGAAGACCGCGATACCGCCCGGGTCGTCGCGGATCAGCATCACGGTGGCGGCCGGCCGCGCGATCAGCGGGGCTTGGTCGGGTGACGTCATAACGGCCTCCGGTGGGCTGCGCGGGTACGGACTCGCCGCGCGAAATAGCGCCCGTCGACGACCTCGAGGGCGATCGCTTGGCCGAACGCAGTGGACAGATTCTCCGACGTCATGACGTCGGTCAGCAATCCCGCGGCGACCACCTCGCCCCCCGAGAGCAGCATGCAGTGGCTGAACCCGGGCGGAATCTCCTCCACGTGGTGGGTGACCAGCACCAGGGCGGGCGCGTCGGGGTCGGCGGCCAGATCGGCCAGCCGCGCGACCAATTCCTCGCGGCCGCCCAGGTCCAAACCGGCGGCGGGCTCGTCGAGCAGCAGCAGTTCGGGATCGGTCATCAGCGCGCGGGCGATCAGCACCCGCTTGCGCTCGCCTTCCGACAGCGTTCCGTAGGTGCGGTCCGCGAGGTGCTCGGCGCCCAGGCTCTCCAGCATGTCGATCGCGCGGCGGTAGTCGACGTCGTCGTAGCGCTCCCGCCACCTGCCCAGCACCGCGTAGCCGGCCGAGACGACGAGATCGCGCACCACCTCGTCGGTGGGTATCCGCTGCGCCAAAGCCGAGGAGCTGAGCCCGATCCTGGACCGCAACTCGGTCACGTCGACCCGCCCAGCCGCTCGCCGAGCACGAAAGCGATGCCGGACGAGGGATGTTCGGCCGCCGCGGCGATCCGCAGCAGCGAGGTCTTGCCGGCCCCGTTGGGCCCGACGATCACCCAGCGTTCGTCGAGTTCGACAGCCCAATCCAGCGGCCCGACCAAAACGTTGCCGCCGCGGCGCAGCGACACCTGCCGGAAGTCGAGCAGCAGATCGGGATCGGCTGCCTCGCTGGTGTGGTCGGCTTCGGGCACCCGACCATCGTGCCGTACCGCGGCGCTCGAATACCTGTCGGGTCGCTACGGGGTCGGATGCGTAGCGACCCGCCGCGCCCGGCGTCGCCGCGCTTGCGATCGCTACGGGGCCGGATGCGTAGCGACCCGCCGCGCCCGGCTTCGCCGCGCTTGCGATCGCTACGGGGCCGGATGCGTAGCGACCCGCCGCGCCCGGCTTCGCCGCGCTTGCGATCGCTACGGGGCCGGATGCGTAGCGACCCGCCGCGCCCGGCTTCGCCGCGCTTGCGATCGCTACGGGGTCACTCGGGCGGGATTTCCACCCGGCGGACCTCGCCGTCGACCGCATCGGCGGCCTCGATCTCCCCGCGCGTCACGCCCAACAGGAACAGCACCGTGTCCAGGTAGGGGTGGCTCAGCGACGCGTCGGCGACCTCCCGCAGCGCCGGCTTGGCGTTGAACGCGATCCCCAATCCGGCCGCGGCGAGCATGTCGATGTCGTTGGCGCCGTCGCCCACGGCGACGGTCTGCGCCATCGGCACCCCGACCTGGTCGGCGAATTCCCTTAGCGCCGTGGCCTTTCCGGCCCTGTCGACGATGGGGCCGATCACCCGTCCGGTGAGCGTGCCGTCGACGATCTCCAAGTCGTTGGCCGCGACATAGTCCAGCATCAGCTCTTCGGCCAACGGCTCGATGATGCGGCGGAAGCCCCCGGACACCACGCCGCAGGCATAGCCCAACCGCCGCAGGGTCCGCAGCGTGGTGCGGGCGCCGGGCATCAGCTCGAGCTGGTCGGCGACCTCATCGATCACGCTGGCGGGCAGGCCCGCCAGCGTCGCCACCCGTTGCTCCAACGACTGCGCGAAGTCGAGCTCGCCGCGCATCGCGGCGTCGGTGATCGCGGCGACCTTGCCCTCGGCGCCCGCCCGGGCCGCCAGCATCTCGATGACCTCGCCCTGCACCAGCGTCGAGTCGACGTCGAACACGATGAGCCGTTTGGCCCGTCGTTCCAGGGTGTAGTCCTCGACCGCGACGTCGACCTGTTCCTCGCTGGACACCCGGTTCAGGACGGTTCGCAGGGCGCCGTCCGCGCCCGGCGGCACCGAGACCCGCAGTTCCAGGCCGATCACCGGGTAGTCGGAGACTCCGCGGATCAGGTCGATGTTGACGCCCAGCCCGCCGCCTCGCGGGCCACCGCGCCGAACGCGCTGGCGGTGATAGGCCTACCCAGCACGAAGATGGTGTGGGTCGAGGGATCCCGCATGATCGGCACGTCGTCGCTGCGCTCGATGCTGACGTCGAGACCAACCTTGCGGATGGCCGATTCGACGTCATCGCGCAGCTGCGCGCTATCGGCGACGTCGCCGGGGCAGCACACCAGCACGCCCAGCGTCAGGCGGTGCCGGATCACCACCTGTTCGACGTTGAGCAGTTCGACCCCGTGCCGCGACAGCGCCTCGAAGAGGGTGGCCGTCACGCCAGGTTGATCCACGCCGGTGACGGTGATCAGCACCGACACCTTGGGTGGTGAGTTCACTCCCGACAGCCCTTGTCAGGCCATCAGCTGCGGACCTGGACGTCGTCCAGTCTGGTGACATCCTTGTCCGAGGGCCCGTGCGCGCGGCCCACGTGCGCCTCGGCGCGCAGCCGCTCCACCATGTGCGGGTAGTGCAGCTCGAATGCCGGTCGCTCCGAACGGATTCGGGGCAGCTCGGTGAAGTTGTGCCGCGGCGGCGGGCAGCTGGTGGCCCACTCCAGGGAGTTGCCGTAGCCCCACGGGTCGTCGACGGTGACGACCTCGCCGTAACGCCAGCTCTTGAACACGTTCCAGACGAACGGGAACATCGACGCGCCCAGGATGAAGGCGCCGACCGTGGAGACGACGTTGTACGGCTGGAAGCCGTCGCTGGGCAGGTAGTCCGCGTAGCGGCGCGGCATGCCCAGGTCACCCAGCCAGTGCTGCACCAGGAAGGTGGTGTGGAACCCGATAAAGGTCAACCAGAAGTGCAGCTTGCCCAGCCGCTCGTCGAGCAGCCGGCCGGTCATCTTCGGGAACCAGAAATAGATGCCGGCATAGGTGGCGAACACGATGGTGCCGAACAGCACGTAGTGGAAGTGCGCCACCACGAAGTAGGTGTCGGTGACGTGGAAGTCCAGCGGCGGGCTGGCCAGCAGCACGCCGGTCAGACCACCCAGCAGGAAGGTCAGCAGGAAGCCCACCGAAAACAGCATCGGCGTCTCGAAGGTGATCTGCCCCTTCCACATCGTGCCGATCCAGTTGAAGAACTTGATCCCGGTCGGCACCGCGATCAGGTACGTCATGAACGAGAAGAACGGCAGCAGAACGGCTCCGGTGGCGAACATGTGGTGCGCCCACACCGCGACCGACAGCGCGGCGATCGACAGCGTCGCGTACACCAGGGTGGTGTAGCCGAAGACCGGCTTGCGCGAGAACACCGGGAAGATCTCGGTGACGATGCCGAAGAACGGCAACGCGATGATGTACACCTCGGGATGGCCGAAGAACCAGAACAGGTGTTGCCACAACAAGACTCCGCCGTTGGCGGCGTCATAGACGTGGGCGCCCAGATGTCGGTCGGCGGCCAGCCCGAACAGCGCCGCGGTCAGGATCGGAAACGCGATCAGGATCAGGATCGAGGTCACCAGGATGTTCCAGGTGAAGATCGGCATCCGGAACATGGTCATGCCGGGGGCGCGCATACACACCACGGTGGTGATCATGTTGACCGCACCCAGGATGGTGCCCAGACCCGCGACGATCAGCCCGGTGATCCACAGGTCTCCCCCGGCGCCGGGTGAGTGGATGGCGTCGGACAGCGGCGTGTAGGCCGTCCAGCCGAAGTCGGCGGCGCCGCCCGGGACGATGAAGCCGGACGCCGCGATCAGCCCGCCGAACAAGAACAGCCAGTACGAGAAGGCGTTCAGCCGTGGGAAGGCCACGTCGGGCGCACCGATCTGCAGCGGCAGCACCAGGTTGGCGAAACCGAACACCACGGGTGTGGCGTACAGCAGCAGCATGATCGTGCCGTGCATGGTGAACAGCTGGTTGAACTGCTCGTTCGACAGGAACTGCAGCCCGGGAGCGGCCAGCTCGGTGCGCATCAGCAACGCCATCAGCCCGCCGATGAAGAAGAAGGCGAAGCAGGTGACCGTGTACATGATGCCGATCATCTTGTGATCGGTGGTGGTGATCAGTTTGTAGACGAGGTTCCCTTTGGGGCCCATGCGGTCCGGGTACGGACGAACGGCCTCGAGTTCTCCCAAGGGGCGCTTCGGCTGTCAACAGCTTCTCCAAACATCCAGATCGGATACTGGCCCAAAAGGCGGTATTGGAACGAATCTTAGCCGTCGATCATGACGACGTCAGGGCTGGTCCTACAAACTGTCGTAAATGGCTCAGCGGTGCGGCGTGTCCGTCGGCGCGGCGCCGCCCGGGGTCGGATCGTGGCGACCCCCTTCGCCTGGCGCCGCCGCGCTCACGATCGCCACGCTGGCCGGATCGTGGCGACCCCCTTCGCCCGGCGCCGCCGCGCTCACGATCGCCACGCTGGCCGGATGTTAGCGTCTGACGCGTGTTGTTCGGCGTGATCAGACCCGCCCTGCCGGCCGCGTTGACGGCGGCGGTCGTGCTGGCATGCAGCGGCTGTGAATCCGACAAACCCGCCGGGCAGACGCCGACCCCCGCGCTGATCACCCCCACCACCCAGATCGCCGGCGCCGGGGTGCTCGGCAACGACCGCCGGCCCGACGACTCGTGCGCGCGGGACGCCGCCGGAGCCGACGCGGGGTCCTCCAAGCGGCAGGTCCACAACGCGGCCGGCGTCGAGCCGGACGTCGTGCAGGTGCCCGCCGATCCGCAGCGCATCGTGGTGCTCGCCGGCGACCAGCTCGACACGTTGTGCGCGCTGGGTTTGCAGTCGCGGGTGGTCGGCGCGGCGTTGCCGGACGGGTCCTCGAGTCAGCCCGCCTATCTGGGCGGCACGGTGCACGGCGTGCCCGGCGTCGGCACCCGGTCCCACCCGGACGTGAAGGCGATCGCGGCGGCCCACCCGGATCTGATCCTCGGGTCGCAGGGTTTGACGCCCACCTTGTATCCGCAGTTGCCCGCGATCGCCCCGACGGTATTCACCGCCGCACCGGGCGCGGCCTGGGAGGACAACCTGCGCGCCGTGGGCGCGGCCACCGGCCGCGGCGCCGCGGTGGACACGTTGCTCGGCGGCTTTTCGCAGCGCGCCATCGACATCGGCGCGCGGCATGATGCCTCCCACTACCAGGCGTCGATCGTGCAGCTGACGGCCGACACCATCCGGGTGTACGGCGCCAACAACTTCCCGGCCAGCGTGCTCGGCGCGGCCGGGGTGGACCGGCCGGCCTCCCAGCGGTTCACCGACAAGCCCTATATCGAGATCGGTGCCAGCGACGCGGACCTGGCGAAGAACCCGGACCTGTCCAGTGCCGACGCCGACGTGGTGTACGTGTCCTGCGCCACCCCGGCCGCCGCCGGCCGGGCCGCCACGATCCTGGACAGCAACCCGTGGCGCAAGCTGTCCGCCAACCGCGACAACCGGGTCTACGTCGTCAACGACGAGATCTGGCAGACCGGCGAGGGCCTGATCGCCGCCCGCGGCATCGTCGACGACCTGCGCCTGGTGAACGCCCCGATCAACTGATCGGCCACCGGCCGGTACCCACACATCGCCATAAGGTGATATTCGTCCCGTCCGTTGGCGGCGGAACCTTTACCTTAGCTAAACTTCTTGGCGACGTATCGAATCGAAGAGGGATTTTCATGAGCACAGTTTCGGCGTACGCGGCCACCTCGCCGACGGCACCGCTGACCAAGACCACCATCGAGCGCCGTGACCCGGGTCCGCACGACGTGGCGATCGACATCAAGTTCGCCGGAATCTGCCACTCCGACATCCACACCGCCAAAGGCGAATGGGGCACACCGAATTACCCGCTCGTCGTGGGCCACGAGATCGCCGGCGTCGTGACCGCGGTGGGCTCCGAGGTGACCAAGCACAAGGTGGGCGACCACGTCGGGGTGGGCTGCATGGTGAACTCCTGCGGCCAGTGCGACAGTTGTCAGGCCGGCCTCGAGCAGTACTGCAGCCGGGGCACGACCTTCACCTACAACGCCACCGACAGGGACGGCACGACGACGCAGGGCGGCTACAGCCAGGCGATCGTCGTCGACGAAAACTTCGTCTTGCGCATCCCCGACTCGCTGCCGCTGGACAAGGCGGCGCCGCTGCTGTGCGCGGGCATCACGCTGTTCTCGCCGCTGCGGCACTGGAAGGCCGGCCAGGACACTCGCCTGGCGATCATCGGCCTGGGCGGGCTGGGCCACATGGGCGTCAAGCTCGGCGCGGCGATGGGCGCGGAGGTGACGGTGCTGTCGCAGTCGCTGAAGAAGATGGAAGACGGGCTGCGCCTGGGCGCCAAGCACTACTACGCCACCGCCGAGCGCGAGACCTTCAAGAAGCTGCGCAACAGCTTCGACCTGATCCTGAACACCGTTTCGGCGAACCTGAACCTCAACGACTATCTGAGCCTGCTCGACGTCGACGGCACGCTCGTCGAACTGGGCATTCCCGAGCACCCCATGGAGGTGGGCGCGTTCTCGCTGGCCCTGGCGCGCCGCAGCCTGTCCGGGTCGAACATCGGGGGCATCGCCGAAACCCAGGAGATGCTGGACTTCTGCGCCGAGCACAAGGTGACGCCGGAGATCGAGCTCATCGAGCCCGACTACATCAACGAGGCCTACGAGCGCGTACTGGCCAGCGACGTGCGCTACCGCTTCGTCATCGACATCTCGAAGCTGTAGGTCCGGGGCGCGCTACACGCCGACGCCCGAAGCTCCTTCGGGAGCGTGACCGCGGGCGGCGATTTCGGCCGCCTCCCCACTCGTCACCGGGAATGACCTCGCTGACGTCGATGCCGGCCAGCGGCCAACCGACGGCGGCCAACGTGGCGGCCACCCGGATGATGTTCTCCGGCCCGGCGTCGTAGTGGGTCATGTCGGAGATGAAATGCGCGATCTCGTCGCGGTCGATCACACCGTCGGCAATCGCCGGGGATCCGTCGGCGGTGATGTTGCGCACCACCTCGGTGATCTGCTCTTCGGTCAGCGGGGTGCTGCGCAGCAGGGCCAGCAGCGGCACGCGGTCGGGCCCGGGGACGCCCTCGGGGTAACCGGCGCGCAGCCAGCGCAGCACTGAACGGCAGAAATTGCTGGTATGCGAGGCGGCGGTATTCGTCACCCAAACAGTGTCAGGGCAGCCCCGTCACCCGCGCCAGCGGGCCGTGACGCCATCCACACAATTCATGCGTCGTTCACGACTTGAACATGTCCGCCCGGTGGTCGACGCCTTTGCGGGCGCGCAGGTGGCCAGAAACGAACTACTATGCCCCCGGCACGGGTCGATATGCGAAAACCCCGATCCGCGCATACGCGACCCGTGACCGCAAAACGGCCTACTCATGGGCACACGCGTCAACATTGTTCGAAGGACAGCGCGATCGCGTAAGCGACGGCACCGCGGCCATCGCCGATAGGCTCGGTGAGGGCCGCAGCCTGTCGACGCGTGCCGTGCCCAGCGATTGGGGCGGCTCAGCCGTAATCATCTGGGAGACAAGCGTAATTCGACGCAATCACCACCGCATTGAGCGCGACCGGCGCACCGCTGATCGTCTCCGGCATACTCGGGGTCGGCGAAATCGCGGTCGGCGCTTATCAGCACCACCACGCGAACAAGATCGCCTGGAAACCTCAACATAGTCGCGGGGGCCTGGGCCTGCTGGCGGCCGTCGGCGCTACCACCGGGCAACTCGAAAACGCATTTCCCGCAGCGGTACTGGGTGGTGTGGCGGTCGGCGTCAACCTGATCAACCAGACCCACCAACAACGTCAGCAGAGCGCATAGCCGTTAGCCCGCCATCGATTTGACGCCGTTCGGTGCGGGCGGTTCAGGTTCACTCCCCCGCGGGCGCGGCGTCACCGCCCGGCGATCGGGTACGTTCCCCTGACTCCGCGTCGGAGCCGCCTTCGTCCTCGGTGGCCTGCGGGGGCTGTTCGTCGCCTTCTGGTGGTGGCTGTTCGGCGGTGGTCACGCGTTCTCCGTCCCGACGTTGAATTCGCGTGTCAAGTACCCGGGTTTGCCGCGGCGAAAACGGTCCGCCGACTTGCTTTTCCGTGGCCCGCGTTCGGGGCCGTAACCGCGCGGCGGCCGCTAGAAGTCCCAGTCCTCGTCTTCGGTGTTGACGGCCTTGCCGATCACGTAGGAGGAGCCCGAGCCGGAGAAGAAGTCGTGGTTCTGATCCGGCCCCCGCTCAGGCGATTAAAAACGCATCTACCAGGTAAAACGCGTCACGGTGATTCACACTCGATCAGGCAACTCTGTGGTCAAGTGTGGGCAAAATGTGGGCACGGAGTAGGAGCCCACCAGAGGTGGTCTCGGATATGCACACGTGTATATCCGACCAACAAATAGCTTCCCCAAAAGGAAGGCCCCGGCGACGGCTGTCACCGCCCCGGGGCATGGCCGAAATCTACTAAGGAGATTCGACGCAAATGAGTATGACACCGGAGAACAACACGCAGTGCTGGCGCGACCTGGCCGATCAGCTCACACCGCAGCAGGTCGCCGAGCTTGAGGAACGGGAGGCGGGTTACCGGCATCGTGCCACGCTCCCCGAGGATCCGTGGACGTCATGGGAACCACGGACAGACCGCGCGATTGAAGACGCGTTGTTGCATGACGGGCGGCGGCATGCGCACGACAATCTCATCGCCGCGCTGATGAGCGACGTCCCGCCCCTGCCCGACGCCAAGACCTTTGGATACTGGGAAACCGACGACGAGCATCTCTGCCGCTTCGTTTCCACGCCGACTAGAAGTGTTGACGGGACGAAAATCCGTGTCTTAGGCGCTGCCTCGCAATTGGCCGACGGTTCCATACTCATTGCCCAGGGCATCGACGTACCCCAGGTCCGTATCGACGAGCTCAGCAGAGACGGGTACATGACTGAGGTCTTCACGCTCAGCCCCGGCCAAGCCCGTAACCTCGCCGCGGCGCTGCTGAACACCGCCGACCAGATCGACGGGTGGATCGCACGATGACCAGTCCAGATCGCTGGCGTGAACTGACCGACGCCGTAATCGGGCATGTGGCCAAGCCAGCCGGCGCGGTCAGCGTCGAGGAATGGGCGGATGCGTTGACGCCCGACGCATTCCGCCTGTTCTACGGGCCTACACGAGCGGTGGAACTGGGTCACGGCGCGACGATGGAGGTCGTCACCCGTGGCACACAGTCGTGTGATGGCCGCATCGAGGATCACGGCATCTTGGTGCACGGAGGTTCCGATGAGTCCATTACGGCGACCTCGGCTCGCGCGCTGGCAGCTGCGCTCACCGAAGCTGCTCGCGAGATCGAATCACTGCGGTGAACGCCGTCAATCGGGCGCGGATCGCGCGTAAGCGGGCACAACGTCTAGGGCTGCATCTGTCGCAGCGCGGCATCGTGTTCACCGTTCGCGATGACAACGACGTCACGCTCGCGGTAGGTCCGCTGGCTGTTGTCGACCGCTATCTGCTCGACCGGATACGCCCGAAACCGCCAGGGCCCCAACCAAGTATTAGCGCCCCCGAAACCTGGCAGCGCTACATCGATGACTACCTGCTCACCTTGTCCGCGGCCGGCCAACGGCCAGCAACTTTTCGGCTGCGCAAGGGAATCCTATGCCGGGTGGCCCGCGGACTAGGGTGCCCGCCCGGCGAGGTCACCGCAGACAAACTCGTGGATTGGTTTGGCAGACAGCAGCAACTATCCCCAGAGGGCGCCACAGTTACCGCAGTACGCTGCGCGGGTTCTTCGTCTGGATGTACGAAACCGACCGCATCCCGGTGTGCATCGCCGACGCGCTGCCCACGGTGCGCGTGCCGAAAGCTCCACCGCGGCCAGCAACCGATGAAGCCTGGGTAGCAGCGCTGGAAAGGGCAGACCAACGTATGGAGCTGATGTTGCGCCTGGCCGCAGAGGCGGGCTTGCGCCGAGCCGAAGTCGCACAAGTTCACTCGCGGGATCTCATCGACGTCGATGGTGGCCGGAGACTGCTTGTGCGCGGAAAAGGCGGACAGAATCGCATGGTGCCGGTATCGGATTACGTCGCTGCGTTGATCCGGGAGAGCGGCGATGGCTGGGCATTTCCCAACAAGGCGGGCGGTCATCTCACAGCCGAGCATGTCGGCAAGCTGGTTGCCCGGGCACTCCCGGACAACTGGACGATGCACACCCTCCGCCATCGCTACGCCACTCGTGTGTACCGCGGCAGTCGAAACATTCGGGCGGTGCAGCAGCTCCTCGGCCACACGTCCGTCATTTCGACCGAGCGCTACGTCGCGATCTACGACGACGAGATCCGCGCCGCCGCGGCCTGCGCATGGTGACCGGGTGGGGTTGTGATTTGAAATCCAACCCCTCCGTCGGCCCATCGCATCGATGACCTCAGTTCGATTTAGGCCATCGGCGCTTTTGGGAGGTCGAGCGGAACCGGATTCGCCTAATTTCACGCCTGAATAGGTGTTACAGGCTCCCCCGGGGAGGGCGCGGGGGGGAGCCTGTAACACCTCCAAGCGCACAAACGCAGGTGCCAGGAGGTTGACGAACATGACCGACGACGAGCTGCCGCAAGACGAAGCGTTCAAGGCCGAACGCGCGCGCCTGTTCGCCGAGATTGCCACATTGAAAGATCAACGCAACGAGCTGCAGCGCCAGCTCGCCGAGTGCCAACGAGAGAACAGCCGCCTGCGCGCGCAACCGCTAGCCGAGCTGCCTGATTCCCGAGACACCGCCGATCCGGACGCGGAAGATAACGAACGTGAGTGACGACACCGTCGCCGGGACCACGCCAGGGGCTGGTGACGCCGAGACCGAAATCGTGCCGCTGCCGACCACGGAGGCGCCTGAATTGGCGTGGTCGCGTGAGGCCGAAGAGACCGAGGTGTTTTCGCGGTCGTGGGGTGCGGCTGCTGAGCGGGCGAGTGTGATCGTCTTGACGGCTGCCGCGGTCGCGGCTCTGGTGGCCGGGGCGGTGTGGTTGGGGTTGCGCGTGTATGACGCGACGCGGCCTGTCGCGGCGCCGAGCGCCGCCGCGCCGTCCGTGGTTCCCGCTGCGGCGCTTCCACCACCGATTGCGGCCTCGGTGCCACCGTCGGCCAACCCGAGCGGGGCGCCGTCGTCGTCCTCACCGACGCTCGATCCTGCGCGCCCGCGTCCGTTGCAATATGACTCGCGGGGCGTGCCGATCATCCCGAAGAATCCCAGCGCCGCGGAGCTACAGCAGGCGTTGGTGGCGATCTTCGATCGCGACGGCATACCGTATGGCAGCCCAACCGCGGCGTCCGCGGACGCCGACAGCGTGTGCGAGTACCTCGACAGCGGGCATCGCAGTTTCGCAGATCTAGTCGCGTGGATACGGCGGGCACGGCCCTCACTGATGAGCGACCAGGTGGGTGGTTTCGCGGGCGCCTCGATCGGTGTGTACTGCCCCCGGTACGGCTACCTGATCGACTCGACCAATGAGGGCGCGACGTCGTAAGGGTGCATTAGGTGGATTTCCACGCAGGCGCTGGCCTTCGGCGTTAAGTTTTTCTCCTGAGCATTGCGCGCGAAGGAGCGGGGCCAGTGCGGTCAATCATTGCCGTCGCGATCATTGCGGTCGGCTACGGCACCATCGCCGTCGCTGCGCCGCCAATCGCCGCGGCCAATGAATGTCCGCCCGGCTTCTATTGGTCCAAAGCACACAGCACGTGCGTTGAGAGACCAGACAACAACCCTGTCGGTGCAGTTGCACTGTGCGGAGACGGAAACTATTCGCACAGCGAATCACGCAGCGGCACATGCTCTGACAACGACGGCATCAGACAATGGTGTCCATGTGGGGGCGCACCCTCGCTGGCCAGCGCGCCGGCGGCCGGCGCCGCTCCGGACGACGATGATTACGTTTCCCTAGCTGTGTCCCTTGTTACCGGATTACCCGCAGGCTGGGGCACCGCGGGGAGCCAGGACAAGGCCAACCAAATCGCGGTCGACCAGTGCAACGCTTCCACTGGCGGTGTCTGTGAAGCTGTGGCGGGCATGCACAACGGCTGCGCATCGGTTGCGATCGACCCCGACGCCGGCCGATTTCAAGGCGGATATGGTTCGGACACAACAGCATCCAATGCCGACGCGCTAACCGAGTTGGATTCACCCAGCGGCGTAATCGCGGCCTCGCATTGCTCTTCTTGAACGCACCTCGCTAGCGGCTTTTAGCCCGGCGGTCGGCGCGAATCGCCCAACTCGCCCATCCACGCCAGGCGACACCTCGACGCCAGCCGATCAGACCCGAGGTCGTCGCCGCAGCGCTATGCCTATTTCCCGGACAGGCGTCACTCCGCAATGCGAATATTCACAGAAGAACCAACAGGAGAGACCCAATATGGCCCGCAACCACAACCAGGACGACGAGCAACCCTTAACCACAGCTGCCGCCGCGCGTGACGAGACCGAGATCGGGGCGGCCGCCGATGAAACCGAGCTCGTACCGCCGATCGCCGCCAGGGCGTCCGAGCTTGCCTGGTCTGATGAAGACGGCGCCGCCGGCGGCGATTACTCGTGGGGAGGCGCGGCGGAACGTGCCAGCATCATCGTTATCGCCGGCGCCGCAGTCGCTGTCGCGGTCGGTCTCTTGACGTGGCTTGGATTCCATCTCCTTGACCAGCCCAAGCCGACAGTAGCCCCGGAGGCCACACGGCCTGCCACGATCGTTCCGGAAGCACTGCCGACGGTTACCGCGGCGCCCCCATCGACGGTAACGGTCATACCCCCAGCGCCCGCGCCTACGACAGTCACGGTGCAAGCCCTGCCGCCACCAGCACCCACAGTGAAACCAGCTCCGGCGCTCCCGCCCCCTGGCGGGACCCACGTTTTCTCCATCTGCCCGGATGGGCATGAAGGTGTCGTCGGCGGCCACACCAGCTGTGCGTTCGCGGCGAACGTACGCCAAGTCTTCTATGCCTCCGGCATGGCGGGCAGCTTCACCGCGTTCTCGCCGGTTACTGGGGATGGTTACGAAATGACCTGCGTCGGAAGATATCCGGCCTATTTTAGTGATGGATCGACCAAGGTATCGACGCGCTGCTACGGCGGGGACAACGCCGAAGTAGTTATCTGGTAGCGCATTTCACAACCGTGGCACGGGCGCGGAGAAGCGAGAGGGCATGCCAAACTCACGCGAGCGCCAGGGCACACATACTCCACCGCAGCGGACGATGAGGCTTCTTGCCCCCATGTGCTACTTCGACCGACCGGTGCCGCCGTGCCAGGAGCCGGAACCCTGCTTGTGTTGGGAGTGGCTGTTTGTGCCATCCCCGTCGTGAAGGTTGCTGGGTGAATGATCCGGCGAAGGAACGCAGTTCCCATCGACGTTGACATAGCCGCCGCAGGTCGGCAGCGGTCCCATAGGCGAGAGCGGGGCAAAGATCAAGAGAGCCGCGGCCACCCCAGCCGGGACAACGCTGATTTTATTGACACGAGACATGACTGAACTCCGGTGTGATGATGCGGTGCGGAACTGGACCCCCGACGTCCTGAGGCCATCAATGTAGCCCGGTGGACTGTCCGTGTTGGCGGCTTTCACAAATCCCGATGTAAAAACTCACGGAAGCGCATACGCTCCCATCGACGAATCGGACAACGTCACCGGACGACAGTCGCCAAGCAACCGGGAGTCGTGGGCATGCTGTTTCGTGGAGCTTTCGTCGCCACAGCCATGGCTATGGCACTTCTGGTGATGGCCGGATTGGGACCGGGCCGGGCGCATGCTGACCCCGGCCCCGGTTACTGCGGCGCCCGCCAAGATGCTCTCGACTGCGTGCCCTACGACGGTCCGGCGCCGCCGCCACCCACCCCGGCTGAAGCCTCGTTCCTGCGCGCCGGGCGTTCTTACGCTCCCAGTGCCGATGATGCGACGCTGCTAAGGATCGGCCGGGGCACATGCAACATGCTTCGCGGCGGCTCCTCGACCAACTACGTCGTTCACGACATTGCCCGCCACTTGGCCATGAGCAACCAAGGGGCCGACCAAGTAATGGACGCGGCGATGGGCAATATCTGCCCCGACGTACATATCGGCGCCAACGGCGCGGATGACTCGCGACCCCACTGACTCTCAACTGCCTGAAGAAAGATCAAAACCATGCGAAGCGTCATCACCCTCGTAGGAGTCGCGGCGTCGGCCCTGCTCATTGCCACCGCGGCGCCGGCCGCGCCGACGGCGCCAGCTATATCCAATACCTCAATGACCACAACATATTCGTGCCGGGGATAAACGATGCCGTCAGGATCAGTCGCGGATCTCAAGTGTGCGTCTCGTTGCACAACGGCATGACGCCGCAACAGATCATCGACGCGAACCCGATTGTGTATTTCGACCTTCGCGGAGTGATCGACGCCGCCCAGCACGAACTGTGCCCGGACACGCTGCACTAGGGAACCGGGTCGCACTCGTCCGCGTCTGAATAGGTGGATCAGGCCTCGTACCCTATTTGTTTACCAGTCAGGTCCCGGCGTCGGCGTCACCGATCAGCGTCTCCCACGCCTCCTGTAGTCGCTTCTCTTTGGTGAACCGGTTTAGTTCCTCACCGATATTGCTGAATCGGCCTTGTTTCGCCGCCTGGACCACCACGACCAGCCGGCGAGCCAATTCCTCGGCTTCCCCGATCGAAAAGTTCAACGAGACACGTCCCTTTTCCGGTGCCGGTGCGGCCGAAAGATCGAAGCCCTCTTCAAACGCTGCGGCCGTATCCGGCCCAAATGGTTCGACCGTAATGATCGCTTCGCGCTCGCTACCGTCTGCCGTCTTGCCCGGGGGTATCGAGTACACGGATGGTTTCGGGTCGTCGTCGAGATAGGTGACAGTCAGGAACATAAACCGGAAACCTAGCAACGCGACGTGCAACGACGATGAAGTGACGCGCCGGGGGCTCTCTAAGCCTTGGAGTAGGCCGCGAGTACGGCACCGATGAACTTGTCGGTCGCCTCGAGCCGTTCGGTCGGCGCACTGCGCGGGTTCCATCCAATACGACCTGTCTGTCCTCGGAAAGTTCGAGCGTGAGCACACGGCCTATCCGCGATACGCGGGTGAAGTTGTCGTACTCGACCGCGATGTCGACCTTGATGCTCGGCAGTTCGGCGAGCCGCGTGAGCCTGCCTTTGATCTCCGCATCTTCATCGGATGCCCCTGTGCAGGACAGTTCACCGAGCACGCTGCCGTCGAGCCAGTACGCAACCCTGTCGGTGGCGGTCTTGGTCACACCGACCCGTGCTGATGCGCTCTCGGTCAACTGCAGCAAGGCATCTATGTATGCGCGCGAGACTGGCACGTTGGGGCCGAATAGTTCGAGGCGGAGGCTGTTGAGTGCGTCGTCGGTCATTGGTCGCTTACCCAGCGATGCAGGCGGTGTCCGCCGGGACCGATGGGACGCAAGCGGATAAGCACCCGCTGAGCGTGGTGACGCTACAAGCGAGCATCAGGGCAACGAGTATTCGGGTGAGACGAGGCATGACCCCAGCTCCAATTCTGTCCGCGCTGAAACAAGTTGCCCGAAGCTAGTAACTGTACGTTGTGTTTCGTCGAGGCCAAGCCGGTTTTTCTATATCAGCGAGACACCGATGCCCGCGCCACTCCGAGACGCCGCTTCGAGGCGGTCTGTTACGCAGCGAGGGGAACCGCAACACATCCCCAGCTCGGCGAAGCGTTCGGCGCGGTAGCCGAGAACTGCCCTGTCGTAGACTCGCCGGCCGCGATCGGATATGCCTTTCCCGACACCGGTGCCTGATTCCACCGCTGCACAGGGGCGAAGTTGCTGAACCCTGTTCCCGTGGTGGCGTTGGTCGCTCCACCGAATGCCCCAACCGCGATCTGATTGGGGGTCAATGTCATGGACAGCGCCGCGTTTAAGCTGGCTCCTGTCGCGGAGGTGCCGGTGCCGATGCTTTTCACGTTGGTGTAGGCGAATGAGTTGAACGCGTAGTCCCAACTGGTACCGCCGGGAAGTGACAGCGTGAAAGTCTGTGCGCCGGTGGGGATTGAGCAGAGCGTAGGAAAATAGGTACCCGTAGTACCCGCCCCGCCGGAGTAGAGCGTGCCAGAACCGTAGCTGCCGATAGTCCCGCCCGTCACCGTGGGAACGGATGTTCCGTTAACGCTGACCAACGCGTTGCCTGACCCGGAGTTGGTAACCCAATAGCCAAGAACCACAACAGCGTTGACGAGCGGACCCATGGTGTGCGTCCATGTAGGGGTCTGAACGGCACCCGCGCCGGTTGAATCCCATCGCGGCCCGGCTTTGACCAGAATCGGCGCCCTCATGATCGGGTTGTTTGGAAACCCACGGCCTAGTCGAGCCATCAGCGAGTGCAGGTTTCTGCTGGCTCAAGCCGATATTGCCATTCCCGGCCGCGGCCTTGCGTTAGCCGCAAGACGGTTCCGACTGGGTGCTCGGAAGCAGCCTCGATCGCGTCGGATGCGATCTCCTGGACGATGGATTCCAGGGGTTCGCCGAAGGTTTGGTCGTCGTGTCCGCTGTTCTCAAAGCTATTGCGGCAGGCGGCAATTACGTCTTCTTCTCGAACGTCCAAGTCGCGGACCATGAGCATGGTGGTGCATTCGTGCCACGGGCAGATGCCGGGGATGGCGAGTAGCTCACCGTCGACGCTCCATTGGAAGAACTCCCGATCGGCCTTAGTTGGCCTGTACACGGTCAACACTTGCATTGCCTACCTCATCCTTGCCTGTCAGCGGTCACCGCCAACGCTAGAAGGACAAGGGGCGCAATGGGTTTCTGCTCGCGTCGGCGCGAGTGTCAGAAGGGAGGAGTCCAGGGATTGCGTCGGCCGGGTCGGCGCCCGTTGGGTGTTTGCATGGCGTCCCATGGTGTCCGCGACCTCACGAGGGAGCAGCGGTTTCCATGACGTCACGACTTGAATGTCTGTAGCTTTGGGCATGATCTCGGCCCATTGGCCATAGCAGCTAGCCAGCTTTGCGCGCTTGCAGGCGGCCGTGGTCAGGGTGGTGTACCAGACCCGCTGCTTGAAACCCGTGTACGAGCCTTGATAGGCGATGGCGGCCCAGTGCTCATCCGCGAGGCGGAAACATACGACGGATTTCTCTACCAGTCTCTTGTCGCGCTCGGCAGGTTGCTTTATTGGGTCCAGCGCGGTGGCCAGTTCGAAATACCTTCCGGCTAGCCACATGTCATCCCACGCCATGACCTCGTCAATGAACCCGACCGACTGCGTGGCGCTCGTCTCCCACCGGTCACCAGATCTGACCGCTACGAACCCATAGCCGGATTTGACGAACCGCACCATTGAGCCATCGACAGGCTCGGGGAGCTGCCCACGCTCACGGGTCGAAAACATGGACCTAGTTTCTCGGATTTTTCAGCCCTGTGTAAAAAAGTTGGCGACCATGTGGCGGTCGCTCAGTGGACCCCCCCGTTCGATAAAATCGGCCGGGGGGTAGCCATGCGACCATCCACGCATGTCAGAGGCCTGGTGGTTGTTGCTAGGGCCATGCCATTGTGCGATGGCCGACGTCCGCACCGTCGTGTTTGCAAGTGGCTGCCCGTGACCTGTTCTAGGGCATTCCGTAGCTGCGCGGTATTGAGTACCACTCGGAGAAAAACTACCCAGTTGATTAACCACGTGGCTTATGATCGCCGTCGGGTATTTACCGGGAAGGGCTCCAATGGTTCACGCTGGCACATCATTGACCAATCGGATGTACGTGGCGATTCTGAAGGCGAAGCAGGGCGAACTGCTAGCGATTCAGTCAACGAGTCCGAAGTCGTTCGTACCGCTTATCGAAATGCCGACGGCGGAGAAGGCTTCGGCTGTTATCCGTACTTGGCCACATTCAGACGACGTGATTTGGGTGCACCCATTGAACGTCACAGGCATCGAAGATGCCGAGTGGGTAGCGGAAGTCGCGCAGAGCTTTGCGACCCTTCGGGACGGGAACCGGGTCGCCGTACCGGTTGTCACAACCAGTGACGACGCGGCGGTGCTTGATGCAGTGCGCACTATCACCGGCCGCGACCGTCGAGGACTGGTATTACGGCTTGACTGCGAAGACGCCTTGGCTGCTGGCCGCGATGGCCTTACATCCGACATCGACGACGTGTTGGCAGCGTGCGAAGTCCCTTCAGCTAACTGTGATCTCGTGATCGACGCAGGTCTTGTCGACGGTGGCCCGGCCGTTCAGGCGTCAGTGACCTCGAGTGTTCTGGCAATCCTTCCCTACCTGCAGGATTGGAGAAGCCTAGTCGTTGCATTCTCTGCGTTCCCTGAAGTAGTTGGCAATATTATCGCGCCCGGCACTGTCGGTTCGATTCCACGAACCGATGCTGCATCTTTCACATATCTCACGTCCACTTGGCGGGATCGTGAATTGACGTTCGCTGATTACGGAGTTGGCGTCCCGACGTACGCGGATACTCCTTACGCTCCTATACCCAATATCCGCTATGCGCTGCCTGGCGAGTGGCGGGTGCATCGTGCGCAGCAGAGACGTGATCCAAGTCCCCAGTACGTCGCATTGGCGCGAGATGTCGTAAGGGCGAATTACTTTGGCGGGGCCGATTTCAGCCCCGGCGACCAGTACATCAATAATGTGGCTAATGGATCCGACGGGCCAGGAAACGCGGGGTCGTACCTGAGAGCCGCGATGTCACGACACTTCCACGTCGTTTTGGATTCTCTCGCCACCCAGGGCGCGCCTTAAGTACTTCTCGTACTTCGCTACGCAAATCGGCCACGTTCAGTGTTTCGATGAGCCTCTCCCATACTTCTGCGCGTGGCTTTGACCGGACTCCTCGGTCTGCTCCCATTCGCGCCAAGATCGCGAGTGCCTCGTCGCGCCATAACAACTGGACGACCGCCGACGCATCGACTGTCGGGTTTTCGATCGCTACCCGATCGAAACGCAGAGAAACGCCGCTAGTGGTGGTAGGCAGCGCCGTTACGATCCCCCACCACGATGGGATTAGTTGCTGGGCCCGGTCGATGTGGTTGCCGGCGGCCACCAAGTACACATAATCGAACACGCGGCTGTAGGTCGCCTCCTGCCTAGGAAGGCGAGCAAGGGTGTCGCGTTCGCTCTTGAGTTCGAATCCAGTGAAGGCCCCATTGATGACCGCGAAGTCAACTCTGACTTCCTCACACAACCCGAGTTCTTCCATGACTCGGGTCGACGAGTCGTTGGCATGCTCAACGACGAGATGGTTCCGCAGGGCGACGCGTACGTCGTGGTCGCGCACTAGGCACACTCACACGTTACGAAGGCCGCCATCGTTGGAAGCATACGGCGGTGGCGATCCAGGTTTAAGATGCACGCCGGACAAGGAGGTCGTTCGTGACGGAATTGCGCCCTACGGACGGCGTGACGGTGACCAACCGGGGACGGTGACGCTGCCCCGATTCCTAGTTGTATGAAACCCTGGCGGCCGCGAAGGTGAGTGTTCCGCACCATTCGTTTAGAACGGCACCCGCATGATGTCCATGCCGACTGCCGGGCCGTACTTCTGGTCGCGCCAGGCTCGATACGCCTGGTCCATTAGGCGCGCAGACGGTGATACGCCGCGGAACTGGCTAGGGTTATCGCTCACCTGGATCAGCGCCTGGTGCGCGGCCATGGTTCTCAAGTAGTGCTCGTCCATTCTGGCTCCTCCTCAAACCGAAGTTTCGGCACCAGCCGGTCGCGCCAACGTTGTCGACCGCGGCTGCGGCCCCGGCTGGTGCCGCCTGCCCGCGCGTGCAGCGTCCGAGGATGACGTGCGGACTAGGTTCATTAGGCGGTCGTTCCGGACAGCGCGCGGACAGCGTCCTTACGGGCCTTCACGGCGGCGGCAACGACGTCGTTGCCGAAGCGGAATCCGGCATCCCGCAATGCTGTACGAGCGGTGGGCGCTCCTGCGGCCAAGTCAACGCCGAGGTGCTCGAGCGCCTTGAGGCAGTCTTGTAGCGCCTCACTCTCGGTTTGAGCGGCGTCGTCGGCTTGGTGGTCCATCGTACTGTCCGCGATACGCTCAACGAGGCCCAATCTTAGGAGTTGCTCCGCCTTCTCGTCCGAGAGCCATGGGATTACGGCCCCGGAAGACCCAACCACGGGCGATTGGTAGTAGTAGCGAACCCGACCCTCTTGGTCTTTGGCGATGACCAGGTGACACATGACGCGGTAGGGCATGACAATCCTTTCCTTTTATGCGGGTTCAGTCTCCTCGGACCGCTCCCGAACTCCAACGCGCGGTTCCATCACCGTTGTCGATCAACTCAGACGCAAAGTCGTCGTCGACCTCTGGGATAGCGAAATATCGGACTTCGGGCGGCTTGAGCCCGTTGCGAAATCCAGGACCCAGACGCCACGCAACATCCCGGTACGCAGGGTCCGCGTCGATCTCGGCGCCCGAACGGCCTTGCACCGGCGACTGTCTCGAAGATTGCGAAGCCATGACCGACCGAGTGATGCGTGGCGTGGCAGGCATGGACGCGATCGTTTGCGCCGCGGCGTCGTGGTTGGTCGCCAGTGCGTTGAGCCATGTCTGGCGACTTTCCAGCCCAATCTTTCCCTCCGCGATAGCGGCATTGACCAGACGCCGATCGGCGTCATCCCGGCTGAGATCCAGTGGCGCGACGATCCGGTCGTACGCGTACTCGAGATCGTATTCGAGGTCGGGGTCGACTCCGGCGGCACGAAGCATATCCGCTCGTGGAGACACCAACGACGCCAGCGTCTTTCGCGTTCCGGGCCGATCGGCCTTCATGGCCATCAACCATTGCGGCACAAAGTCCGGGCTGATGCGACCGTCGTTCGCAGCGGCCGCCACCAACAGGGCGTCCTGTCGATCCTGCTCTGCCTCAGTCACTTCACACTCCTCGTAAGTAGTTCTCGCGATACATCTCGATCTCCTCGTCGCTGATCAGCCACCGATCGCCGACCTTCCTCCCGATCCGGCCGGCCCGGCACGCGTAGCGGACACTGCCGGGCTGAATACCGAGGACCTCAGCTGCAGCTTCGGGGCTTCTCTCAAACGCTAGAACCTCTTCCGCTAAAACCGCTTTCGAACTAACGCCCGCGTTAGCAGCTGCACGTGCCAGCCCGTCGCTCAAGCCATCCCGTAGGTCCCGCGCCTTCGGCGGCAGCGGCTGTCCGTTCTGGCGCGCGAGCAGTTTCTCCGTCAGGCCGACCAGATCAACCACAAACGCAGCCATACCAAACGAGATGGTGAGTCCATCGCCGTACCGAATGTCAGCAGCCATCTGGCGCCTCGAAAATTTCGTGTGCCGCGGCTGCAAGCTGGCAAGCCAACTCGATCGACCCGTTACGGGTCGCGGTGAATCGCAGACCACACAGCTCGAGCTGCACACGGCCATCGCTGGCCCAAGCTGCGACCTCGAGGTGGTGGGGCCGGCCCCTAAGCCTCACCGCTGAGTTCCTGTCCGGGACAGGGTCGGCGTGGCCGCTCGAACACGTTTTTCACGTCGGGGAGGGGGGAGCTTGACGGGCAAGCGGTCGAGTTGACCCACCGGGTGCCTCCAGAAAATCGGCTGGGGTAGCTGCTGCCACTGCTCGGTCCCTGGAGCCACGAGCGTGCCGTCACAACCGCGCCATGGTGCGATGGCCGACGTTCGCGCGCTCATCGCCTCGACCTCGGACAGGCGAGATCGGTGTCCAGCATCAGGCCGATAGCCCTTCCACAGCGCGGGCATTCACGGAGAACAGCCGGTAGTGGCTCTTCGCTTTCGTGCCCGGTTGTCTGATCGGTGCTCACGACTCAGACTCCCCAGTAGCCCGGTCGTAGGCGGCGATCGCTTCACGCAGACGATGGACGTCGGTGGCGCCAAGCGAGTACGGGCCTAACTCAATGTGCCAGCCGGCGCCCTGATCGTGGACGAGTCGTAGCGGTAAGGCGACCCACGCGTCGGTTTCTTCGAGGTAGGGCTCGACGTAGTCGAAGCTGGCGAAGACACAGCGCCCAAGGCTGTTGTTGGCGTAGAGGCGCGGTGCGTCGAGAACGGGAAATTCGGTCATTGGTGTTGTGTTCCTTCCTGGGTGGGCTGGCCGGAGAGTCTTTCGTTTCGGAGGACCAACTTGCATTCACGACACAGGCCGGTGATCTCGTGTGGGTTGAGTAGCTCAGCGCCGCACATGGTGCATTCGGTTGGGATTCCGCCAACGCTCATAGCTCGGTTCGCTCTCCGGTGAGAATGGCCACCAGATCGGCCAGGGTGCATGTCACCCACTGGCACATGGGATCGCCTACGCCATGGCGCTTGTGGACAACCAGGCCCACCAGGGCGTCATCGTTACCGGCCTCGATGCGGGCTTCGGCCGTCCATTCCGGTAGGCATAAGCGGGCAGCATCTTTGCACTCGAGGACCACGCGTTGGCCGTGGAGCCGCACACCGCTGATATCGCCGCGGTCTCGAGATCCATTGCGACTGCGCCGCTCGATCCGGTCGTCGTCTAGAGCGTCGGCAAGTGCTTGTGCGATAGCGGTCTCGAATCGTGTGCCTGCTTGCTTGGCGCTACGGCGAGATCGGGTCATGGTCGCCCTCCGCGCCGACTGACGGCGATGCGGCGGACGTATTCCAGCGGCAACTTCCCGACTTGTTCGTGGACCGCCAGGACACAGGTGGGGTCGTACAGCGTGCATGTGCCGATGTCGTCAGGACTCGCCAGCATCAGATAGTCGATGCCGTCGGAATCGATCACTGTGGCTGCGATGTAGTGGGAGCCCACGTCGCATAGGGCGACGCTGCGCCGATGGTCGATGATGGCAGTCTTCATAATCCCTTGCTTTCCAGGGCGATGGATGGCGGTTTTGGAATGTCTCAGGTTTCAGTCCCACGTGGTTCCACCTCCGGGTCTATAGACCCGGAGGGTGGCAACCAGTTCCACCTCCGGGTGAAACCAGGTGAAACTAGGTGGAACCAAAGTCATTTCGTGGCCACCTTGTAAAAGGGGCGCTTATCGGTGCCTTCGTTGATGATTTCGCCGCGTTCTTGCAGGTCAGACAATGCGCGATAGAACGTCGACTTCAGCATTTCGCAGCCCTCGAACAGCTGAGAGGTGTACGCCCCGCGGTCACCGAAGTGAGACCTGAAGTGAGACAAGAGCTTGTCTGCGCGGTCGGGGTGGTTCCAGCCCTGAGACCCCGATAATGACGCTGCCAGTGCCCTCTACCGCCTCTAATTTCAGCCGGTGGATGTCGACCTCTGGACCGTCTTTTCGCTTCTCGCGGTCCAGCACTATGACCGCTCCGTCGAGGGTGACGGAGTAGACGGTATCGGCGCCGGCCTCGAAAGCTGACGAGCCGCGAAAAGTCTTGCCGTCTTTCCCGGTGTGGTGAACGCCTTGAATGACACCTCGGCCGCCGGGCGTGTGCTGGCGTAACCGGTGGAGCGCATCGACGACTAGGCCGCAATCCTTGGCGGAGTTCTCATCGGCGCCGACCATGCACCGAGCCAGCGTGTCGAGGATGACATAGGAGAAGCCACCCCAGTCGATCAGAGCGGACAGGTTGGCGACGTCAGCTGCGTTGATGAGATTCACTGGCCGCGGCAGGATGTCGAGGCTGCCATCTGGGATCTTGGTGTTCCAGCCTGTCTCCCACGCGGCAAGGCGCCCCTTGAGTCCGTAAGCGCCTTCGGCGGCGACGTACAGGACGCGACGTTGTTCGGTAACGCGCCCTGCCATGGCCGATTTGTTGCGACGCTGGACGCCCAGTCCAGGGCAATGAAGGACTTACCCGAGCCCCAGGGCCCGTAGAGCAAAGCGACGGTGCCCTGGTCGAGCACGTTGTCGATTAGGGGTTCGGGGTCGGGCAAAGCAAGCAGTGCTGAGCGAGTGAGTAGCCGGTCAGCGAGCACGGGTGTCTTGCCGTCGTCGGGCGGTGCGTCGACGACGATGCCGTTAACTCGGTGTGGTCGTCACGATGCCGCACCCCGAGTTGTCTTCGCCGGCACATCGCGCGGTCCGACACGCCGCCAGGCGGACTCGATCGTGGCGTGAATCTCACGGGCTTCCAGGCCGACCGCGGTAGCAATACGTTCCAGCTCGGCACGGGCGGGTGCCTCGTTGGCGTGCTGAGCTTTGACGAACTCGAAAACGTTGCATGCAACGGCGAGCAGCGTGTGGTTGCGGACGCCTTCGCGAGCGTTGGCAAGGCGCTCAAGTTCTTTACGGATAGCCGCGGCGACGTAAGCCGGATTCGTCCCCGGGGCTGCTATGTGGTGCGCCGGTGTTTTCCCTGATGTCAATATAGTCCCGTCGCGCTCGGCGCGAATCCGGTCGGCTCGGCGTTTGGTCGGTCCGTCGGACAGCGCGTAGATCTCAGGATCGACGGCGGCCGCCCGGGCGAGGTTCTCAACAAAGTTTTCAGTCCACGGGAAGTCAGACCAATCCCTTGCGCCCGTCCCCGAGTGGTGCATTCCGCCGGAGTGCGAGCACACAATGACCCAGCCACAATGAGGGCAGTTAACGTCCGCCTCGAGGTTCACGCGACCCCCTGGCGAGGGATGCGGCGCGAACTGCCGCGCTGGCGAATCTCATTGGCGATGGCAGACCAGTCAGCCGCTGATGCGACAGCGCGACTGGCCTGCGCGTGGGCCGCCTGGGCAACCTCCTTGCGGAGCACGTGATGCTCGCCGTCAATCGCGAGGGCAAGCAACTTTCGCGGATCGCCATCTGACATTGCGCACCATTCGGGGGTGCCAGCCCACGGCAGTGGTCCGACATTGGCCTGGGCCAGAACCGCTTCGAGGAATTGATGTGTTTCAGACCAGGAGACCTGCTGGGAGGCTGAGACGCTCATGCTCCCGCCGCCTCAACACGGCTGTGTCGCCAGCAAATTGGGCCACTCGATCGAGCGACCGACAGCGCGCGCACAATGGCCGGCGACACCGGCTGCATCGCACGGTAGAATCGGCGATGGTTGTTGTGGCGTGGTAGCTGCGAAAACTGTTGGTCGGCTTTCGGTTCTCCGGGGGCCGATCTTCTTTTATCGGAGCGGTGGCTGTCAGGCCAGGTGGGCTCATGTTTGTCTTCCAAGTCTTCTGCGTGGCCTGGGTTGGACGGTTCGTGATCCGGGCTTAGCTGGCGGCAGCTCCGCGGGGCTCGTCGGCGCGCTGCTGGCCCCGGACGGTTGGATCGTCGGTGCGGCTACGGGTCCGCGACTCGACCCACTTCTCGACGTCACTCCATCGGTAGCGGACCTGGCGGCCGGTGACCTTCACAAACTCCGGTCCAGAGCCCATGTAGCGCATTTGCGCCGCTTGACCTCGGGTTAGGCCCGCGTACTCGCAGAACTCATCCACTGTCGCCAGTCGGCGGACACCGGTGTCGGGCATGTGCAACTCCTCAGCTCTTGTAAATCCGACTGCTGTAATTATCTGAGCATGAGCCAGTGGACTTGTCAACTCTTGTATTCACAACTACTGTGATTCACCATGACAGCGGCAGAGGGGCCGGTCCCAACGGTCGCGGAGGTGCTGGGGCGCACGGCTAAGGCGCTACGCGGCGATCGGAAGGTGGAGCTGGTGGCGCACGCAGCGAAATCGGCCGGGCTGAATTGGGGAACTGGCCGCATTGCTGACCTTGAGGCGGGGCGCGTAAGCCCCACTCTGCCAACGCTTTACGCTCTTTGCGTCGCTTTCGGGATTCTCCTTGATCGTCCCCTGACATTGGCTGACCTGTTTGCGGGCGACGGCCGAGTCAGGATTACAGCGGATGGCGCCACTATGGAACTCAGCGAGCTGCGCGACATGCTGGCAGGGCAGCCGGTCGACTACGGCCCCCACCAAATCCTCAGCAGACTCGTGTTCGCGGGCGCGACGGCCGCTGCCGAGCAATTCGACGTCGCCGCCGGAGAGGCGTTCTCCGCCGCCGGGGTTGAAATGCCCGACCTCGTTAGACGCACGGGGCTGCATCAGCACCCCGTGCCGCAAATTGTGAGACAGAATTTGCTCGAAGCGGATTACCGTATGTTGCGCAGTCTGGGCCTGAAGCTTGACGAGGACGGCGTCCTCGATGAGGCGGTTCGCGCGATGGCCGACCGGTGGGGCCGTTCATTCACCGCCGAGAGACCGCCGAGCCGGCCCTGACGCAAACGCGCAAAAGCGTGGCCGAATCTCACGTGAGCTGAAAGCCGAACTGCAGGAGGCGATTAATCGTGGCGACGATTAGCAGATATCAAACCTCCGACGGCGCAACGCGTTACCGCGTCCGTTACCGGACGCCGGATCAGCGGCAAACCGATAAGCGTGGTTTTGCGACCAAGAAAGCTGCCGAGGCGTTCGCCGCATCCGTCGAGGTATCGAAGCTGCGGGGCGAGTACGTGGCCCCTCGGGACGCTCGTGTGACGCTGGGTGAGTTAGGCCGGCGTGGCTGGACCGTCAACGTGGTCACCTCAAACCGTCTGGCTATGCCGTGATGGAAACGACCTGGCGGTTGCACTTGCAGCCTCGATGGGGGCGTGTCGCCCTCGGTGACATTAAGCCGACCGGGGTGCAGAAGTGGATTTCGGACTTGGGCCGCGGTGCGGCTGACGTGAAACCGCTCGGTGCCAGTGCCGTCAAGCGAGCGCACTACGTCCTGTCGAGAATCTTGGCCGACGCGGTTCGCGACCGGTTGATCGTGGTCAATCCGGCCGCAGGGATCGCGCTGCCGCGCCCAAGCCGGAAACGGCCGGTCTACCTGACGCATGAGCAGGTGGCTGCGCTAGCAGCCGCGTCAGGCGACTACGAGGGCCTCGTGTTGTTCTTGGCCTATACCGGGTTGCGGTGGGGCGAAGGCGTCGGCCTGCGGGTCCGCGATCTGGACCTGCTCCGCAAGCGGGCCACGATCGCGGAGAACGCCGTGCAGTCGGGCAGGCGGATATTTGTGGGCACCCGAAGGCTCACAAACAGCGCACCGTGCCGCTTCCGGCGTTTCTGCTGCCGCATCTGGCCCGTCAGTGCGAACGGAAGGACCGAGACGACCTGTTGTGGTCCAGCGACGACGGCGTCCACTTGAGGCGGCCTCATCCGGTGTCGGGGTGGTTCGCGAAAGCGGTTGCTCAATCGAAGGTGCCGCGTGTGACTCCGCATGATTTGAGGCATGTCGCGGCCAGTCTTGCCGTGAGCGCCGGAGCCAACGTGAAGGCGGTACAAAAGATGCTCGGGCACGCCTCCGCAGCGATGACGCTAGACATCTATGCCGATCTGTTCGACGACGATCTAGAGGCGGTTGCGACCGCGTTGGATCAGGCTCGCTCTCGCGAAAGTGTGGGCAAAATGTGGGCACGGGGCGGGCACGGGCTGCCAGCCAAGGCGAGCGATGGGACGCTGCCGCCGGAGTGCCCGGCCACCGATTTATCCGCTGACCTGCGAAATCAGAAGTCCCAGTCCTCGTCTTCGGTGATTACGGCCTTGCCGATCACGTACGACGACCCCGAGCCGGAGAAGAAGTCGTGGTTCTCGTCGGCGTTGGGTGACAGCGCGGACAGGATGGCCGGGTTGACGTCGGTCTCGTCGCGTGGGAACAGCGCCTCGTAGCCGAGGTTCATCAGCGCCTTGTTGGCGTTGTAGCGCAGAAACTTCTTGACGTCTTCGGTCAGCCCGACCTCGTCGTAGAGGTCCTGGGTGTACTCCACCTCGTTGTCGTAAAGCTCGAAGAGCAGCTCGTAGGTGTAGTCCTTGAGCTCCTGCTTGCGTGCGTCGTCGACGAGGGCCAGGCCGCGCTGGTATTTGTAGCCGATGTAGTAACCGTGCACGGCCTCGTCGCGGATGATCAGCCGGATCATGTCCGCGGTGTTGGTCAGCTTGGCCCGGCTCGACCAGTACATCGGCAGGTAGAAGCCGGAGTAGAACAGGAAGCTTTCCAGCAGCGTGGAGGCCACTTTGCGCTTGAGCGGCTCGTCGCCCTTGTAGTACTGCATGACGATCTCGGCCTTGCGCTGCAGGTTGGGGTTCTCCTCCGACCAGCGGAAGGCGTCGTCGATCTCGGCCGTCGAACACAGCGTGGAGAAGATGTTGCTGTAGCTGCGCGCGTGCACCGACTCCATGAAGGCGATGTTGGTGTAAACCGCTTCCTCGTGCGGCGTCAGCGCGTCGGGGATCAGGCTGACCGCGCCGACCGTGCCCTGGATGGTGTCCAGCAGCGTCAGGCCGGTGAACACCCGCATGGTCAGCTGCTTCTCCCCGGGCGTCAGGGTTGCCCACGACGGGAGGTCGTTGGACACCGGCACCTTCTCGGGCAGCCAGAAGTTGCCGGTCAGCCGGTCCCACACCTCGGCGTCTTTTTCGTCTTGCAGCCGGTTCCAGTTGATCGCCGAGACGCGGTCGATCAGCTTCATGTTGTCGGTCACCAGAACCCCACTTCACACACCGTTTCGCCGGATTGATCTCAGGCTCCAGACACTACCCCTGGGGTGCGACAACCCAGCGGAACACAAGAACTTGTGTTTGCGTGTCGTGCACACCTGTCGGGTCACCTCCAGTATGAGCTCCGCGGCGCGGGCGGTGTGGCCGGATTTGCTGCGAATCAGCGCCGGCCGGATGCGCGCACCGGCGCGATCGACGCGTCCAGCCGCTGTTCACCACGCGGCTAATCATGTACCATTTGGTACATGATTAGCGAAGACAGTGTCGAGATCGACGCACCGCCCCGACTCGTCTGGGAGGTCTTCACCGACGTCGAGCACTGGCCCGACTGGACCGCGTCGGTGACCTCCCTGACCGGGCTGGACGGGCCCGGGCTCGCCGTCGGCAGACGGTTCGCGATCAAGCAGCCCGGCATGTCGAAGCTGGTGTGGAGGGTCACCGACATCGAGCCGGGTGCGTCCTGGACCTGGGTGCAAATCTCTCCCGGGGCGCGGGTGACCGCTCGCCACGATGTCGTCGCACGGCCAGGCGGCCGCACGCTGGTGCGCCAGCAACTCGGCCAGCGCGGTGTGCTGGCCCTCGCGGGCGGCTGATGGCCAAGAAGACCAAGCGCTTCCTGCAACTCGAGGCCCAGGGCCTCAAGGCCAGATCCGAACAGCTCAGCCGCGCCAATGGCACGCACTCCTGACACCGAGCGTCGCCGGCAACTGCTCGATGCGCTCATCGCCGAGTTCGCCACCGGCGGCATCGGCGACCGGTCGCTGCGCGAAGTGGCCGCCGCGGTCGGCACCAGCCACCGGATGCTGTTGCACCACTTCGGCTCTCGAGAAGATCTGCTCGTGGCGATCGTTGAGGAGGTCGAGCGCCGACAGATGGGGCTGCTGGCCGAATTGCCGGCCGATCCGGCCGGCAGCTTCGCGGCGATGTGGGCCGACCTTCGTCGACCCGAATTGCGCGAATCCGAGCGGCTGTTCTTCGAGTGCTACGCCCGCGCCGTCCAGGGCGAAAAGCCTTTTGCCCGAATGGTTCCCGGCGCCGTCACCGGCTGGTTGGCCGAAGTCGACGCGATCGCCGAGGGACCGGTCGAACCCGCCCTGGCGCGACTGGGACTGGCCGTCGCCCGCGGCCTGCTGCTGGATCTGGTGGCCACCGACGACGACGCCGGTGTGGACGCCGCCGCGCAGGCCTTCGCCGAACTCCTCAGGCGTCAGCGATGATTCGCGCGCCCGACGTCAGGAGGCGGCCGCGGCCTCGCCCATGTTCATACCGTAGAACTGGTATTCCTCCGGCTTGACTGAGCGGGTCGCCCGCCAGTACTCCCAGGTGTAGCCGCCCCAGAGCACGGTGTTCTTGCCGTGCTCGTCCAGATACCAGCTGCTGCAGCCGCCGCTGTTCCACACCGACGGTCCCAGCCGGCGCTGCAGCTCGTCGTTGAACTTGTCCTGGGCGGCGCGGGTCGGCGCCAGCGCCTGTGCGCCCAGCCTGTCGCAGGTCGCGATCGCGTCTGCGACGTAATGGATCTGGGATTCGATCATGAACACCACCGAGTTGTGTCCCAGCCCGGTGTTGGGGCCCAGCAGGAAGAACAGGTTGGGTACGTCGGCGACGGTGATCCCGCGGTGCGCGCCGATGCCCTCGCGGTTCCAGCGGTCCACCAGGTCCTCGCCGTGCAGTCCCTTGATCTGGACGTAGGTGTAGGAGTCGGTGACGTGGAAGCCGGTGGCATACACGATCACGTCGGCCGGCCGGTGGGTGCCGTCGGCGGTGACGATGCCGTCGGCGGTGATTCGCGCGATGTGGTCGGTGACCAGTTCGGTCTTCGGGTCGGCAACCGCGCCATAGTAAGTGGAGGAGTTCAGGATTCGCTTGCACCCGATGCGGTAGTTCGGGATCAGCTTGCGCCGCAGCTCCCGGTCCTTGACCGACCGGCGAATGTTGTATTTGCAGTAGGCCTCGATGAACTTGAGCAGGTTCGGCCGCTTGGTCATGCCGAAGGCCAGCGCTTCCTGCCCCCAGTAGATCGCGAGACGGACCAGCGCGCGCAGGCCGGGCACGTTCTCCATGGCCCCGCGCACCGCTGGCGGGATCTCGGGTTGAGCGCGGGACCACCCACGGCGGAGTGCGTTGGTAGAGCTGAAGTTCGGCGACCTGACCGACGATCTCCGGCACGATCTGGATCGCGCTGGCGCCGGTCCCGATCACCGCCACCCGCTTGCCGGTCAGGTCAACGCTGTGATCCCACTCCGCGGAGTGGAAAGCGGCGCCACGGAATTCGTCGCGACCCTCGATGTCGGGCATGGACGGGATGCAGGGCGCCGGCACCCGAGATCAAGAACTGCGCGACGTATTCGCGTCCGTCGGTGGTGAACACGTGCCAGCGGTTCTCGTCGTCGTCCCAGTGGGCGCGGTCGACCAGCGAGTTGAACTCGATGTAGCGACGCAGCCCGTATTTCTCGGTGACTCCTTTGAGGTAGTCCCAGATCTCGGGCTGGAAAGAGAACGGGTTCTTCCAGTCGGGCTTGGGCTCGAACGAGAACGAGTAGAGGTGCGACGGGATGTCGCAGGCGCACCCGGGGTAGCTGTTGTCCCGCCAGGTGCCGCCGATGTCGCCGGCCTTTTCCAGGATGACGAAGCCGATGCCCCGCTTCTGCAGCTCGATGGCCATCCCCAGACCGGAGAACCCGGTCCCGATGATGACGGCGCGTGTGTGCACGGGTTTCGAGGCGTTGGCCCCCGGGATGGTCTCGGTTTGTGTCACGACGTCGGTCACGGTCGATCGGTCTTTCTCTCCAGGCCTGTTTTGGTCGGCTTTAGCCGGCGTCTTCGCTACGGCCCCCGGCTGACGCAGAATACCCGGTACCCAGGGTATCGGATTGGACGAGTGTTATCGATGGCCGCGGTGGTTGTCAACGCCGCAGCTCGCTCAGCTCGCGGCCGAGTCACCGGCCACCATGTCGTGAACCGGCAGGTCAGGGTTCATCCTGATGCCCAGCGCCTCGGCGGTGCCGACGATGACACCCATCATGATGGTGGTCAGGTGCGCGACGAATTGCTCGCGCGTCATCAGGCGCGGGCTGTCCGGCTCGGGACCCAGCCACCACTCGGTGGCCGACGCGGCGCAGCCGAAGGCCGCGTGCCCGGCCAGTTCGACCGCCGCGTGGTCGAGCTCCATCTCGCGCAGCTCGTTGTCGAACATGTCGGCCACGGCCAGGGTGATTCCGCGTCCCTCGTCGAGGATCTGGGGGCTGGCCGCCGACCGGCCCTGGATGAACACGCGCAGCACGTTGGGGTGCTTGTCGACCAGGACCACGTACTCCTCGACGCTGCGCCGGATCACCTCGCGGGCCGAGTCGGTTTTCAGGTCGATGGACGGGAAGATCGCCGCCCACAGCATGTCGCGCAGACGCTCCCCGATCGCCTGGAACAGGTCGGACTTGTCGTGAAAATGCCGGTAGATCTTCGGTTTGGCGGTGCCGGCCTCCTCGGCGATCTCCCGCACGGACAGCCCGAGGCGATCGATCGCGCGGAAGGCCGCGTCGACGATTTCGTTGCGCACTTTCTTGCGGTGCTCGCGCCAGCGTTCGCTGCGCGCGTCAACCTTGGCCCCAGGCTTGACGCTGGGGTGGGGTCGGGTAATTCTCACCACATCAAGCACCATACCGCGCTGCAGCGCTGACCTGGGCAGACTGGCCGATCAGCCCGAGGTTCTACAGCATGCAGGACACGCAGCCCTCGACCTCTGTTCCCTCCAAGGCCATCTGGCGCAGCCGGATGTAGTACAGCGTCTTGATTCCCTTGCGCCAGGCGTAGATCTGCGCCTTGTTCACCTCGCGGGTGGTGGCGGTGTCCTTGAAGAACAACGTCAGGCTCAGCCCCTGGTCCACGTGCTGGGTGGCCGCGGCGTAGGTGTCGATGATCTTCTCGTAGCCGATCTCGTAGGCGTCCTGGTAGTACTCCAGGTTGTCGTTGGTCAGATAGGGCGCCGGGTAGTAGACGCGGCCGATCTTGCCTTCCTTGCGGATCTCGATCTTGCTCGCCACCGGGTGGATCGAGCTGGTCGAGTGGTTGATGTAGCTGATCGACCCCGTCGGCGGGACGGCCTGCAGGTTCTGGTTGTAGATGCCGTGCTGCTGCACCGACTCCTTGAGCCGTCGCCAATCCTCTTGCGTCGGAATGCGGATGCCCGCCTCGACGAAGAGCTCCCGGACCCGCGGGGTGGCCGGCTCCCACACCTGCTCGGTGTACTTGTCGAAGAATTCACCCGAGGCGTACTTCGACTTCTCGAAGCCGCCGAACTTCGAACCCCGCTCGATCGCGATGCGATTCGACGCGCGCAGCGCGTGGTAGAGCACGGTGTAGAAGTAGATGTTGGTGAAGTCGACGCCCTCTTCGGAGCCGTAGAGAATGCGCTCGCGGGCCAGGTAGCCGTGCAGATTCATCTGACCGAGCCCGATCGCGTGGGACTCGTTGTTGCCCTGCTCGATTGAGGGCACCGACCAGATGTGCGTCTGATCGCTCACCGCCGTCAGCGCGCGGATCGCGACCTCGATGGTCTGCGCGAAGTCGGGCGAGTCCATCGTCTTGGCGATGTTCAGCGATCCCAGGTTGCACGAAATGTCCTTGCCCACTTTGGCATACGACAGGTCGTCGTTGAACACCGACGGCGTGGACACCTGCAGAATCTCCGAGCACAGGTTCGAGTGGGTGATCTTGCCGTCGATCGGGTTGGCCCGGTTCACCGTGTCCTCGAACATGATGTAGGGTAACCGGACTCGAACTGCAGCTCGGCCAGCGTCTGGAAGAACTCCCGTGCCTTGATCTTGGTCTTGCGGATGCGGGCGTCGTCGACCATCTCGTAGTACTTCTCGGTCACCGAGATGTCGGCGAACGGCAGACCGTAGACCCGCTCGACGTCATACGGCGAGAACAGGTACATGTCCTCGTTCTTCTTGGCCAGCTCGAAGGTGATGTCGGGGATCACCACACCCAGGCTCAGCGTCTTGATGCGGATCTTCTCGTCGGCGTTCTCGCGCTTGGTGTCCAGGAACCGATAGATGTCCGGGTGATGCGCGTGCAGGTACACCGCGCCCGCGCCCTGACGGGCCCCGAGCTGGTTGGCGTAGGAGAACGAGTCCTCGAGCAGCTTCATGATCGGGATGACACCCGAGGATTGGTTTTCGATGTTCTTGATCGGGGCGCCGTGCTCGCGAATGTTGCTGAGCAGCAACGCAACTCCCCCGCCGCGCTTGGACAGCTGCAGCGCGGAGTTGATCGACCGCCCGATCGACTCCATGTTGTCCTCGATGCGCAGCAAAAAGCAGCTCACCGGTTCGCCGCGCTGCTTCTTGCCCGAGTTCAGGAACGTCGGGGTGGCCGGCTGGAAGCGGCCGTCGATGATCTCGTCGACGAGCTTCTCGGCCAGGATGGTGTCGCCGGCGGCCAGCGTCAGCGCCACCATGACCACGCGGTCTTCGAAGCGCTCCAGGTAACGCTTCCCGTCGAACGTCTTCAGCGTGTAGGAGGTGTAGTACTTGAACGCGCCCAAAAACGTCGGGAACCGGAACTTCTTGGCGTAGGCGCGGTCCAGCAGCGTCTTGACGAAGTTACGGCTGTACTGGTCGAGAACCTCACGCTCGTAATAGTTCTCCTTGATCAGGTAGTCGAGCTTTTCGTCCTGATTGTGGAAGAACACCGTGTTCTGGTTGACGTGCTGCAGGAAGTACTGATGCGCGGCCTCGCGGTCCTTGTCGAACTGAATCTTGCCGTCCGCGTCGTACAGGTTCAGCATCGCGTTGAGCGCGTGATAATCCGTCTCCCCCGGCAATGCGTGGGCTCCGGTGGTTACAGGCTCTGCAGCGACGGTTGGTGACACGTCTGTTCCTTCCAGAAATCGGCTAAGCCCGCGCGGACGGCATCCACGTCGTCCTGGGTTCCCATTAGTTCGAAGCGGTAGAGGTACGGGACGCCGCACTTGCGCGAGATCACGTTGCCCGCGTAGGCGAATTCGGCGCCGAAGTTGTTGTTGCCCGCGGCGATGACGCCGCGGATCAACGACCGGTTGTGCTCATTGTTCAAAAAGGCGATGACCTGCTTGGGCACGTAGCCGCCGGCGTTGAGGTCGGGAGTGGCCCGGCCGCCGCCGTAGGTGGGCAGGACGAGGACGTAGGGCTGGTCTACCTCGATGCGGTCATGCAGTGGTATCCGCGTGGCGGGGATCCCCAGCTCCACGAAGCGGTGGGTGTTCTCCGAGACCGAGGAGAAATAGACCAGTGACGATCGCAAACGCGGCCGCGGCGATCGCGAGTCCGGCGTAGCCGGATGAAGCGGTCGCCGCCATCAAGTCTAGCCGGGCCAAGCGGGTCGTCACCCGTCCAATCTGGGTTGCGCGACTGCACCGCAACCTCCTTACCTAACGTCTTGCCTTACGCGCTCAGTTCCGCCGTGGACAGCGCCTTGATGCGGTCGGGCCGGAAACCCGACCAGTGGTCGTTGCCCGCCACCACCACGGGTGCCTGCAGGTATCCCAGGGCCATCACGTAGTCACGCGCCTCGGCGTCCAGCGAGATGTCGACCTTCTCGTAGGCGATGCCCTGCTTGTCCAGCGCCTTGTAGGTCGCGCTGCACTGCACACATGCCGGCTTGGTGTACACGGTGATGCTCATAGAATGCCGCTCCTTTGCGGAAGAGGGGGACCCAATGGACTGGCAACTACTTTTGACTGCGTCTTTGCTATGTTCAGCGATCCGTCAGGCTCCCTGATTCCCGTCGTGCGGCGGTCAAGGTCGAACGACCTGTGGGTGCCGATTTCGGGGGGTTCACCGAGCCTGGCTGGCTTGGTGGTCCTGGGATCTGCCGGTGCTCGAAACACTACACCTAGTGGCTGACAAGATGTCGAG